>JBKBSI010000318.1:0-2274 GCA_046291745.1 Pseudomonas sp. | reverse complement strand
AATTGCCCGATGGAAGGCAGGTCACCGTTCGGAAATATATATTTGTCTATCCAGGGATCAGGGGCTGAACCTCTGATGTTTTTGCCGATGGTATGCAGCAGGAACAGGCCATCGTCCGCCAGACAGCGATGGGCTACCTCCATGAAGATCCGGTGGTTCTTGCGTCCCACATGCTCGAACATACCGACGCTGGCGATCCGGTCGAACTTCTCATCCAGCTCGCGATAATCCATCATCCGAAAGTCCAGCGGCAAATCGGGATAGCGCTCCTTTACCCAGGCTACCTGCTCCCGGGAGATGGTTACCCCAACGCACTCTACGCCATAGTGCTCTGCCGCATAGCTCATCAGACTACCCCAGCCACAACCGATATCCAGCAGTCGCATACCGGGCTGCAGTCCCAGTTTACGGCAAATCAGGTCCAGCTTCGCGTCCTGAGCCTGCTGCAAATTCTCTGCATTGGCCCAATAGCCACAGGTATAAGTCATGCGGGAATCCAGCATGGCTGCATAAAAATCATTACCCAGGTCGTAATGCTGCTCCCCAACCTGCCAGCTGCGCTTCATCGTCTGCAAGTTCAACAGACGCACTCGCAGGCTGTGAATGACCAGGCGCAGCGGTTGAACCTCCTGATCCAGCCTGGCGCCGAGCAATCTGCAAAAGAATTCGTCGAGCGCCTGACAGTCCCAGTCGCCGTCCATATAAGCCTCGCCAAGCCCCAGATTACCGCGAGACATGGCTCGCTCAGGCACACCCGGACGGTTGAGTCGCATGTCCCAGGGCTGGTCACCATTGATGGATATGCCAGCCTTGCTCAGCATGCTTTCTACCATGCGATGCAAAGAGGAATCGTTCAACGCGGATGGTGTAGGCTGGGGAGAGATGGAAGAGGTCATGCACATGTACTCCTGATCGACTTCAATATCGAGGAGTGCGGCAAAAAGGGTAACCCGGAAAACTATTGATTCAACTGACTGCCACACGCCATAACGCCACGTAAACCTGGGTACGCGGCAAAGTCGGCGCCTTGAACATCTAGCAAACCGACAGTGTTAAAAGCGCTATGGTGGCGTAGGCAAAGAATTCCGAGCCCCTCTCAATACGTTATCTAGCTGAATTCTGACCAGCCGAGGCGCAAACAATGCAGTGCGTAGCGGCCGGATCTACTTTCAAACGTCCAGGTGCGATGGGCTCATCACATTCGATACAAAGCCCATAGTCATCCTCGTCAATGCGTTTCAAGGCCTGGCTTAGACGTTGAAGCTGAGCCGCCACCCGAATCTGGGTGGCATCCTGCATGGCCTGCTGCTGCAGCGCATCCATGCGCGACAACCTGCCAACCTTGGCCTGATCCAGCTCCACTGCCTCGCTGCGTGCCTGCTGACCACCAGCCTGGCGCTCCAGCTCGCCAATCAACTTGATCAGCAAGGCGCGCAGTTCGTCTTTCAGAGCGGGCTGCATGGCCAGTATCAGCGCAACAGCAACAGCGGACGCTGGGTGCGAGTAAGGATATTGGTCGTGGTACTGCCAACAAAGAACTGGCGAATACGCGAATGACCATAGGCACCCATGACGATCATGTCGATATCATGCTCCTCTTCATAACCCAGCAGTACATCTTCAACATCACCAGCGCGGATGCTGGCCTCGACCTGATGACCGGCCTTTTCCAGCCGCTGCTTGGCGCTGTTGATTGCCTCCCAGGCATCGTTGGTATCAGCGCCGACCATCACCAGGTGAATAGGTAGCCCGTTAAACAGCGGGCTGGCAGAGATCATTTCTACGCCTTTGCGTGTGCTCGGGCCATTGTCGAAGGCCAGCATCACGCTTTTGGGATCACGAAAGGCACCCGCAGTAACCAGGATGGGCCGGTGCATGGTGCGAATCACGCTTTCCAGATGGCTACCAACATGGCCACCAACCGAGTCGCCCTCCTCGCCCTCACGCCCAATAACCAGCAAGCGTATGTCCTGCTCCAGTTCGGCCAGGGTTTCAACCAGGTCACCATGGCGCTGACGCACTACTGGCTCAGCCACGCCGTCAGCCTGGGCTCGGGCCACCGCCGCTTCGAGCATCAGGCGGCCCTGTTCGCGCATCAGCTTGCCGCGCTTTTCGTCCAGTTCTGCGAGCTCGGCCAACAGATGCTCACGACTACCCAGACCAATATTACCGGACAGATTACTCTCGGTCGGATACTGGGAGTGGTCGAGCACATGCAGAAAGGTCAGTGGCGCGTCCAGGCGCTGACTGGCCCAGGCCGCGTAATCACAAACA
>JBKBSI010000317.1:0-2292 GCA_046291745.1 Pseudomonas sp. | reverse complement strand
ACTGGTCGAGGGCTTTCCCTTCGGCAAAATCTATTATGCGGTCAAGGCCAACCCGTCCAATGAAGTGCTCGGCCTGCTCAAGGACAAGGGTGCCAATTTCGACATCGCCTCCATCTATGAGCTGGAAAAGGTCATGGCCCTGGGTGTAAAGCCCGAGCAGATCAGCTTTGGCAACACCATCAAGAAGTCCAAGCACATCCGTGCTTTTTATGAGAAGGGCGTGCGCCTGTACGCAACCGACTCAGAAGCCGACCTGCGCAACATTGCCAAGGCCGCGCCGGGCTCGAAGATCTATGTACGCATTCTGACCGAAGGCTCCACTACTGCCGACTGGCCGCTGTCGCGCAAGTTCGGTTGCCAGACCGACATGGCCATGGACCTGCTGGTGCTGGCCCGCGAGCTGGGCCTGGATCCCTACGGTATCTCTTTCCATGTGGGTTCGCAGCAGCGTGATATCGGCGCCTGGGATGCGGCTATCGCCAAGGTCAAGGTGATCTTCGAGCGGCTGAAGGAAGAAGACGGCATTACCCTGAAGATGATCAATATGGGCGGCGGCTTCCCGGCCAACTACATCACCAAGACCAACACCATGACCACCTACGCCGAGGAGATCACCCGCTTCCTGCAGGAAGATTTCGGCGATGAACTGCCCGAGATCATCCTTGAGCCAGGTCGCTCGCTGATCGCCAACGCAGGGATTCTGGTCAGTGAAGTGGTGCTGGTTTCACGCAAATCACACACCGCGCTGGAGCGCTGGGTGTATACCGATGTGGGCAAGTTCTCCGGCCTTATCGAAACCATGGATGAATCGATCAAATTCCCGATCTACACCGAGAAGCAGGGTGAATTGGAAGACGTCGTCATTGCCGGCCCAACCTGCGATAGCGCCGACATCATGTATGAAAGCTACAAGTACGGCCTGCCGCTGAACCTGGCCATCGGCGACCGCATGTACTGGCTCTCTACCGGTGCCTATACCACCAGCTACAGCGCCATCGAGTTCAACGGCTTCCCGCCGCTGGAAGCGTTTTATATCTAAGCTGCTGTAGCAAGGCGTACTGCAAAACACCCGCGTGGCTAGCTGGCCGCGCGGGTGTTTTGTTGTTGGCTGCCAGTAAAGCGACCAATTGTAGCCAGGAGCAGACAATCGGTAGCTAGCCAAGGGCGCACCCTTGATATATTTGCGGTGGACTTAAATCACTGCATATAGGGAATAGTATGCTCAATACCGTGCTGCTGGTGCTGGTCGGACTGGTTTTTGGGATCCCGCTGTTCATGAACCTGATCGGCCCCTTTATCGTCTGGAAAACCCAGAAAATCCCCACTGATGTACGCTTTGAACCCATCGATGACGAGGAATTTGCCGAGCAGTGGACGGAGGAGTTTCTCTACTACGACGAGGACATTCGGGAGCTGGGGTTTGACGTGGTGGGCTCCTCATCGCTGCACGACACTCATACCGATACTTACTTCAGACTCTATTGGCACTCGGGTAGCAAAGTGGCCAGCATGGTCGTCAGCATCACGGCTGCCAACATACCGGCTCTGACCTATTGTGAGCTCTCCCAGAAGTACAGCGACGGCAGCATACTGGACGTATCCAACTCAACGCGCCCAGAGGCCTACCCGGATCTGCCGGTAAAGCAGAGCTTTCGATTCCCCGGGGTTATTGATGTCAGCGAACTACTGTCGCTGCAAATACAGATACGCCAGAATCTGAAAGGATCGCTGCAACCGATTGACTACCCGCTGGATCAGGGCTTTGCCGAAGCGGAAGATTTTCTGCGGCGCGAGTCCGACGCCCTGGTGGCCAAGGGTTTGCTGCATCCTGAGGTGGACGCCGACGGCAAACGCTCCCTGACCCTTCGCGGCGCTCTGGCCCTGACCTGGCGCTCAGTATTCCCCGGTCGGCATATATGGGGATATATCACGGAGCGGCGCGGGCAGAGGGTGTTGCAGGGGGGATAGGTTTTGGTTGAGAACGCCCCACTTGCTTCATATTTTGCACGCGTCAGATATGCCCTGCGCGTGCTCAGTACCAGGTAGCCAGGATCAATCCTCCAGCCACGGCTACAGCCAGTACAGCGCCCATGACTACCCAGCCAACTATACTTCTGTCGAATCCTGCTAGGCTGGCGCTGCGCTCAAAAATCTCCTTCCTTTGTCTGTCCGCAAGTTCAGTACGAATCATCTGCTGATCGCTGATGCGAGCCCCTCGATACCATGGTTCGGGAAAATCTATCATTGAAGAGGGAAGGAGAAGGGCATTGCTCCAACCATATAGCTCACATA
>JBKBSI010000316.1:0-2339 GCA_046291745.1 Pseudomonas sp. | reverse complement strand
TCACCGGACCCAGCCTGGAGCGCGGCGTGGTATTCCAGAACTACAGCTTGATGCCCTGGCTCTCGGCATTGAAAAACGTGATCTTCGGCGTGCGCGCACGCTGGCCGCAATGGAGCAAGGCGCAGGTCGAAGAGCATAGCCGCAAATATCTGTCGCTGGTTGGGCTGGATCAGGCGCTGCACCGCAAGCCAGCGCAACTGTCTGGCGGCATGCGCCAGCGCGTCAGTATCGCCCGCGCCTTTGCCACCCAGCCCTCGCTGCTGCTGCTCGACGAACCCTTTGGCGCGCTCGACGCCCTGACCCGCGGCGTGATTCAGGACGAGCTGGTCAAGGTCTGGAGCGAAACCCGGCAAACCGTATTCATGATTACCCACGACGTCGACGAGGCCATTCTGCTCGCCGACCGAATCTTTCTGATGAGCAACGGCCCAAATGCGCGCATTGCCGAAATGGTCCAGGTGGACATTCCCCGGCCGCGCCTGCGCACTACCATTTTCCAGGATCAGAAGTACTACCAGACACGCAATTACCTGGTCGACTTTCTGATCAACCGCTCCGGTGGCGAGCATGCCAGTGCGGACGACAACGTCCCCACCCGCGTGCCCGACACCCGTACCACCACCCCTACCCCCGAACACGCCTGAAGGAGCACGACCATGAACCCGACTACCGCCACCATCATTGCCGCAAAGGAACACCTGGGCCTGTCCTGGGAGGATATTGGCGCCGCCCTGGAGATGTCTCCGGTGTGGACCACCTCCGCCTGCCTGGGTATGAACAGCATGCCCGCCGACAAGGCCCAGCGCCTGTGCGAGCTGCTCAAGCTCGACAATGACGTGCTGCTCGCGCTGCAGAAGTGCCCGATGAAAACCTGGGACAAGGCCGTCCCCACCGACCCACTGATTTATCGTTTCTACGAAATGATCGGTGTTTACGGCGAGACGATCAAAAGCCTGATCCACGAAAAGTTCGGCGACGGCATCATGAGCGCCATCGACTTCTCCATGGACATAGACAAGCTGGAAGACCCCAAGGGTGACCGGGTGCTGATTACCCTGAACGGGAAATTCCTGCCTTATCGCACTTGGTAATCAGCGCCCTGGCGGGGCTGCGACTGCGGCCCCGCCCCCTTTATTCCGCAGAGAAGTCAGCAATGCAAAACAAACCACCACTGCCACCCTTTGACCAGGATAGCGCACGCCTCAAGGTACAAATGGCCGAGGACGCCTGGAACAGTCGCGACCCGGCCCGGGTGGCACTGGCCTACACCCCTGATTCAAGCTGGCGCAACCGCACGGAGTTTCTCAACGGCAGGGCCGAGATCGAAGCCTTTCTGACGCGCAAATGGCAAAAGGAGCTCGACTACTGCCTGCACAAGGAGCTGTGGGCCTTTACCGAGACGCGTATTTCCGTGCGCTTCGAATATGAATGGCATGATGACCAGGGCCAGTGGTACCGCTCGTACGGCAACGAGCAGTGGGAGTTTGCCGAAAACGGCCTGATGCAGCGCCGCGAAGCCAGTATCAATGACCAGGCAATCAGCCAGGCCGAGCGTAGGGTGTTTCCGCGAGAAGCAAACTGAAATTTCGCCAGCCAGCGGCGGTCCGGCGTAGCGCAAGGAAAGACGCTGCCAGTTGCTGCTGGCCTTCACCCGCGCAATGTCGCATCATTTACCCCATTGGAGCCAATACACCCCGCTGAACACCAGACTGCAAGGACGCCGTAAACGCTTATGCCGCGCTATCACAACAACTGCCCCCTATGCCGCACCCCCAGCCTGCGCGAAGTTCCCTTCCAGGAACAACATGTCTACCAGTGCACCAGTTGCGAAGGCTTCTGGTTCGAAGATGGTGAGCTGAATACCGCCATCAGTGACTTTCATCCGGACATCGACGAACACTGCCATGCTTCGCACCTAGGCGACCACATGGGCCCCAGCGATCGTCAATGCCGCAACTGCAACATTCCCATGGAGCACCACCACCTGCTGGCCGATTACAGCGTCGAGATTGACCGCTGCAGTCGTTGTGAAGGGGTCTGGGTCGACCATGACGAAGTCGAGCAAGTACTGCACTCGCCACAGATCATTGGCGCCATGCAGGCCCTCAACCAGCGCGTCAGCTGGCGCTCCTGGCTGTTCCAGTTTCTTACCCAGATGCCGGTCGAATACAACGTAAAAAGCCACCGCAAACCCTATGTGACCTATACGCTGATTGGCATCTGCACACTGGTGTATCTGCTCGGTCTGGGCAGCGAAGAGGCCGAGATGGGCATCATGCTCGCCTTTGCCGTGCAGACCGATACCGTCGGCACCCTGCCGATGCTCTGGCAACTGATCA
>JBKBSI010000315.1:0-2398 GCA_046291745.1 Pseudomonas sp. | reverse complement strand
CGAGGCGGTGATGTCGCGACGGCCGTCGTACCACCAGTCCTGGCGCAGGGAGAAATATTCGCCGGTAGAGGGAATGAACTGCCAGATGCCTGCCGCATGGCTGCGCGAGTAGGCCATGGGGTTGTAGCCGCTTTCGACGAAGGGCAGCAGGGCGAGTTCCAGCGGCATGCTCCGTGCGTCCAACTGCTCCACTACATAGTGCAGATAACGCTCGGCGCGTACGCTGGTGAGCTCGAAATAACGTGGCTGGCTAAGAAAGGACAGTCGCTGCTGGTCGATACGCGGGTTGTCGATACTGCCGGGCTCAAGCATGAAGCCATGACGGATGCGGCCCCATAGTGTGTGTACTTCTTCAGCTTTCACCGCCCCTGGGCCACGTGCGCTGCGCAACATGATGGTTTCCCGGGGCTTTGCCGAGTAGCTGCCGTCGGCGCGTTGGCCCAGCTTGCTATGGCTGGATGGTGGGGAGCTCTGACAGGCGACAAGCAGGGTTGTCAGCAGCAGAATGAGTGCGCCTCTGAAGGGCATTTTGGAAAAGGGAGCAGTAAAGCGCATGAGCTGTTCCGTGCAAAAAGTGGCTCGATTCTAGGAAGTCACCGGGCACGGGTCAAGGAACTATTGCCCAGCTTTCAGAAGCGATCCTTCCAGGCCCGGATGGCGGCGAAGGTCTGCACACCGGACTGGGTGGGCTGAGCTGATTGGGTTGTGGCGGCAGCCACTACTGCGGGTTGCTCGGCGCGCAGGAATGGGTTGGTCTGCTTCTCCAGACCAATACTGCTGGGTAGGGTCATACGCCCGGCCGCGCGCAGGCCTTCGACTACTTCCATGCGTACGCGAATATCCGCATTGTCCGGCTCCACCGCATGGGCGAAGCGCAGATTGGCCAGGGTGTACTCGTGGGCGCAATACACACGGGTGTTCTCTGGTAGCGCGGCAAGCTTGAGCAACGAGCTGTGCATCTGTTCTGGGGTGCCTTCGAACAGCCTTCCGCAGCCACCAGCAAAGAGTGTGTCACCGCTGAGCAGCCAAGGGTCAGCTCCGGCGGCACAATAATAGGCGATATGGCCCAGAGTGTGGCCCGGCACTTCGATGACCTGCAGGTTCAGACCAAAGAGCGAGAGGCTGTCGCCGTCACCCAGGGTACGGTCCAGCCCGGCAATATTCTCAGTTCCCGGCCCCCAGGCCTTGCAGTCGGTGGCGGCCTTCAGGGTGGCGAGTCCGCCGGTATGGTCACGGTGATGATGGGTAATCAGTATATGCGTCAGCCGGTACTCGGGGTGTCGTCCCAGCCAGGTGATGACAGGTACGGCGTCGCCGGGATCCACTACAGCCACCTGTTGCCGCTGGGAGTCTGCTATCAGCCAGATATAATTGTCCTGAAAAGCGGGCAGTGCTATGAATTCGACCATGTCTTTGGCGCCGGAAAAGGAATATGGTTTCATCTTATCAGGCGCAAGGGCGGCGTGCGCAATTCCTCCCCGCAGTCGCCACGGAGAACCGATGCTCGACGATGATCGTACTGGCTCGATTAGTCAGACTGACCTTATGCAGTTGCTGCGGCTGGCCCGCGAATGGCTGCATACGCCTGCCGGAAAGATGTTGCTGCAGGCACAGCGAACGGCGCTAGAGGAGAGCTTACAGGGTTGTTTCGGCCAACATCTGGTGCAATACGGGCTTGCCCCGGAGTTGCTGGATGGGGATCAGTCAGTCGTGCGCAATCGCTGGTATTTCGATCTGCTCGGCGAGCCGCCGGCGATTCCGTTGACCGAAAGTCAGTGGCCCTTCGCCCCCCAGTCGCTGGATGTGGTGGTGCTGCATCACGGTCTTGATCTGTGTCTGTCGCCGCGCACCTTGCTGCGCGAAGCGAGCCAGGCGGTACGTGCGGGTGGGCATATTGTGATTGTCGGCTTCAATCCCTGGAGTAACTGGGGGCTGAGTCATTTTATCGGCCGGAGCTGGCTGAGCGAAGCTGGATTCGTCAGTCCCTCGCGGCTCGCCGACTGGCTTGAGCTGCTGGGCTTTGCAGTGGAGAAACGCATGAATGGGTGCTATCGTCCGCCGCTCAAGAATCAGCGCTGGCTGGATCGCCTGGCCCCTCTGGAACGCCTGGGCGAGCGGCACAACCTGCCGGGCGGAGGCTTTTATTGCATGGTGGCGAGGCGCCAGATGTTTGGCGTGACGCCGCGCAAACAAAGTGCCCGAGCCTTCCCTGCCTTGCACTTGCCGCCCCTGGCCGCGAGCAGTCGACGGGCGCAGAAAAGAAACGGAACAAGTAATGACGCATAAGATCGAGATTTTCACTGACGGTGCCTGCAAGGGTAACCCGGGTCCAGGCGGCTGGGGTGTGCTCCTGCGCCTGGGCGAACATGAAAAGTCGCTGTACGGCGGGGAGCTGCAG
>JBKBSI010000314.1:2193-2432 GCA_046291745.1 Pseudomonas sp. | reverse complement strand
AACGGCACTTTCAGGCTGGCTGCGGTAACGAACATGCGCGATACATGGCGTACCGTTGCCTGGCGTTCGGAGTCCGGCCCGACCATAAAGCCGGGGGTATCGCATAGCGACACTATCGGCAAACCGTGGGCCTGGCATAGCTGCATGAAGCGCGCGGCCTTGTCGCCGGCCACGGCATCAATGGCGCCGCCCAGGTGCATGGGGTTGTTGGCGATCAGGCCAAAAACCTTGCCGTTGAT
>JBKBSI010000314.1:0-2183 GCA_046291745.1 Pseudomonas sp. | reverse complement strand
CAGCCCCGGCGCAAATTGCCGCCGCAGCTCCAGCACCGAGCCGGTATCCGCCAGCGTCTCGATAACCTCGCGGATGTCGTAGACCCGCAGGCGGTTTTCCGGAATCAGATGGCGCAGCTTGCGCTGGTCAGCACAATCGCCGCCGGGCAAGTCCCCTTGGAAATAGGCCAGATACTGTTTGGCTACCCGGGTGGCTTCGGCCTCGTCCTTGACCAGTACGTCAATCACGCCATTGGGACCATGCATGCTGGTTGGGCCGACCTGCTCGGGGGTATAGCTGCCCAGGCCGCCGCCTTCGATCATCGCCGGACCAGCCATGCCAACGGTGGCGTTTTCAGTGGCGATGATCACATCGCAGCAGCCGAGCAAGGCCGCGTTGCCGGCAAAGCAGCGGCCGGATACCACACCGATCAGGGGTACCTGGCCGCTCAGGCGGGCCATGCGCATAAAGGTGGTGCAGTCCAGCCCGGCTACACCAACCTTGTCGATATCGCCGGGACGACCGCCACCGCCTTCGGTAAAGAACACCAGCGGCAGGCGCCACTGCTCGGCCAGTTCCAGCATGCGATCGGTTTTCTTGTGGTTCATCGCGCCCTGGGTGCCAGCGAATACCGTGTAGTCGTAACTCATTGCCATGCAGCGTGCGGCCTCGGCGCCGAACAGCTCGGCGTTGACAGTACCTATGCCGGTAATCAGCCCGTCTGCTGGACTCATTTTCAGCAGGTCTTCGTGGCTACGCCGACTACGCTGGGCGGCCAGTGCCAGACCGCCGTATTCCATAAAGCTGTCGTCGTCGAGCAGGTCGGCGAGGTTCTCTCTTGCAGTACGCTGCCCGGTCTTGCGGCGTCGGGCCACGGCATCCGGGCGGCGCTCGTCAGTCAGGTTGGCGTGTAGTTCCAGCAGTTCGCCGAGGTCGGCGCGGATATGCGCGATATCGACCTGTTCCTCATTCAGCGCAGCGCCGCCTTGCACGTCAGCGGGCTCGAGGAACAGCAGCGGGTTGCCTTCAAACAGGTTGTCGCCCGGGCTGCAGGCCAGTGCCCGGACGATACCGCTGCGCTCGGCCTTGACCACGAACTCCATCTTCATCGCTTCCATCACTGCCACCTGCTGCCCGGCGGCAATGCTGTCGCCGGGTTGCACGTCGAGGCTGACCAGCACGCCCTGTACGGGCGCGTTCAGCGGCTCGGTACCGGGTGGTGCATCAATTGCAGCCGCTTGCGCCGTCTGCGTCTGCCCGCTGTGCTGGAAATACAGATGCGGATGGGCGCGTTGGTCACCGCTGCGGGCGGCGATCAGTTCCGCCGCATGACTTTCGATAAAACCGGTGGTCACCTGATTGCTCTGCACCTGCGGGTGAGCCAGCAGATTCTGCAGGAAATGCAGGTTGCTGCTGACCCCTTCCAGCCGGAATTCGCAGAGTGCGCGATAGGCCCGGCGCAGCACCGCTGGATAGTCGGCATTGGCCTGAACAATCAGCTTGGCCAGCAGCGAGTCGAAGCTCGGGCTGGTGGTGTAGCCACTGTAACCGTAACCATCCACCCGCACGCCGGGTCCGCTGGGCGGCTCATAGGCGCTGAGGGTGCCGCCTGCGGGTTTGGCGCTGCCGTCGCTGCCCATGCTTTCCAGGTTGACGCGCAGTTGTACCGCATGGCCCTGGGCAGCGGGGATCTGCTCCTGGGTAAGACCCAACTGTTGCAGGCTGGCGCCAGCGGCCAGGCGTATCTGTGTTTGCGCCAGGTCGATACCGGTGACTGCTTCGGTGACGGTGTGCTCGACCTGAATACGCGGGTTGGCTTCCATGAAGACAAAGTCGCCAGTGTCCTCATCCAGCAGAAACTCCACGGTACAGAGCCCGCGGTAAGCCACGGCGCTGGTCAACTTGATAGCGGCATCCAGCATGCATTGGCGTATTGCCGGTTCCAGCCCGGGAGCCGGGGCAATTTCCAGCAGCTTCTGGTTGCGCCGCTGGAGTGTGCATTCGCGTTCCCACAGGTGGCTGACCTGCTGGCCATCGCCAATGATCTGCACTTCGATATGCCGGGCTCGACGGATCAGGCGCTCCACGTAGAGCTCGTCGCTGCCAAATGCAGCCTGGGCTTCCGAGCTGCAACGGGCAAAGGCGTCTTCCAGTTCGGCGCTATCCAGCACTGCACGCATGCCGCGGCCTCCCCCCCCAGCCA
>JBKBSI010000313.1:0-2445 GCA_046291745.1 Pseudomonas sp. | reverse complement strand
GCCGCAGCTGATCAAACAAATCCCGGGCCTGGGGATAGGTGCGGGTCATCAGGCTTAGCCATTGTTTGATCCGGCCGGGCGAATGGCGGTCAATCATGCGTGCGCGGGTCTGGGTGAAGAAGTCGGCGATCCAGGGCAGCAGTGCCTGCCAGGCCATCGGATCGATTGTCTGGCCTGCTTGCTGAAGACTTATCCGCAGCGCCAGATCAGGCTGCACCACCAGGCCGCGGCCGATCATTACCGCCGAGCAGCCACTGAGCTGGCGAATACGCTGATAGTCGTCCTGATCCCAGACCTCGCCATTGGCAATGATCGGCACCTTGACTGCCTCGCGAATGCGCGCAATCCATTCCCAGTGCGCCGGCGGCTTGTAGCCTTCGACCTTGGTGCGGGCGTGCACGGCAATTTCTGCAGCGCCTGATTCTGCCAGCGCCTGGGCGCATTCCAGGGTCAGGCTGGTGTCGCTGTAGCCCAAGCGCATCTTTGCCGTGACCGGTATATGCGCAGGGGTGGCGCTACGCACTGTGGCGACGATCCGCGCCAATACCTCGGGCTCACGCAGCAGACTGGCGCCGCCACCGTGGCGGTTGACGGTCTTGGCCGGGCAGCCGAAGTTCAGGTCCACCGCCGGGGCGCCCCAGTCGGCCAGTTGTGCGGCATTTACGCCGAGCCAGTGCGGGTCGGAACCCAATAGCTGGGGATGCACCGGTACGCCACTGCGGGTTTTCCAGCCGTGGTCCATTTCCGGGATAAAGCGCTGCACTGTGGCGCGATTCAGCGCGGTGTCGGTTACCCGCATGAATTCACTGACACAACGGTCGATACCGCCAATGCGGGTCAGTACATCGCGCATCGGCGGGTCGACCAGTCCCTCCATGGGCGCAAGGATAATGCTCGGCAGCACGGGCTCGATCACGGCTCGATACCCTGGGCCTTGAGCAGATCCAGCAGTCCCTGTTCGTCCATGACCTTGACGCCCAACTGCTCGGCCTTGGCCAGCTTGCTGCCAGCGCCCGGGCCAGCGACCACGCAATGGGTTTTCGCCGAGACGCTGCCGGAAACCTTGGCGCCGAGGCTTTCCAGGTGGTCCTTGGCCACATCGCGGGAGAAGGCTTCCAGCCCGCCGGTCAGCACCCAGGTCTGACCACTCAGCGGCATGCTTTCGACCTGCGCCGCTTTCGGGCTATCCCAATGCATGCCGAAGGCCTTGAGCTGGGCTTCGATGGTCTCGGCACGCCGGCGCTGCGCCGGATTCTGGAAGTACTCGCGCAGGCTTTTCTGGGCCTTCTCGGTAAAGCGTTCAACCTGCTTGAGGTCCAGCCACTCGGCGTCGATGATGGCCTGCAGGCTACCAAAGCGTTCAGCCAGGCGTTCGGCACCGGTGCGCGCAACGAAGGGTATATCCAGCCGCGCGATAAACTCGGCGAGACTGATGCTGGCTGCATACTCAGGGGCCAACTCGCCCTCCTCCTGCAATTGCAGACCTCGCTCGAGTAGTTGCCTGATCACCGTCTGGTTGTGCTCATCGGCGAAGAAAGAATGAATCTCGTGGGCTACCTCGGCACCGACATCCGGCAGGTACACCAGCACCTCGGGCAGGGCCTGGCTGATGCGCTCCAACGAGCCCAGCGAGCGCGCCAGCAGCTTGGCGGTTTCCTCACCCACATCGGGGATGCCAAGGGCGTAGATAAAGCGCGCCAGGGTTGGGGTCTTGCTGTCCTGAATGGCGCCGAGCAGGTTCTTACTCGACAGCTCGGCAAAACCTTCCAGCGCCACTACCTGCTCGTAGGTCAGCAGATAGAGATCTGCCGGGGAACCGACCAGGCCAGTGTCGACCAGTTGCTCGACACTCTTCTCGCCCAGACCGTCGATATCCAGGGCGCGGCGCGAGACGAAGTGGATGATCGCCTGCTTCAACTGAGCCTGGCAGGTCAGACGCCCCACACAGCGATACACAGCCCCTTCGCTGAGCACCTCACGGCCCTTGCCGCGCTTGACCAATTGTGTGCGCTCCACCGCTGAACCGCAGACCGGGCAGTGCTCGGGGATCGCTACCGGGCGGGCGTCCGCTGGACGGCGCTCGGTGACTACCTGCATGACCTGCGGAATAACATCGCCAGCGCGGCGGATGATGACGCTGTCGCCGATCATCAGGCCCAGACGCGCGACTTCGTCCATATTGTGCAGGGTGGCGTTGGATACGGTGACACCTGCGACCTGCACCGGGCGCAAACGCGCTACCGGGGTCACCGCGCCGGTGCGGCCGACCTGGAATTCGACGTCCAGCAGCTCGGTCATTTCTTCCATCGCCGGGAATTTATGCGCGATGGCCCAGCGCGGTTCGCGGGCACGGAAACCCAGCTCGCGCTGGTAGGCCAACTGGTTGACCTTGAACACCACACCGTCAATCTCGTAACCGAGGGCGGCGCGGCGTTCGCCGATATC
>JBKBSI010000312.1:0-2482 GCA_046291745.1 Pseudomonas sp. | reverse complement strand
ACGTACCGATTGATCAGCATATGCAGAAGCTACTGGTCGAGCACGGCTTTGATCACTTTGATCCCTATCGTTTCGACCACCACCTGGTCGAACGGGTAATGCAGTTGCTCCAGGGTGTTCCGGACCCAACCATACCCCCGGTAGAAACCAGGGCATCAGCGCCCGCCAACACTGTTCTGGATAACTCACTGCAGCCCTCCCGCACAGCCGAAAAACCTGAAGGTAGTCAGGTGAAGCTATGCCTGGTTATCAGCATCGCCGCTTTGGCCGTGAGCCTGATCACCCTGGGTCTGGTACTAACCCGGCTCTGACCCGGGAAGTAGTGTGCGCACATGAGTGCGCACATCCACCTCGTCAAGCTGTTCCGGTCGCAGGAAAGCCCTACCGTACTCAAGATAAACGCCAGACTCGAGAAACAGCGCAAGAAGCTGGGCGTCAACATGTCCCTCCCTTGCCATCCGGCACAGTATGTTGACGGATTCAGACAGGGTCTTGGGCTCCTTGTAGGGCCGGTCAGCCGCCGTCAAAGCTTCGAAAATATCGGCAATTGCCAGAATTCTGTCGGGCGTACCCAGCTCACTTGCAGCCAAACCCCGTGGATAACCGGCGCCGTCCAGACGCTCATGATGGTTCGCGGCGATGTCCGGCACCTTGCGCAGTGCGCGGGGGAAGGGTAGCGCGCTGAGCATGATCAGGGTCTGTACTATGTGGTCATTGATCTTGAAACGTTCCTCAGCGGTCAAGGTACCCCGGCGGGTACTCAGGTTATGAAGCTCGCCGAGGTTCATCGAGTTATCCGGCAGGCGCATATCGAAGCCCCATATATTGCGCGGATCGTCCGTCTCCACTGGCGGCTTCCGCTCGCCCCAGGGCAGGATATGTCGGGGCCGATCAGCCAGCAGATACTCTTGTGTCGGCAGACTTGGCTCAGGCTCGTCGGCCAAACGCATCTGCTCTTCCACTGACAGGCCAATACGGTCATCAAAATGCCGTAGCCAGGTCTCCTCGGCGATGCGCTGCAAGGCCTGCAGGTCCGCATCCGACACGCTCTCGGAGCCCAGATTGACCCGGGCCACCAGGGCAAAGTCCGTCTGCAACTGCTGCTGGCGCTGCTGCAGACGGGCCTCAGCCTGATCTGCTTCATCGCCTGCGGCCAATGCCTGGAGATAGACTATCCGGGCATCACGCCAAAGCACTTCAAAGCGCATGCGCACTTCATGCAACCGGTTATAAAGCGTTTCCAGCTTGGTCGCCTTATCTACTACGTACTCGGGACTGGTGATTTTGCCGCAATCATGCATCCAGGCGGCGATGTGGAAGGCATAGCGCTCATCCTCGTCCATGCGGAAATCGGCAAAGGGCCCCTGTGACTGGGCAACTGCCTTGTCCAGAAGCATTTCCGCCAACTGTGGCACTCGCTCACAGTGTCCAGCGGTGTAGGGAGACTTGGCGTCAATCGCATCCGCCAGCAATTTGATGACCGCCTCAAGCAAGCGTTGCTGGCCTTCGAATAGCTGCCGTGTCTCAATGGCTACCGCCAGAGAACCCGCCAGCCCCTGCAGAAAGCGCCGTAAACTGGCGACCTCTTTAGCGTGCAAGTCGTCCTGCAACTCGATCATTACCACCCCAAGCAAAACACCGCGCCGATCATGCAGCACCAGCGAAAGGGCTTGACGGTCGGCCTCCAACAGCGACTCCAGAGCACGTTGGGGCTGCTGTTGCAATATTGCCTCATCTACTGGCAGCAGTTGCGGATAGTGGCCGCCGTTCACTTCCGCAGCCCGCTGCAACTGCTTGACATCATCACTACACAGGTAGACCACAGCCCTGCAGCCTGCTGCGATTCTGACCAGGTGAACCAGAACCACTTCGAGCATGTGCTCCAATCGCGGCTCACGGCTCAGACTCAAGGTAATGGCCTGAAAGTTGTCGATTGTCCGCGCCATATCAACCATCACTGCGGCCAATCGGTTAACTTCACTGATTTTGGAACGCACTCCTGGCGGGCGGCTGAAGTCAAAATCTGAAAGTGCTTGCAGTTGGTCGGTCAGGGCTTTCAGCGGCGCGCCGATACGTGCCCCTAACGCCCAACCCGCCAACACCACCACCGCAGCCAGGAACAGAACCCAGAGACTGCGCTCCAGCACAGCTTGCCTGGCACCGGCCAGCAGTTCCTGTGCCGGGATCGCCAGCAAAATGCGCGCGTCGCTGGCGCTGAGCCGGGACAGCGGCAAACTCAGCCCATACCAGGTCTGCGCAGCCACATCGAAAGGCTGCACACCGCCACCCGGCAGGTCGGCCTTTACCAGGGTATCCAGCGCCTCGATACCCAGTTCATCCAAATGTGCCAGCCGCACCTGGTCGGGAGCCCCGACAATAATGCGTTCCAATTGAGGATAGGCCACCACCCGTTGCAGACCGTCGATCACCACCATTTCCGTGCCCGGCGTTAGACGCATGTCCAGCACCTCGCCGCTAAGGT
>JBKBSI010000311.1:0-2595 GCA_046291745.1 Pseudomonas sp. | reverse complement strand
CGTTGGCGCCGGTTGCCTTGATCAACTCTTCTTCAAGTACTGCCAGCATCCTTTGCTGATCAGATATCTCTGCAAGCAAGTTGGCGCTGGTCAAAGCAGAAAGAGTATTCATCTGCTCGCGCACTTCGGACTCCGATGCCTGCAGTTGCTTCAGGCGCTGCCGCTCCGCTGCGAGGTCCTGAAACTGGCTGATACGCTCCTGCTCGGCGAGCATGTATTCGTTTTCAGATACATAGGACTTTTTAAACAGGCCCTGGAGGGTTTCACTACGCTTGGCGACAATCGGCATGGTCTGTTCGAGTTTGCTTATCACCTCACGAGTGAGCCCCTGCTCAGCCCTTACACGCGTCAGAGCGCTGCTGAGAGATTGCTGCTGAGATCTGTATTCCTGCCATTTTTGCCAGACGAGTCTCTTGTGCAGCAGTTGCTCATGCTCGGTCACATTGTCCTGGTGCGGCATGCTCAAGTTCGCGAAGCTCAAATCCTCCTGGCTACCTGCAGGCTTTTCAATCATCTCCAGTAGTGTCAGATTGACTAGGTGCCGCATGCGCGTGCTATGCAGCTCGGAGATCAGGCGATTTTTGTCCGCTTTGGTGGTAGTTGAATCCAGTTCGACCAGTGGCTGCCCCTGGGAAACCCGCTCGCCTTCGTTAACCAGAATGGCGTTCACCACGCCCTTTTCGAGCGGCTGGATATGCTTGACCCTGGAACTGGGAATGATCTTGCCTTCTGCCGAGGCGACAATATTGACCTTGCCTACACAGGCCCAGATGATCGCCAACAGGAACAGCACCAGTAGACTCAGAGAAAGCCAGCGGTATAGCGGATTAGGTGGCGTTTCCTGAATTTCCAGGGAGGCCGGGAGAAAAGCGGCGAGCTCTTTGGATTGGCTACCATCCCCGAGCTTATCCCGATTACGCCAGGCGTCCTGCAGCGCAGCAAAGGTGCTCATCGTTCAGGCCCCTTGGACTTGTCATCCTGTACCAGGCCAAGGATATCGGCTTGCTTGTGCTGTTCGGATATATGAGCAGTCTGCTGGTCCTCGCTTTCCAGCTCCTCAAGCAACTTCAGGGCCCAAGCCTCGTCAGCCTCTGCGACTGCCGAAGCGGCCTGGTTGGCCACGGGCTCACGCATCGCTGGAGCTGGAGCAGTTCCAGTTCTCGATGGAGCTCGCTGCGGTGGTGGAGGGCTGGGCTGCCGAGCACCTGCCTCGACAGTCTTCAAGGAGGGGCTGTGACTCTGGTGGCTGTGCAAACGCGCATAGTAGCCGTTGCGGTCAATCAACTGATCATGGGTGCCTTGCTCTACGATATTGCCCTTGTCCATGACAATAATGCGGTCACACTGGCGCACAGTAGACAATCTGTGAGCGATGACAAACACGGTCCGACCCTGGCATATCCTGGCCATATTGTCCTGAATAACGCGCTCGGATTCGTAGTCGAGCGCACTGGTCGCTTCGTCAAAAATCAGAATGCGCGGATTGTTCAGTAGTGCCCTGGCAATGGCCAGACGCTGTCGCTGGCCGCCAGACAAGTTACTGCCCTGCTCGCCGACCAGGGTGTCGTATCCCTCGGACAATTCGGTAATGAACTCGTGAGCACCCGACATGCGCGCTGCCATGATCACGCGCTCCATGGGAATCGAAGGATCTACCAGAGCGATGTTTTCCCGAATACTTCTGTTGAAAAGAAAATTTTCCTGAATAACCACGCCGATCTGACGGCGTAACCAGGCTGTATCGACCATCGAAAGGTCGACACCATCTATCAGCACTCGTCCTGACTCAGGCACATACAAACGCTGTACCAGCTTGGTAAGGGTGCTCTTCCCCGACCCCGAGCGCCCAACCACACCCACCACTTCGCCTGGCCGAACCCGCAGATCCACACCGCGCAGAATCAACTGCCCATCTGCCTTGTAGCGAAAGTTGACCTGCTCGAAAGACACCGCGCCCTGCAGGGCAGGTAGACGCGACCGATTGGGGTTAAAGCCTGGCTCGCGCGGACTGTTGAGGATATCGCCAAGGCGCTGGATCGAGATTCCAGCCTGTTGGAAGTCCTGCCAGAGCTGCACCAGCTTTAGGACCGGGCCGCTGACACGCCCGGCCAGCATATTGAAGGCCACCAACTGGCCAACTGTAAGCTCTCCGCCCATAACCAGATGGGCTCCCCACCAGATAATCCCCAGGGTCATCAACTTGTTGATCAGCCCGGCCACCTGATTAGCGACGTTGTTCAGGTTATTGCTGCGAAAGGAAGCATGCACATAGCTGGACAAATGGTCTTCCAGCTTGCGGCGCATTTGCGGCTCTACTGCCATCGACTTGACGGTGCCGATACCGGTTATGGACTCGGTCAGAAAAGCAGTATTGGCCGCGCCATGTTTGAACTTCTCATTCAGCCGGTGGCGCAGTATCGGGGTTATAAATACAGACAAAAGCGCATACGCAGGAATCGTTGCCAGCACAATCCAGGTCAGGGTCGGGCTGTAATACCACATCACCGCGAGGAAAACGAAAACGAAGAACAGGTCTATAACCAGGGTCAGGGCCGTACCGGTAATGAAATTCCGGATGGTATCCAGCTCATGCAC
>JBKBSI010000310.1:0-2630 GCA_046291745.1 Pseudomonas sp. | reverse complement strand
CCAGCATTCATATCGGAAGGCCTGAGCCTGTATTTCGTTTGACCACTACCGCAACCCGAGCCACTGCCGGCTCGGGAGCCTCAGAAGCGGACGCTAACATTGACCATGGTCGCGGCTGCGCCAAGTAGCAATACCTCCGCAGCCAAAGCCTGATGCTGAATCCCGGCAGCTGGAATGACAGCAGGCGCAATACCGAAGTGATTGAGCGGAATCTTGTGTCGATATTCCCCCCGATAGCCATGCAGCAGCCCAGCAGTGAGCTTGAAGAAAACCGGTGATGCATCCATATCGAAGCGCCGCCCGTAGTACCCATAGGTCGACCGCTGGCCAAAGGAGTTACGAAAGCTTGCGCCCCCGATCAAACGCCCCTTTCCATCATGCCGCTCCAGCCCTAGCAGATCCTGCCGGTTATTGTGTTCCGGATCGGGGGAAAAATGCCGGGTATACAAACTTGTCTGGGCATACCAGGTGCTGTGGGATAGTTCCGCCTGGCTAGTAGCGCACGCAAAAATGCCGGCCCCCGCAAGCAGGACTCTGATCCGTCGAGTCAAATGCAATTCCTCCTGTTCACTCCAGTTACTCACTCACCCCAGCGAGGCAGCAGTTCCTGGGGCAAACCTAGCTGATTAAGAATGCGCGCCACAACGAAGTCGACCAGGTCGTCTACTGTTGCGGGCTTGTGATAGAAGCCTGGGCTTGCCGGCAGAATGATAGCGCCCATCTGACTCAGTTTAAGCATGTTTTCCAGATGCACCGTCGAATAGGGTGCTTCCCGGGGAACCAGGATAAGTTTCCGGCGCTCTTTTAACGCCACATCCGCCGCGCGCTCAATGAGGTTATTACTTGCACCTGTGGCTATTGCCGACAGACTGCCCGTCGAACAGGGGCAAACCACCATGGCACCGGGAGCGCCGGAACCCGACGCCACCGGTGCCATCCAGTCCTGCTTGCCGAACACGCGAATCTGTCCAGACTTGGCGGCGAAGCGGTCAGTCAGAAAGAGTTCAAGTGCCTGCGGCTTGGGGGGCAGATTGACGTCTGTTTCCGTTGCCACCACCAATTGCGCAGCTTGGGAAATCAAAAAAAACACTTCGACGTCCGCGTTTACCAGGCATTCGAGTAAGCGTAACGCGTACTGAGCCCCCGACGCGCCAGTGACTGCAAGAGTGACCCTTTGCTCAGCCATGCTTAGCCTCCAGGGCCCGAGCCATGCGCTGATGTATGCCCGCAAAGCCACCGTTACTCATGATAACGATTCGTGCTCCTGGGGCAGCGCGGGCTACCACCTGCTCTATGATCCGATCGACATTTGTTTCTACGCGGGAGGGAACGCTGCTGTGCTCGACGACCCCACCCAATGACCAGTCCAACCCCTCAGGTTGATACCAGATCACCTCAGAAGCCTCGGCCACGCTGCCCGGCAGTGCGGACATGTGGCTGCCCAGCCGCATCGTATTGGACCGCGGCTCGATCACCGCGATCAATTGGGCGTCACCTATCTGTGCTCTCAACCCGGCGAGGGTCGTCGCGATAGCTGTCGGGTGGTGGGCGAAATCGTCGTAAAGAACGATGTCGTTTACCTCCACTAGCTTTTCCATCCGGCGTTTGACGCTATCGAAACTGGCCAGAGCGGCGATACCCTGCTCCGGGGTTACACCGACATGCCTGGCAGCAGCCAGCGCAGTGAGTGCATTGGCTACACTATGCGCGCCGGTCTGATTCCAGCGCGCCTCACCCTGAAGCTTGCCGTCGAGCAACACTTCAAAATGCGAGCCATCCGCTTGCAGTAGCCGCGCCTGCCAGTTACCGCCCTCACCCGTTGTCTGGCGAGGCGTCCAGCAGCCCATTCCGATCACCCGTTCAAGGGCAGGCTCACCAGTCGGATGGATGATCAAGCCGCTAGCTGGCACCGTGCGCACCAGATGATGAAACTGGCGTTCAATTGCAGCCAGATCAGGGAAAATATCCGCGTGATCGAATTCCAGGTTATTAAGGATGGCCGTGCGCGGGCGGTAGTGTACGAATTTGGAGCGTTTATCGAAGAAGGCGCTCTGCTTCTACTATAAAGAAGGGCGTCTCGCCAAGCCGGGCCGAGAGGCCGAAGTTCTGCGGCACCCCGCCAATCAGAAAGCCTGGGGCCATTCCAGCATGCTCCAGAATCCAGGCCAGCAGACTTGAGGTTGTGGTTTTCCCATGGGTGCCGGCAACCGCCATCACCCAGCCATCCTGCAATACATACCGCGCCAGCCATTCAGGGCCTGACACGTAGGGCATGCCCTTATCCAGCACGTATTCCACCGCAGGATTGCCACGTGACAGGGCATTGCCTATTACCACCAGATCCGGCGCCGGATCCAGATGTTCGGCGAGATAGCCCTCCATCAGAGTAATGCCCTGCGCCTCAAGCTGTGTGCTCATGGGCGGATAAACATTGGCGTCGGACCCGCTGACCTGATGGCCGAGCTCGCGCGCTAATAGCGCCAGTGAGCCCATGAAAGTGCCGCAGATACCCAGAATATGCAGATGCATTGCCAGTCTCGAAGTGGTTTATTCAAAATAAAATGTGCTGCGCAGCATACTATCATGCACCTCGATGCAACATTAGCGCCCGTCTGCGGTCCATGCATACG
>JBKBSI010000030.1:0-23168 GCA_046291745.1 Pseudomonas sp. | reverse complement strand
CCGCAGCGTTCTCTACCAGTTGCTCCTGCTCGATCACATCCAAAGTCGCCAGTGCCGCAGCGCAGGCCACCGCATTGGCGCCGTAGGTGCCGCCCTGGGAGCCCGGCATGCCCTTGGCCATCAGTTCCGCCGAAGCACCGATCGCCGACAACGGAAAGCCACTGGCCAGGCCCTTGGCAGTAACCACCACATCGGGGCGCACGCCAAAATGCTCCATGCTCCAGAACTTGCCGGTACGGCCATAGCCTGCCTGTACCTCGTCGGCAATCAACAGAATGCCGTGCTGCTGACAGCGCTCGGCCAACCCACGCATAAACGCGGCATTCGCCGGATAGTAGCCATACTCGCCCTGCACCGGTTCAATCAGCAGCGCTGCAGTATCACTGGGGGCGGACTGGGTCTTGAGAATATGGTCCAGCTCGTTCAGGCAGAATTCGGTAGCCTGCTCCTCGCTCCAGCCATAGCGCCAAGCGTGCGGAAAAGGCGCTACCACTACCCCAGCCATCATTGGATGGAAGCCGGTACGCACCTTGGTGCCCGAGGTTGTCAGCGAGGCTGCACCCAAGGTACGGCCGTGAAAGCCACCATTGAAAACCACGATATTGGCGCGTCCGGTCGCATGCCGGGCCAGGCGCATGGCAGTTTCCACAGCTTCCGAGCCGGAGTTGCTGAAGGCCACCGAATCAATACCCGCCGGCATACGCTCGGCCAACCGGTCGCTAAGCTGGAGCATCGGCTGGTGGCTGACGGTGGTGTATTGGGCATGAATGACTTTGCCCGCCTGCTCCTGCGCCGCGGCAACCACCTGCGGATGGCAGTGGCCGGTGCTGGTCACGCCGATACCCGAGGTGAAATCCAGATAGGCCTTGCCGTCGACATCAAACAGCCAACTGCCCTTGCCATGGTCGACGCAGACGTGGCTGGCCTGCTTCAAAAGCGGTGATAGATGGTGGCTCATACAAGCAACTCCCATACTGTTGGGCGGGCTCTGCGTCCCGCAGGTGACTCGGCCGGAGGCTGGCTCCGACACGCTCAAGGGATATTCCGGCAGCACCAGCCTGACATCCGGCTGCTGCGCCTGAACATACAACGTTAGTCCACGGGGCTCTTCGACAACTCGCCCCGGAACGCTAAAGTCGGGCTAGGCCCGCAAGTGCTTCACTATTCCCGCTGTAACTTCACGGCAGGTCCTTACCTGCCCTTCGCTTGCAACCAGATCAGCCGCCACCGCATCGCGCAAACGCTCGGCGGAGGCGGCATGACCCAGATAGGTCAACATCATCGCCGTGGTCAGCAGCATGGCTGCCGGGTTGGCCTTGCCCTGGCCTGCGATGTCCGGCGCGCTGCCATGGGTTGGTTCAAACAGGGCTGGCGACTCACGACTATCGGGATTGATATTGCACGAGGGCGCCAATCCCAGGCCGCCAGACAGCACCGCTGCCAGATCGGTCAGGATGTCCCCATGCAAGTTACTCGCCACCACCACGTCAAACTCCCAGGGACACTGGACGAACTTCATGCAGGCGGCATCGACCAACTGATGCGAAATGCCGATGTCCGGAAACTCCCTGGCCACCTCGGCAAAGACTTCGGTGTACAGTTCGCCCCAGGCTGGCTGGGCATTGCGTTTGGTTATCAGACACACCTGAGCTGGCGCTTGACCTTTCTCCGAGCAGTAGAACGAACGCTGTGCGCCGTGCTGTTCAAGCCGCATCCGAGCTGCGCGAAAGGCGTGGCGGATCAGCCGTTCGGTGCCCCGGCGGGTAAAGACTTCCAGTTGGGTTGCCACTTCATGGGGCGTGCCCTGACCGAGACGCCCACCCTGATTGACGTATTCGCCTTCACTGTTTTCGCGAATGACCAGCATGTCTACCTGCGCGGCGCGCGGATCAGCCAGATAGCATGGCGCACCCGGTAGCAACCGCGCCGGTCGCTCACAGGCCCAGAGATCCAGGCCCTTGCGAAAACTCAGCAGCGGCGCCAGCGAGACACCATCAGGCAACCGATAGCGCTGCGCATCACTGAGCGGGCCGGGGTCGCCAAGGGCACCAAGCAACAGGGCATCGTACTGACGCACCTGATCCATGGCGTCATCCGGCATCATCTGTCCGTGCTGCTGATGCCAGGCCGTACTGGGCCAGTCCAGGGACTCCCAGGTCAGCGGCAGATCATCCTGCTCACGCAGCAACTCAAGCACCTTGACCGCCTCGGCCATAACCTCAAGGCCGATACCATCGCCCGGCATCAGAGCAATTTTCGCCTGTGTGTTTGCCTCGGCCATGTATTACTCCGCACCCATGCACAGGTATTTCAGCTCGGTGTATTCGTCCAGACCATGACGCGACCCTTCGCGCCCGAGGCCCGAAGCCTTGACCCCGCCAAAGGGCGCCGTAGCGTTGGACACTGCGCCCTCATTGACGCCGATGATGCCCGCCTCCAGCGCATCCGCCACCCGCCATACGCGGTGGATGTCACGGCTGTAGAAGTAGGCTGCGAGACCGTAGGGCGTGTCGTTGGCAATCTTCAGCGCCTCCTCTTCGGTCTCGAACTTGATGACCGCAGCCAGGGGACCGAAGGTTTCATCGTGGCACACCTCCATGTCAGGGGAGACGCCGGTGATCAGTACCGGCGGCACGAAATTGCCCTGCTTGCCATCTGGCGCTGGACCGGCGACATGTTCGGCACCTTTGCTCAGGGCATCCTCGTAGTGCCGTTTGACCTTCTGCACGGCCGCATGATTGATCAGTGCGGACTGGGTTACGCCCTCTTCAAAGCCGTCCCCGACCTTGAGCTTGCCCATGGCCTCGGCCAGCCGCGCAACGAATTTGTCGTGGATGCCGGACTGCACCAGAAAGCGGTTGGCGCAAACGCAGGTCTGCCCGGTATTGCGGAACTTGCAGATCATCGCACCTTCCACCGCACGCTCGACATCAGCGTCATCAAATACGATAAAGGGCGCGTTGCCACCCAACTCCAGTGACACTTTCTGGATATGCTCGGCACACTGGGCCATCAGCGTGCTGCCGACTTCGGTCGAACCGGTAAAGCTCAGCTTGCGTACTACCGGACTACCGGTCAGCGTCTCGCCAATCATGCTCGACTTGCCAGTGACCACATTGAATACACCAGCGGGAATGCCCGCCTCATCCGCTAGTTCGGCCAATGCCAGGGCGGTATAGGGTGTAGCGTTGGCCGGTTTGACGATCATCGAGCAACCGGCCGCCAAGGCTGCGCCGACCTTGCGGGTAATCATCGCGGCGGGGAAATTCCATGGCGTGATAGCAGCGGTAACGCCCACCGGCTGGCGGGTGACCACGATGTGCTGGCCGGGCTTGGCACCGGGAATGGTTTCGCCATAGACCCGCCGTGCTTCTTCGGCGAACCAGCGAATAAAGGATGCTGCGTAGTCGACTTCACCCCGTGACTCGACCAGCGGCTTGCCCTGCTCCAGAGTCATCAGGGTGGCGATATCTTCCTTGTGCTCAAGGATCAGATCATTCCAGCGCAGCAACAGATCAGCGCGCTCCTGTGCGGTCTTCTTGCGCCAGACCATAAAGCCCTGGTCTGCTGCAGCAATGGCGTCGCTTATCTGCTTTTCACTCAGGGAGGGAACGGTGCCAAACACCTTGCCGTCTGCCGGGTTATCCACATCAATGGTGCTGCCGTTATCGGCATCCAGCCACTGACCGTTGACATAACATTGCTGACGAAACAGGCGCTTGGTTTTCAATCGAGACAGGGACATTCGTCCTCCTATTCGTTTACGTGACCAGAAATTCCCTCATTTTCAAGGTAGGCGCCTTTGCTGCCCGATGCAAACCGCAGCGCAAGCCACCCCCCTACCCGAAGGTTCAATAGAAAGTGACCGGCTTTTTCCTGCTGAGTTCGTAATTCCACTACACTGATGTACACAGAGGGGTGCCCAATCATCCCCTGCCCTTCCATATGGAGCCCCCATGGCCAAACCCAATTACAGCTTTGAAAAGCGCCAGCGCGAGCTGAAGAAAATCAAACAGCAGGAAGAAAAACGCCAGGAAAAACTGGCGCGCAAGGACTCCCCGGAGCCCGACCAAGCAACCGACCAGTCGACCGATCAGGAAGGCACATCATGAGCAAGGGAATGGATAGCAAGAAAGCCGCAAAGAAAAAGCCGGCGCTGAGCCTGCTGGAAAAACGCGCAGCCAAGGCAGAGAAGGCCAAAGCAAAGAAATAGAACGTGGCTCTGCCCCCTTTCTGTGGGTAAAATCGGACCCCTACGATATTACCTTCCGACACTGAATGGGACGGCAACATGGGTCGCGCGTATCAAAACCGCAAAGAATCGATGGCCAAAACGGCCGACGCAAAAACCAAGGTCTACAGCAAGTATGCTCGCGAGATCTACGTAACAGCCAAGTCCGGCGGCGTTGACCCCACCGGCAATCTGGCACTGCGCGGCCTGATAGAGCGGGCCAAGAAGGATCAGGTGCCCGGTCATGTGATCGACAAGGCCATCGACAAGGCCAAGGGCGGTGGCGGTGAAGACTTCTCCGTTGCCCGCTATGAAGGCTTCGGCCCCGGCAACTGCATCGTGATCGTCGACTGCCTGACCGACAACCCGAACCGCACCATCTCGGATGTACGCAACTGCTTCACCAAAACCAAATGCAAGATGGGCACCCCCGGTAGCGTCAGCCACATGTTCGATCACTGCGCCATTCTGGCCTTCCCCAGCAATGACGAGGAAGCCGTTCTGGAAGCTTTGATGATGGCCGATGTGGATGTAACCGACATCGAGAATGAAGACGGCCAGATAACCGTGTTCACTCCCAATACCGAATACTTCAAGGCCAAGCAGGCGCTGACTGATACCTTTGGCGAGATAGATTTTGCGGTCGACGAGATCCAGTTTCTGCCCCAGACCAGCACCGCGGTGGAAGGCGATGATGTAGCCCTGTTCGAGAAATTCATCGATATGCTCAATGAGCTCGATGATGTGCAGAACATTTACCACAACGCCGAACTCTAACGCTCTACCTGGTAGCCCGTAGCCCGTAGCCGAAAGTACCTAGTGGAGAGCGCACATGCTCGGAGTTGCCCTGTTCGGCCTGAGCTTGCTGCTGCTAACTGCCACCCTGGTGGCCAAGCTGCGACTGCATCACTGGTGGATCCGCGTATGGGAGTTCCCGCGCATGCAACTGGCCAGCCTGGCACTGGCCAGTTGCCTGATCAGTGCCTTTGTCGAAGGCCCCTGGCAATTGCCCAGCCTGCTTGTCAGCCTCCTGGTTCTGGGTGTGCAAGGCTGGTACATACTGCCTTGGACACCGCTGTACCCGGTACAGGTAAAAGCCGCCAAAGCAGACAGCAGTGACGATCGCTGTATTACCCTGTTGATCGCCAACGTGCTGACCCCTAACCGCAATGCCGACGGCCTGATCAGTCAGATAAAAACCCTGCAACCTGACGTGATACTGACCCTGGAGTCGGATGACTGGTGGCAGACACAGCTGGATACCGCCCTCGAAGCGGACTGGCCTCACAGCGTCAAGGTACCCCAGGACAACCTTTACGGCATGCACCTGTACTCGCGCCTGCAGTTGCAGGACGCAGAGGTGAAGCGACTGATTCAGGACGACATACCCTCCATCCACGGCTGGTTATTGCTCGATAGCCGACACCGCGTGCGCTTTCATGCGCTGCACCCCCGTCCGCCCGCGCCGCAGGAAAGCGACAAGAGCCTGTGGCGCGATGCTGAGCTGCTCCTGGTAGGCAAGGAAGTACATGAACGCGATGTACCAACGCTGGTATTCGGCGATCTGAACGACGTCGCCTGGTCGCGTACCACCCGGCTGTTCTGTCGTGTCAGCGGCATGCTTGATCCGCGCCGCGGTCGGGGCCTGTTCAGCACTTTCCACGCTGATTACCGCCTGCTGCGCTGGCCGCTTGACCATATTTTCAGTAGCGCACACTTTACCCTGGGCGGCATGCAGCGTTTAGAGCGTTTTGGCTCGGACCACTTCCCGATACTCGCGACGCTATGCTACCGCCCCTCTAGGGCCGATGAGCACGACACGCCAGAGCGCGATCCCGGTGACCGCCAGGAAGCCCGGGAAACCATCAACGAAGCCAAGACCCAGGCCTGAGTTCAGAGTCATCGCTGATTTGTGGACCCTGGTTCAGCGGCAAAAGCCGAAGCCACTGGTATCCAGGTGAAAGTGATTGGCATGGGGCTGGTTGTAATCAGGTCCCAGTACCGTACCAAAGTAACTGCAGGCCGCCCCATGCACCTCACGCAGAAAAGCTGACTTCTCCGGCGCTTCGGTGTTATCCCAGTCACCCAGCACCGTAACCCGTTGACCGCTGACAGTGCGAAACCCGGCGACATCAAAGGCTGCGGCGGACGCATGTTGGCTGCGCCGGGCGTTTTCACGGTGATAGATATTGCGGCAGGCGAAGCTGCCAAAATGATCAATCTGGCGCACCGGGCTCTGCAGATGCTGCTGCGCCAGCGGTTGCAACTGCTGCTGTTCAAACATCAGCCAGGCCACCAGCAGCGGGCAGGTCACGGTGAACGGCGAACTGAAACTCACACTGCTACTGCGTACCCGCACCACATTGGTCAACGGGCAGCCCTGCACTGGCGTGTAATCCTCCAGCTCAAGATAGTCGATCAGACCCTCAGGAGCAGCCGCAAGCACCTCCAGGCATTGTTCCGGGTCGCTCTTGATTGCCGTCAGTTTCCAGCGGGTTACCGGGGTCATGGGGTGCTCGATGGCCAGCGGCTGCCAGGGATTCCAGGCGGGCGGCAAGGTCTCCCAGGGCCGCGTAAGCAGCGCCAACAGCACCAGTAAAAGCAGTAACAGCCAGCGCAGGTGCGCAGGTCGGGATGAGGTCACAGGTCAACTCCAGGGGTTTGTCTGTTGGCTACCAGAGGACGAGCTTAGTTCCGCAGCACACTGGAGATCCTGTAACCACTTGTGCCAAAGCCGGCTGCCCGAAACGGGAACGGGAGCCGACTCCAGCAGTCACAAGGTTCACCACCCTACGCAAAAAAGGAACCACCATGAAGGCATCCGACCTGCTGGTCCGCGCCCTGGAAAACGAGGGTGTGGAATACATTTTCGGCCTTCCCGGCGAAGAAAACCTCGATCTGCTGGAATCGCTGGCTGATTCGAACATCCGCCTGATACTCACCCGACACGAGCAGGGCGCGGGCTTTATGGCCGCCACCTATGGACGGCTGACCGGCAAGGCCGGCGTCTGCCTGTCTACGCTCGGGCCCGGAATAACCAACCTGGTTACGCCCACAGCCTACGCCCAGTTGGCAGGTATGCCTCTGATGCTGCTCAGCGGACAGAAGCCCATCAAGCACAGCAAACAAGGCCAGTTCCAGATTATTGACGCGGTAGACATGCTACAACCGCTGACCAAGTTCACCCGGCAGATCGTCAACGGCAATGGCATACCCGCGCTGGTTCGTGAAGCCTTTCGGCTGGCTGAAGAGGAGCGTCCAGGCGCCACACACCTGGAGCTACCCGAGGATATCGCCCGCGAGGATACCGACGCCAAGCTCCTGCCGCGGACCAAGGACCGACGCCCACTGGCAGAACACAAGGCGCTTGAGCATGCACTGCAACTACTGCGCGAGGCCAGACGCCCGCTGCTGGTGATTGGCGCCGGGGCCAACCGCAAGCTCACTGCCAAGGCGCTGCGCAGCTTTGTGGACAAACAGGGCATTCCATTTGTCACCACCCAGATGGGCAAGGGCGTGATCGACGAAACCCATCCCCTGTGGCTGGGTAATGCGGCGCTTTCCAGCGGAGACTTTCCGCATCGGGCTATCGAAAACGCCGATCTGATATTGAATGTGGGTCATGATGTGGTGGAAAAACCGCCCTTCATCATGCAGCAGGGCGAGCGCAAGGTAGTCCATGTGAACTTCCAGCCAGCTCGTATCGACCCGGTCTACTTTCCCCAGGCCAGCGTCGTCGGCGACATAGCCAACAGCCTTTGGCAACTAAATGAGAGTTTGGAGCCGCAAGCCGCTTGGGACTTCAGCTTTATGCTGCGCTGCCGCGAGGCGATGCTGCAGCACATGGCTGACAGTTGCGACAGCGAGGCTTTCCCGCTCAGCCCCCAGCGGCTGGTCCACGACGTGCGTCAGGTCATGCCGGAAAACGGCATCATTAGCCTCGATAACGGCATCTACAAAATCTGGTTTGCCCGCAACTATCCCGCCCGCCTACCCAATACGGTATTGCTCGACAACGCCCTGGCCTCGATGGGCGCAGGGCTACCATCGGCCATGGCGGCTCGTCTGGTCTACCCGGATCGGCCAGTGGTGGCAATCTGTGGCGACGGCGGTTTCATGATGAATTCCCAGGAGATCGAAACCGCCGTGCGGCTGAAACTGGACCTGGTAGTGCTGATTCTCAATGACAGCGCCTACGGCATGATCAAGTGGAAGCAGCAGGACATGGGGCTGAAGGATTTTGGCCTGGACTTCAACAACCCCTGCTTTGTCACCTACGCCCGCAGTTACGGCGCCCAGGGGCATCGCCTTACCGGCAGCGACGAACTACAGCCGCTACTGCGTGACTGTCTGGCTGCCGGGGGTGTACACCTGATCGACGTACCGATCGACTATCGGGATAACGTCAGGCTGTTGAATGAGGAGATACCAAAAATTAGCGCAGAGCTCTAGAAAGGCCGACGGAAGGTAAAGGCTTGCTCGGTGGGGCCGAGCTGACGCAGGTAGCCGAGTCTCAGCTCAGCCTCCTCGAGGGTCGGCAGATGACCTGCGGGTACCCACCAGAGCACCATATGGGCTTCGCCCATGGGCTCGAACCATTCCTGCTTGCGGCGCAACATGTCCAAATGATCATGCTGATAGACAAAATCATGCAACGGCTCCAGGCCCTCCCATACCGACAGGTTGACGATATGGTCGCTGCCGAAGAAGTCGATACCCGTGGCATCTCCATCCTCGGTCTGCAAACGCCAGACAAATCCGGGCGCAGCGTCAGCCAAGGCGTTGATACGCGCCAGATTGGCGACAAAATCGGTCAGTTCGGGTGAATCGAGGGGCGCCTTGAGCCGCGCAATATTCAACTGCGCAAGATGACTGACAGCCATGCTGTTCCTCCTTGAAGTGCTGGCGAGGCGAAGAGCCAAGACGCTGGCTTGCGCTACGAACCTTGTCTGCGCAGGGAGTTACCCTGACAAATTTACTCTATCGGATACTTGGCAGATGTCAATTTGAGATCGGAGTCAATTATCAGCGCCCGCTAGGCCATTTGCCCTTTCGGGGTCCGGCTCCCGCACAGGCTGCTCTGCTGGCGGAGCAATGAAATCGTTGTCGGCGAATACCTCGGCAAGAATCGCCTGCTCCATAAAGCCACGCTGGCCCACCTTGGTAGGCAGGCGAATAACCAGGTGAATCTCATCGGCGGCGGGGGTCAGGATGCTTACGCGCGGATCTACCGAGGGCACCTCCAGTCCGCGGTTGCGGCCCAGCCGCGTCATGTATTGGCGCACCTCTTCCAGGTAAGGCTGACAATGGCGCTTGGCAACATCCTGAAACGCCTTTTGTGCACTACGCCAGTCGTCCTTGCGCTTGAACGGCACGGTGAACACATGGAAGTCGTATTCATGGGAGAAGCTCTCGTTGACCACCGGCTCGGAGACAAACAGCGCATTGGGGATAACAATCATCCGCCCGGTACGCTGGTGCACACTGCGGCCAGGCCCGACCTCAAGAATGGTGGTGGTCAGCAGACTCAGATCGATGACATCGCCACGGAAGTCCTTGACCTGAATACGGTCACCCAGATTGAACGAACTGGAGCCGGTCTTGATGATTGAGCCGATCACACAGAGGATCAACTCCTTGGTAGCCACCACAAAGGCCACCGCGATGGCGACTATGGATAGCGCCAGAGTGCGCAGCTCCTGGCCCCAGATCAGAACCAGCCCGAGCAGCAGCAACAGCAGAAAGCCGTTGCGTGAATTGATCAACCATTTGCGTCTGAGCTCAACCGAACTGACCTTGCTGCGAATAAAGCGCGCAGCCAGCGACCGGCCCACGGCAATCACTACCAGTAATATCAAGGTGCTGAGCAACAGCCGCAGCACCGAATCGGAGATAGCGATATTGGCTGGCAGGCTGTCCATCATCTCAAGCATTCACGCGTCCCCCGGACACCATGGCTATGGCTGCTTTATGCATTACGAAAGCGGCCCCTCAGGTGCCTGGGCAATCATTCAGAGTGGCCTCAGGCAGGCTCGACAGCGGCTCGAAGCCCAGATCACTGGCCCTCGCCTGATCGCCTGCATCAACCAGAAAGATCCCAATACTGCCATCAGAGGCGCCGCATACGGCTGGCCGCATCATGCCATCGTGGCCACAGGATTCTCCCATCCACTCAATTCCAGCCTCACGTAGCGGCGCTGCCAATTCGCTCAGACCCATCCCACCGCCCTCGCATTGCACCGCTCCGGTGGCCTTATAGACTTCCACACGCTCCTCGTCGGAGCCGGAGTTATTACCGCACCCCGCTAACAGCAATGCCGGAACCAGCAACAACAGTGAAGCACGAGCCATGTCTTTCCCCTTGTTAATCCAGATCTGCCCTTTCCTATCTGCCGCTACTATAACCCGGACCGCACCACTCAGCCGCAGCCAATCAGATCACGCACCCGCTGGTCCGCAGCAGGCCCCGGCACTGGTTGTACTTCCCAGGGCTTGAGCGGCTGACCGGAAGCGGAAAGTACCTCGACGCCCTTGATTGGCTGGCCCGTAGCCTTTTCGAGCAGCAGCATGCGGGTGCCGCGCTGGTCAGGGCGCCACTTTTCACCCCACTGCATCAGAGCCACCAGGACTGGATAAAGGTCGTGTCCGCAGGGCGTCAGGCGGTATTCAAAGGAGCGGCCATCCAGCGTCGAGGGCACCTTTTTCAGCACCCCCGCCGCCGTCATGGTTTTCAGCCTGGCACTCAGCACGCTGGTGGACACACCCAACTGGCGCTGGAACGCATCGAAAGTACGCATGCCGTGAAAGGCATTGCGCAGGATCATCAGCGCCCACCAGTCTCCGACAATATCCAGAGCCTTGGTGACACTGCACTCATCAGAGCGCGCTGGTGCGGACATGACAAACTCCCGGGTGATTCAATCAGAGCATCGACATCAGGCGCTGGCGAATCAACTGATCAGCCTCAGCCATGATCCCTGCGATCAGGTCCTGGCAGGTGGGAATATCATTGATCAGGCCCGCGACCATACCGCAGGACCAGGCGCCGATCTCCATGTCACCCTCTTTCATGATCCGCGGGTAGACACCGGCTACCTCGTCAACGATATCGGAGAACTGCAGATCCTTGCCCAGACGCTGCTCTTTCTCGATGATGCGCTGGACTGCGGCGTTGTTGAGTACCCGTTCGGTATTGCGCAGCGGGCGCATAACCAGGCGGGTGTCCAGCTCGGAGGCGGCAACGATGGCCTGCTTGACGTTCTCGTGCACCGGCGCTTCCTGGGTGGCGATAAAGCGCGTACCCATGTTCATGCCCTCGGCGCCCAGTGCCAGTGCGGCCACCAGCGAACGCGCATCGGCCATGCCACCGGAAGCGACAAAAGGAATTTCCAGCTCGTCGGCGGCGCGCGGCAGCAGGATCATGTTAGGGATATCGTCTTCACCCGGGTGACCGCCGCATTCAAAACCATCCACCGATACCGCATCGCAGCCAATGGATTGGGCTTTCAGGGCGTGCCTGACCGAGGTGCACTTGTGAATCACCTTGATGCCAGCGTCCTTGAGGTAAGGCATGTACTGCTCCGGACTGCGCCCGGCGGTTTCAACGTAACGCACTCCACCCTCGATGATGGCCTTGATGTAGCCGGGATAATCCGGCGAGTTGACGGTCGGCAGAAAGGTCAGGTTTACAGCAAAGGGCTTGTCGGTCATGTCGTGGCAACGGGCAATCTCATTGGCCAGATCGGCTGCAGTTCTCTGCGTCAGACCGGTAATGGTTCCCAGGCCCCCGGCGTTGGACACCGCTGCGGCCAGCTCGGCGTAGCCGACGTGGTGCATGCCACCCTGAATGATCGGGTGCTGGATACCGAATAGTTCCGTGATGCGTGTTTTCACTGAAGAGACTCCCTGCTGGCAATTAACTTTGAATTACGAAGTTAAATGCCAGCAGAATTAATTGCAAGCCCGGCGGACGTCAGTCAACCACCAGCAGGTGCTCACGTATCAGAGCTGTGCGCCTGGCATGGGCTGCCGGGCTGTCCATAAAGGGGTGGGCCAGGTCGCGCCCCCGATAGGTGTCCAGGCCCATTCGCGCCGCTTCCTCACGCAGAGCCCCGATCATACTGTTATCCAGCACCGTATCGCGATCACCGGTAATCACCAGTAACCGACCGGCCTGCTCTTCGGACAGGTGCTCTATCGGGTCTACCGCAACCGGGCAACCATGCTCGGAGAGACGACTGGGGCTGCTATCGACCACGGCAGCATCAAAGAGCGCGCCCTGGCCAATCACGTTCATTACCACTATGCCGCCAAAGGAGGTGCCGTATAGCAGGGCGCGATCATAGCGCTGGTTCAGGTGCTCCACGACTTCCCTGTAGTCGGCAATGATGGCGCCCAGACGGCGCCGCCCTTCTGAGCGGCCATAACCGCGGTAGTCGAATACATAGACGTCATACCCTGCCTCGGCATAGGCCTGCATCTCCACCACCATCTGATCCGCGACCATGCCGTTACCCATGGCCAGCAGCAGATAGCCTTTTGCGGCTTCGCCCTGCAACTGCGGATCACGCGCTATATAGCGCAGGCCGCGCAAGGTCTTGCCATCGCTGGTGACAAACTCCGTCGGTTCAATATCAGGGTGGGCGGCGGCCCGCTGCGGATCGGCCTTGGGCGTATGCCAGTGCCACAGCGTAAACATCAGGCGCTCCTTGATGGCGCCGCACATGGTAGCCTCGCGTTCGCCCCAGGCGGCCAGCGGCAGACTCAAGGTCAGGAACAAAGCAATAATCAGGGTAAAGATTTTCATACCGGACTCATTTTGCTGCTTTGTCACTTAGGCAGCCCTTGGTCTGCTCGGTTCCGGAGGGGGCTGAAACACAAAACCGCCAAAGGGCGGTTCTGTGCTACAGGGCTTAATACAAGACTCAACTATTTTTTGCTCATAAGCCCGAGCCCCAAGCTCAATCGAGCTTATCGGCTAGGCATCTTGCTCGAGCTGCTTCACTAGCTCTTCCGCCTGCTCAAGGGTTTCGCGCAACGTCGGCAAGCTTTCCTCGGCAAACTGGCTCAGCTCGCCATGATCCGAATGGGCGGCGCTTTCAAACAGATGGGTAAGCTCCTGGTAGAGCGTGACCATATGTTCGGCATAGCGCAGATCAAAGGACTCACCATCACGCCACTCGAGCAACCAGGCCTTGCCCTGGTCCATCAGTCCCGGGTTGTCCGAAATAGTCAGATCCAGGGTTACTGCCTTGGAGCGCAACCGGGCGTTAATATCGCGCTGCTCTTCAGCAGCACGCTCGGCCAGTTCACGCACCTGATCCGAACCCTCTTCCAGAGCCAGTTCATTCATTTCGATCACCGCTGCGCTCTTGGCGGTACCCTTCTCAACAAACTCTTCAACAGTGACACCGCTGACGTGACTTGCCGGAGTCTGCGTACCCACGGTATCGGCGCTACCGCCCTGCCCTGTGGTTCCGGGCGTGCCGGTGGGACCAGGGGTCCGGGTAACGCCATCACCCACACTTTCAGTTTCCTGGGCCGTAACCCCAAGGGATGCAGTGGATAATGCGATCGCGACAGCCAGGCTGCCATGTAACAGGAATGATTTTTTCATGGGTGCTCCTTTGATTACCTGATGCTGGTTTGGCCGTGCAGTTGAGCCGGACAGAAATCAGCAACGCATAGAAAAGGGAGCCACCAGACAGGCAAAAGTTCAACCAAACTCCGCCGCCACAGGCCAACTTGGCCACACTGAATCAGGCCAGCCGGGCCAATCAAAGCGCATCGACCAGCCTGCCCCAGGGCGAATTGATCGGTGCTCGCCAAACCTGCTGATGCAGCCACAGCAGTGAGCTCGAATCCCTGGCCAACAAACCCTTGTCCGCAGCAGAAAGGCCCTCGGGGCCGTCGCGCAGGCACTCTTTACACAGCGCCTGCAGGCGTAGGCGACGGACCGCGCCGCGCACCGGACGCGCCAATGAGGCCTGTAGCGCGTTCAGTTGCGGATCGGCAATGCTCAACACAAAGGCCGACTCACCCTCAGCAATCGTCTGAAGCACAGGCTGGTCGCGTAAATCCTCCAGCAGCGCTGACGGACCGAACTCCTCGGCAATACTCAGTATTCGCCTGCGCTTCAACCACTGCCCGGTACGAATCCGGCTGAGCAGCACAAAGATCGGGGCGGCGAAAATCAGCGGCAACGCTACCGGCAGCGACCAAAGAAAGAACAGCGGATCGACCCAGTAGGCAAATACCACCCAGGCCAACGCCAGTGCACTGCCAAAAGCCTGATTGACCAGGGCCTCACCCCAACCACTTTCGCCACTGCGATTCTGCCCTGCCCACCGCAACTTAAGGTTGAACAGCGCCTCCAGCACAAAGCGGGTATGCGATAGCATGCGTATTGGCGCCAGCAGCGCAGACACCAGCATCTCCAGCAACACGCTCAGCTGTAGGCGGGCTGCGCCGCCAAATTCGGCCGCCCGACGCTGCACTACGGCATCCACTACAGCCAGCAGTTTGGGCAGAAACAGCAGACTGAAGGTCACCAGAATCAGCCCCAGCGCCCGCATTGGGTGCCATTCAGGCCAAACCGGGTACAACTGGTGGTCATGCGGAAAGTAATTAATTGGCCAGATCGCCACACTGGCTGCCTGCACCGAGGCCAACACCAGAAAGGCCAGCCACAACGGCGACGCCGCATAACTCATGATGCCGTTGAGAAACGCCATGCGGTGCGCCGTGCGCAACCGACGACCGGCAAACATCAACCACAGATGCTGAAAGTTGCCCTTGGCCCAGCGCTTGTCCCGGGTAAGCTCTTCGACCAGGGTCGGTGGCGACTCCTCATAACTGTACTGCAGGCCCGGCTCCAGCCACACCTCATGCCCGGCACGGCCCATATAGGCAGCCTCGACAAAGTCATGGCTGAGAATCGGCCCGGCAAACAATCCCCGGCCCGGCAGCTTGCGCAGACCGCAATAACGCATGAACGGCTGGGTACGCAAAATCGCGTTGTGCCCCCAAAAGGCAGCCTCACCCAACTGGATGGCCGCCAATCCGGTAGTAAACAGCGGGCCGTAAAGCTGGTTGGAAAACTGCTGGATCCGGGCAAACAGTGACTGGCCATTAACCAGCGCCGGGCTGCTTTGCAGGATGCCCACCCTGGGGTGTCGCTGCATCAGTTGCACCATCTGCACCAGGGTATCGCCAGCCATCAGGCTATCGGCATCCAGCACCACCATGTAGGTATAACTGCGACCCCAGCGGCGCAGAAAGTCACCTACGTTGCCGCTTTTGTAGTTCTGGTTCAGCGGGCGGCGGCGATAGAACAGCCGACCATCGGCATTCAATTCCCGGCATAACTCGGCCCAAGCCGCCTGCTCGGCCAGCCATAGCTCGGCGTCACGGGTATCCGAGAGTACATAGAAGTCGAAATGCTCAAGCTGGCCGGTGCGCTGCAGGCTCAGGTAGACCGCCTTTAAACGACCCATGCAGTCACTGACCTGCTCATTGTAGATAGGCATGATGATCGCTGTTCGCGCCAGCGGAGTTTGCGCCAGGGTTGCTGCATCCTGCTGGCTCAGCAGCGCGTGGGGATCCCCGCCGGTATGTCGCAGCAAGAAGCCGAACACGCCAATCCAGAACCCCACCGAGATCCAACCAAACAATATGGCAAAGAGCGCCACCATGCCCACTTCCACCCAGGTGCCGCCGTTATAGGGTAGGACCGTGAGCATGTAGTAACTTGCAGTTGCGGTTTGCGCCAGCACCGCAAGCAATAGCAGCATGCGCCGCACCAAGGCAGTCCGACGCCAGGCATGACCGCTGACCGGCGTCTTTACCGCAGGCTCAAGCACCTGTCGAGTTGCGGATGCGACCATCAGTAATCTCCATATCCGAGGCTGCCGCGTTGCAGTGGCGGTGCCAACGGCGGTACCTGACCAACCGGCAGTTCGAAATAGTCAGGCAGCAAACGTATACAGGCGCCCATTACATCATCCGGCGCCAGAGCCATGGCCCCAGCGACCAACCGCAGCGCCTGTTGTTCAACTGCGCTATCGAGCGTGACACCCGCCCGCTGCAGGTAGCACAGCACCCGCCGCAGGACGTTTTCAGCAGTAGGCTCCGACATGCTAGCGAATCACTCGCAACACATCGGTGTCGCGTGGCAACTGGTAAAACCAGGTTTCGCTCAAGGTCTCATCATCCCGTTTCAGAAAGGCACGCAGAACCATAGGACGGTCCTTGGCTGGGCGCACCAGCATCGACAGCCGCCAGCGCTGCAGTGGCTCGATGTACTCGACAAAATGACCCAGCACCTCACCCTCTTCCAATGCCGAAACGGAACCTGTGACGGCCGCATCCGCATCCAGCTCATCCAATGGCCCACCAGCGAAGTCGACCAGCACGCGCACCGCACCCTCCTGATCACCGCCGCCGACACGATTGCCGTCACCCACATAGGTATCCATGCTACGACCCAGCGCTTCAGCTGCTACCCGGCTACCACCAAAGGTCGCGGTGTAATCATATTCAAGACGCTGACCACGGCTAACCGGCTCATCAGGCCGCCAAAAGGCAACGATGTTGTCGTTGGTTTCATCCGCCGTCGGCAACTGCACCAGCACTACCTGCCCATTGCCCCAATCGCCGTCCGGCTCAACCCAGGCACTCGGGCGGGAGTCATACAGCGCTTCCTTGTCCATGTAGTGGGTGAAGTCGGTATCCCGCTGAATCAGGCCAAAACCGCGTACGTCACGGGTAGCAAAGTAATCCATTGTCAGACTTGTAGGGTTCAGCAGCGGCCGCCACAACCACTCTCCTGAGTCGCCGTTGTGAATAAGCAGAGCATCGGAATCATGTACTTCCGGTCGCCACTCGCCGTGCGGCTTCAGCGTGTTCTCGCCGTAATAGAACATGCTGGTAAGCGGGGCTACACCCAGTAACCGGACCGACTCACGGGGAAACAGCACCGAGCGAACCTTGAGCTGGGTGGCTTCACCCGGGGTTACGGTGAAATGGTAGGCACCGGTAACGCTAGGGCCATCCAACAGGGCGTAAAAGCTGAAGCTGTCATCCCCTGCTGCGGGCTTTTCCAGCCAGTACTCGGTAAAAGCCGGGAACTCCTCGCCGCCAGACAGTCCGGTGTTGAGCGCCAGCCCGCGAGCAGAAATACCGAAGTTGGTCTCGCTGCTCACTGCGCGGTAGTAACTGGCCCCGGCGAACACCAGGAACTGGTTCATGCTGCCTTCCCCGGTGAAGGGAAAAGTCAGCTTGAAACCGGCATAACCCAGATCAGAGGGCACCCGCTGTTCAACTTCCTTGCTCGGGTAGCTGAAGTGGTTCTTGTCAAAGTCCAGAGTATCGGCTTCGCCGTCATCGACAATGTTGATCTGCACCGGATGGGTATAGAACAGGCCCGGCGGCACCAACATGGCCTTGAACGGGGAGTCGGAGTCATACCAGATGCTCGCTTCCGGCTTGAAGCGAATGCTCTGGTATTCGTCATAACTCATGTCACGCAAAAACCGTGGCGCCGCCTTGGGCGCCTTGTAGCTGCTTTTAGCCAGCGTTTCGGCTTTATCCACCACCCGATCGAAATCGAAAGGTGCGGCGCTTGCCATCATCGGCAGCGCCAGCGTGCTCAATATTAAGGTTGCCTTGACCAACTTCATTGCCTGTTCCCTAGAAAATCACTCATTGCGAAATAGACAACGGGAACGCCCAGGCATTCAAACTCCCTTTAGTCGGCATTGAGCCACATACCACCCATCGGCCGCATGTCGGCTAAAAAGCCCCTGTACCGCACTCAACAACCACGCGGCCGCCAGAACTTTTATTTCGGATTCGAACTATTTAAATAGCAATGAAAAAATAACAGATAGGGAAAAGCCTTGAGATATAAGAGAGCCTTGTTAGCCGCGAGGAGGCTCGTCGTGTATAGTGCTTACACATCTAAAAGATAAATCGCTATTTCGCGCCGAATCAAATACTCGCACCATAAGGAGGATATGCATGAAGAAGGATCCTAATAAAGGTTTCATCGCCTTGCTCGGCTGGGCACCCAATGCCGTCGAAGCCGCCGCCACATTTGACCGTCGCTATGTAGTTGTAGCGCCCGAATGGGCCGAAGAGTACTGCAAGACCCATGACATCCCCTTCCTGCCCTGGAACTTCGAGCGCCTTAACGACCGCTCGCTCGAAATCGCCCAGACCCTGAAGGACATGGGTGTTGATGTAGCCATTCCCCTGTTCGAGGAAACTGTCGAATGGGCTGGTGCAATCAACTCGGTATTGCTGGACAACCCCAGGTTGTTTGGCCAAGCCATGCTGATGCGCGACAAGTCGCTGATGAAGCGCCGCGCACAGCTAGGCGGCATTCGTGTCGGCATCTTTGAAGAAGCCCACGACCGTGAGGACGTGATGCGCTTTCTCAAGCGCGTGAATCAGACTCTGCTCAAGCTCGATGGCGATCCGAACGACCCGATCCACTTCAAGGCCTTCGACAAGGCTGGCTGCCTGGGTCACCGGGTTATCCGCACCCCGGATGACGTGGACGCCATACCCGATGACGAATTCCCCTCGCTGATGGAATCGCATCTGGACGGCTGGGAATTTGCCGTTGAAGCCTGGATTCACAACGGCAAGATTCGCTTCCTGAATATTTCCGAATACGTTCGCCTGGGTTACTCGGTACACGTTCCTGCCTCGCCGGAACTGGAGGCCTACCGACCGCAGATCGTCAAGCAGATCGAGAAGCTGATCAAGACCTTCGATATCGAGTTCGGCATGATCCACCCCGAGTACTTTGTCACCAGCGACGGTGAAATGTACTTCGGCGAAGTCGCCTATCGCCCGCCTGGTTTCAAGGTATTCGAGCTGCTGGAGCGCGTTTACAAGGGCTTTAATGCCTATCATGCCTCCATGCTGGTGTTTGATCCGAAGTCCACCGAGGAGGAGGTACAAGCCTACTTCCCGAAGGAGATCGAGGATGCCTCCGGTTTTGCCGGCTGCTTCGGTGTCTATCCACGTCGCCGCGTCGTCAGCAAGCTGGAAATGCCCGCCGAGACCGAAGATCACCCCTACTTCGAGTCCCATGAACTGACCACACCAGTGGAAGAAATGGTTACCAAGCGCACTGCCTTCGGCACCCATTGGGGTCTGCTGTACTTTGTCGGTGAAGACTCCAAAGTCATGCACGACCTGCTCAAGCGTCAGGAAGAGCTGGACTTCTACGTCTAGCACATCGCAGTCCGGGTCCCTATCATGGGTCGCAACAGATTCTGGTAAGGGGAAGTGTGTGGCGAGCAGCGAAATTGAAAATCAGGCCGAGGACAGCAAGCTGACACTGTTGCTGACCCGGTTCGACGAGGCTCTTCAGGCACTCGACCATGCACCCGAGTTTGCCAAGATCGGCAAGCTCGACAGGGTATTCGACAGTGCGCGGCGCTTGCTACTGCATGACGGCGGCTGTGCAGCCCTGGTCGAGCGTGCCGAGGCAATGGAAAAGGCCGGGGTATTCACGGGTTCGGATTGGGCCAGCCCCCACACCCTGGTACCCGCACTCACAGCCAATACCCTGCGCAGCCCGGACGCTGGCATCCTGGTCATCGAAGCTCTCAGCCAACTCAGATTGCTCGCAGTTTCCAGCAGCAATTATACGCATCCACTGATCAGCGCCGAACAAGCGCACCAGTTCCTCACCCAGGTATTAGCCAACAACCTGGCGCTGCTGTTCTCCCCTCCCAGCGAGGCCGAACGGGAAAATCAGGGCAGGCTGGTGGCGTTGCCGCGCAACCTGCTGGAACACCTGGCCAGCCGCATCGGCTACGAATTCGTTATCGACCAGTTGATCGACGAGATCTGGCGCATACAGCAACAACGCCCGATTCAGGTCAGTTCGGTACGTCGCATGATCACCCAGATTGCCATCTGTCAGGCCAACCCCGATATCGATCTGGGTAACAGTGGCCAAGGCGCCGACCGACTGGTCAGCAGCCTGTTTGGCCCAACCCACGCATGCCGTGAAGACCCAGGCATCGAGATCTATCAACAACGCCTCGATTACATGGACAACACCGCACTGCAGAGCGAAGCCACCGGCTTTGCCCGAGCCATGCATGATACTGGACTGGTTTCGGCCTACCACACGGTGCTGGTACGGCACCTGCTGAATGACAACGAGCACCTGCTGTCGGAGGCCCTCGGGCTGTCTTCCACCGGTCGTGACTGCCTGATGTGCTACCGCGAACTGGTGCTCAACCTGATTGATGCGAGCGTCTTTCCCGCTACACCCCAGGCGGTTTACGGGCTGTCGTTGATGCTGGAGCGCGGCATTCTCTATCAGCTACCCGTGGCTCCGGCAATGTGGCGCCAACTGGGGCTGCCGCTGTGCCAGAACAGCCGTGAGCGTCTGGCGATGGCCTTTGGTAGCCAGGCATCACCCGAGGCTTTTCTGCTTGAAGGGGTGCTGTGCATGCTCGGCCTGCCATTGGGCGTAGGCCAGGGCAACAACCCGACCTGCCAATCGGCCCGGGCGCTGTCCATGTGGGCCTACAACGACCCCGACTACCTGCTACAAATGGTCACCTGGGCGGCCCGCGATGACGAAATCATCATGCACTTCGAAGGTCAGGCGATCTCCTCGCAGGAAAGTTTGTCCGGCGTAGCCACCAGTGCACCAATAGATCTCGACCCTGTCTCGCTGATTGTAGTGCCGCATCTGGACCGTATTTATGCCGAGATGGGCCGACGCTGCATTGGCCGCGATGGCGACCCGCACCGCTGGGTCAATCCGGAATTTCATGGTTGGTGGTCTGGGCGCGGCTTCCGCCTGAATGTCGATGTGCCGACCGGCAAGCTGGTCGATCTGGATGATTTTCTGCGCCACTTCTACGCCGCCTATCACCCGTTCCACAACGGCAATCAGCCGCTGATCCATCCGCAGCCTGCGGGCATCGCGGTGACCGACAGCTCGGCACGTTTTATCGGCTGGCATGCGATTACCATCCTGCGCGTCAGCCTGGACCCCAAGGACGTGATGCGGGTGTACTTTTTCAACCCGAATAACGACAGCGGCCAGAACTGGGGCGATGGCGTGACAGTCAGTACCGCCGGGCATGGCGAACGCTTCGGCGAAGCCTCACTGCCCTTCGAGCAGTTCCTCTCGCGCCTGTACATCTTCCATTACGATCCGCTGGAGCACGGAGAGATGGCCGCAGTAACCCGTGGCGAGCTGGACGAAGTCATAGGTTATATGCGCCGCAGCTGGGGCGCCGATCGTCTGCCCACGGCTGAACTGCAGGGCGACGAGGGTCAGCAGCCATGATCAGTCGGGCTCCGGCATGATCCTGCGCTGCATCTGCCGGTACCACCGGTAGCCGATCCAGCAGGATGCCAGCAGATAGGGGAAGGCCCCCAACACCCACATGATCAGCCCAGCCAGTTGCTGATCTTCCAGCGCCCGGTCGGCCCCGTACAGGGACGACTGGGCAAAGGTCAGCATGGCCCCCAGAAAGCCGGTGTGCATCAAGGTGAACAACAGCGCAAACAGCGCCCAATGCACCTTGCGCGCAGAGCTCTTGAGTACCGCCCACCAGAACAACCCCGCCGTCACCAGGAAACAGGCATGTTCCACCACATGCCACCAGGGATTATCCAGCGCCAGCACATAGAAATACGGGGTATGCCAGAACCAGATCACCACCCCGTGCAGATAGGCGGCCAGCATCGGGTGCCGGGTAAAGCGCAACATCGGCTCCCAGATCAATGCACCCGCACGCCCACCCCCGGCGGAGATCTGCGGCAACGGCCGCGCCAGCACAAACAGCGGCGCAATCACCACCATGAACAGCATGTGCTGAACCATATGCCAGGCAGCACTGGTCTCGGCCCAGTCGTCCAGGGGCCCGAGCACCGCGTAGAAGCTCAACAGCATGGTCATATGGAAAGCCGCGGACTGCCATAGCGAGGGCCGGACACGCCAGGCGCCGAACAGATACAGCAGCCAGAATCCGGCCATGACCAAGGCGCTGAGCAGCGCAGCCAACTGCTGCTGGCCGCCACCGGTCAAGGGGCTATGCGCCCACGTAGGGACCGCCCAAAGGCACAGCACAAACAGGGCAAAACTCTGCGCCCATCTCATATACAGGGCGCAAAGATGACAGCAGGCAGTGCCACGGCCACAGTGGCACAGGCCGAGATCAGATACACCGCAGCCGCTATACGACTGACAAAACGCCTGCTGGATGCGCCCTGATCCGCCTCTGGCGCCGCGCGCCAGCAGCGGCGCGCGCACCAGAGCAACAGCAGCGCCAGCAGTACCGCCAGTACCAGACTACTGGCGTTGATCCAGGTGAGCGCACCGCGCGCCACGTCCGGCGCAGCAAATTCGCAACCCACAGACAAGCCGCCGTAAAGGACCACAAACCAAAGGCACCAGATAATCAAACCGAGAAAAAGCTGCAACGGATGCCATGGCGACCAGGGCGGCATCAGGCACCTCCCCAGGCCATGGGCAGCAGGATAAAGGCGGCAAAGCTCATCCAGAACACGCCCAAGGTATACATCCAGAACGGCTGCACCACCACCGGCTCGTAGGGCAGGCGCAGGGCAACATAGCCCATGCGCACCCGTACTGCCTGCAGCGCCGTAAAGATGCTCGCCAGGCCGCCGTGGAACAGCAGGTAATACAGCATGACGGTCAACACGGCATCATGCGCCAGCTCGCTAGGCGTCAACGGCGCCGCGACCAGCACCCAGATCAGCAAGAGTACGTGCACCAGCCCCAGACCCGCGGCAAGCCACAGCAGGTTCTGCAAGCCTGCATCCGTGCCCTGGCGCAGGCGGCTGACCGCGCGGCGGAACACCAGCACGGCCAGGCTCAGCAGTACGCCACTGGCGATCAGCGGCAAGATGGCAATAGGCGCGTCTT
>JBKBSI010000309.1:0-2692 GCA_046291745.1 Pseudomonas sp. | reverse complement strand
CAAGCTCGCCGAGCAGGACGAGTCGCCGGGTACCCGGTATAGCCAGCCTGAGAAGCTAGTCCAGCCTGTAGCTGAGGCCTCTGCCACCTCATCTTCAAGTGCCGCGCCCGCTTCTGCTGATGAAGCTGGAGCCGCCAATGCTGCTGTTGAATCCGAGCGCTTCAGTGCGCGCGAGCCCAGCGGGCAGCAACAGAATGCCTCGTTAACTACCCGCAGGGTAGAGCAGGTCAGGTTTACTGGTAACGGCACTGAGTATTTCGGTATCTGGATCGTCAATATTCTGCTGATGGTAGTTACGCTTGGCTTTTATGCGCCCTGGGCCAAGGTTCGCAATGCCCAGTACTTTTATGGACACACGGAGCTGGATGGCAGCAGCTTTCAGTTTCTGGCCGATCCCTGGGTTATTTTCCGTGGCCGTCTGGTGGCTATAGCTGCGGTCATTGTCTGGTTCGTTGCCACGAACTTTTTCCCTATTTTCAGTTTTGTGCTGATATTGCTGTTTATCCCCGTATTGCCGTGGATTGTAACGCGCAGTCTCAAGTTTCATGCGGTCAATAGCGCCTGGCGCAATATTCGTTTTGACTTCAAGGGTACCTACGGCGGTGCCTGCATGGTGATCTTTGTCTGGCCGCTGGTGACTATACTGACCCTGCTGCTGGCTGCGCCGCTGAGTGTCTTCAAGTCCGAAGCCTGGCGAATCAACAACAGCTATTTCGGCACTACGCCCTTTCACTTTGACGCTAAGGTAAGCGATTTTTTCCTGTTTTTTATCAAGCTGGTGCTTATCGGCTGCGGCTTTGCGGTACTGGGTATGGTGGTGGGTCTGCTCAGCCCTTGGTTGTCTTTGCCGGTAATGATCATTGGCTATCTGGTGTTGTTCGGCTATTTCATGGCTGGGCTGACCAATCTGGTAATTGGCTCGACCGGGCTGGGTGCGCACGCCTTGAACTCTAATCTGGGCAAGCGTCAGATGGTCTGGATTTTCTTCAGCAACAGCTTTCTGATTGTGCTTACTCTCGGGCTCTTCACGCCCTGGGCAAAGGTACGCATGGCGCGCTACAAGGCGAGCTGTACCCAGCTTGAGATCAGCGGCGACCTGGATCATTTCATTGCTGGCGAAACAAAGCGTACCAGCGCCATGGGGCAGGAGCTGGGAGAGGCCTTCGATGTCGGTATCTCACTCATCTGAGGCGGAGCTGGCAGGGCTGTTCTTCGATGGTCGCAGTAGCCGCGGCCACGTAGCCCGCATAGGTCGGCAGGGACAGGTGCTACTTTTGTCCTATGCCGACCAGGTACGGACCTTGACCAGTGCGCAGTTGACCCTGGGTGTGCAGGTGGGGCAGGCGCGTAGCTATCTTGGGCTGGAAGATGGGGGGGTATTCGAAACCCCTGATCAGGCGGGGCTGATGCAGTTGGCGCGTGAGCTGAAAGTGCGCGGGTCTGGTAACCCGGTACGGCGCCTGGAGGGCAGTCTGCGGCTGATTCTGGTCAGTGCTGTGGTCATACTGGCAATGATCGCAGGCAGTCTGGTCTATGGTATTCCATGGGTATCCGGCGTCATTGCCAATCAGGTTCCGGCAGGTATCGAGGCGGAAATGGGCAAGCAGACGCTAGCTACTCTGGAGCGTGTGTACACCTCGCCAAGTGAACTTGATGAGGCGCGGCTGGCCGAGGTGCGCGGAGCCTTTCAACCTCACCTAGATGCTTTTGCCGAGCGCTATCCTGAGCAACCACTGACGCTGTTGTTCCGCAGCAGCGAACGTCTGGGTGCCAACGCCTTTGCGCTACCGGGCGGGATCATGGTGTTCACTGACGACTTGGTTGAACTGGCCGAGGATGATGACGAGCTGGTCGCCATTCTCGCCCATGAAGTCGGTCATGTGGTGCATCGACACAGTCTACGTAGTGTTATTCAGAGTTCACTGGCCCTATGGTTGATGTTTTCTATCAGCGGCGACCTGTCATCTGCCTCCGATCTGGCCACAGGTTTACCCGCGTTGATCGCCAATCTGAGCTATTCGCGGGCTATGGAGCGTGAGGCGGACGAGTTTGCCCTGGCGTTTATGCGGGAGCAGGGCTTGGCGCCGGTGCATTTTGCCAACATCATGCGGCGGCTGGACAGTGAAGCGCCGGAGGGCGGCTCGGCAACCGACTTTCTTTCGACCCACCCGCCCACAAGGGAGCGCATCCGCGCCTTTGAGCAGTAAGTTGGAAAAAGTCGGTGCCTGGTTATAGTAGTCCGGCGCGATGGCCGGACTACTGGTTGGCACTCAGCGCAGTTGGAGGGTGCGCAGGGTGCGTTCGCGGACTTGCTTGAGCAGCTCAGCGTCCTTGATCAATGACTGGCCATAGGACGGCACCAGTTCCTTCATCCGCGCCTGCCATTCGGGGCTGGCAAGCCGTTCCTTGAAGCAGCGCTCCAACACGTCGATCATCGCCTGCACGGCGGTAGAGGCGCCTGGTGAGGCGCCCAGCAGGGCAGCCAGAGAACCATCCTTGGCGGCAACGATCTCGGTGCCGAACTCCAGCTTGCCGTGGCCCTGGGCATCTTTCTTGATGATCTGCACACGCATGCCCGCATTCTGCAGCTTCCAGTCCTTTTCGCTGGCCTGCGGGAAGAAGTTGCGTAACGAGGCGACGCGATCCTTGTGCGACTGGAAGGATTCGGCGATCAGATACTTGGTCAGGTCCA
>JBKBSI010000308.1:0-2706 GCA_046291745.1 Pseudomonas sp. | reverse complement strand
ACATAATTTTTCACCTACTGATAAATATTGCTATCCCATTGATATAAAACAGAATAATTGGAAATCCATAACTGGCACAAAGCTTGATAACTCCCTTGGCAGGACACCTTTGGGTGAACAGCCACAGCACCATATCCGGGCAGCATTTCCAAGCGCGCACCGGATTACGACTGGCAGGAGCCAATCATGACGATCAAGAGCCTGGGAAATCCCTACGACGGCGGCACGGGCCTGACCCACGACGCCCAGTGTGACTGCGACCGCTGCAAGCAGGTTGCCGTGCCCATCGGCCTGACAGCGCAGCAGTCGGCTGTCGATACGCGCGCACCGAGCATGGCCATGCCGACCTCCAGCGAAGACATCATGGAACGTGCGATAGAAAACGCCGTAGTCCGTGCGGTGTTCAACCATAGCGACATGAGTCGGCGGCGCTTTATGCAACTGCTCGGCGGCGGCACAGTCGCAGCGGCCCTGGCGACCATCTTCCCCATGGCCCAGGCCAAAGCCGCGTTGATGGACAGCCTGGGACCACTGGAAAAAACCAAGCTCAGCGTCGGCTTTGTGCCCATTACCTGCGCGACGCCAATCATCATGGCGCATCCGTTGGGCTTCTACTCCAAGTATGGGCTGGACGTTGACGTGATCAAAACCGCTGGCTGGGCGGTAGCGCGGGACAAATCCCTGGCCGGTGAGTACGACGCGGCGCATATGCTGACGCCCATGCCGCTGGCCATGTCAATGGGTGCGGGTTCCACAGCAGAGCCCTTCATCATGCCTGCAGTGGAAAATATCAACGGCCAGGCCATAGTGCTGCACGTCAAACACAAGGACAAGCGCGATCCCAAACAGTGGAAGGGCTTCCGCTTTGGCGTGCCCTTCGAGTACTCCATGCACAACCTGTTGCTGCGCTATTACGTAGCCGAGCATGGGCTGGATCCGGATCAGGATATCCAGATCCGCGTGGTTCCGCCGCCGGAGATGGTTGCCAACCTCAGTGCCGGCAATCTGGATGGCTACCTGTCACCCGACCCCTTCAACCAACGTGCGGTGTGGGAAAAGGTCGGCTTTATCCATCTGCTAACCAAGGATATCTGGGAAGGCCACCCCTGCTGCGCCTTTGCCTGCAGCCAGCGCTTCGCCACTGAAAACCCCAACACCTACGGCGCGCTTTTCCGCGCCATCGTCGACGCCACGCAATACTCCCACCAGGCCGAAAACCGCAAGGAGATTGCCGCCGCCATTGCGCCACGCAATTACCTCAACCAACCGGTGGGGGTGATTGAACAGGTGCTGACCGGACGCTTTGCCGACGGTTTGGGCAACATCATCGACGAACCGAGCCGCATTGATTTTGACCCCTTCCCCTGGCATTCGATGGCCGTGTGGATTCTCAGCCAGCTCAAGCGCTGGGGCTATATCGAAGGCAACATCAACTACAAGCAGATCGCCGAACAAGTCTATCTGGCTACCGACGCCGGCAAAGTGATGCGCGAGCTGGGCTACGACGCGCCGGATATCACTTACCAGAACTACACCATCATGGGTAAGGAGTTCGACTACAACAAACCCGATGAATACGTCGACAGCTTTGCCATCAGGAAGCGCTCATGAACAGCTATATGCACAGCCTGCGACCGGCTCTGCTGACCATCATCATATTGCTGGTGCTCGGCGGTATCTGGGAGGCGGCCATCAGCACCACACAAAGCAGCGGCGAGCTGACCGAATACCAGATGATGATGGGTGGCGGCGCGCAAAACGCAGGCGTACCAGCACCTTCACAGGTGCTGGTGCATGCCTGGAACGAACTGAGCAACCCCTTCTATGACAATGGCCCGAACGACAAGGGCATCGGCATCCAACTGGGTTATTCGATTGGCCGGGTACTGCTGGGCTTTTCCATGGCGGCGCTTATCGCCATCCCGCTGGGTTTCGTGATCGGCATGTCACCGCTGATGTACAAGGCGCTGAATCCCTTCATCCAGGTACTCAGGCCGGTATCGCCCCTGGCCTGGATGCCACTGGCGCTGTTCATCATCAAGGACTCGGAAACCTCGGCGATCTTCGTGATCTTTATCTGTTCGATCTGGCCAATGCTGCTGAATACCGCCTTCGGCGTGATGAATGTACGCCGCGACTGGATCAACGTTGCCCGCACCCATGAGCTAAGCCAGGTGCGCACCGCCTTTCAGGTGATCCTGCCGGCGGCCGCGCCAACCATTCTGACCGGTATGCGCATCTCCATCGGCATTGCCTGGCTGGTGATAGTTGCTGCCGAAATGCTGGTGGGGGGTACTGGCATTGGTTACTACATCTGGAATGAATGGAACAACCTGGACCTGACCAGCGTGGTCTTCTCCATTCTGATGATCGGTCTGATCGGCATGCTGCTGGATGCCGTGCTCTCACTCGCCGCGCGCCTCGTCGCCTGGCAGGAATAGGAAGCCTTATGACTGACCAAAGCACACCCAACCGCAAGTTTCTTCAGGTCGACGGCCTGAAAAAGACCTTTCCCACACCGGGCGGCGGCGATGTCGACGTCTTCGAAGAGGTCAACTTCAGCCTGGCCAAGGGCGAATTCGTCTGCATCATCGGCCACTCCGGCTGTGGCAAATCGACCATCCTCAATGCCCTGGCGGGGCTGGATACACCCTCAGGCGGCACCATCATTCTGAATGGCAAGGAGGTCACCGGACCCAGCCTGGA
>JBKBSI010000307.1:0-2787 GCA_046291745.1 Pseudomonas sp. | reverse complement strand
GCCGATATGCCGGTGGTCATTTCCCTGTACAACGCACTGACGGGTCTGGCCGTGGCCTTCGAGGGTTTCGTGCTGCAGAACCCGGCGATGATCATTGCCGGTACCGTGGTTGGTTCGGCCGGTACCTTACTGACCCTGATGATGGCCAAGGCCATGAATCGTCCGGTGTCCAACGTGCTGTTCAGCCAGTTCGGCGAGTCTGACGGTGACAGCGACACTGAGATGGAGGGCAGCATGAAGGCCGCCGAAGCATCGGACGCGGCCATTACCATGTACTACGCCAGCAAGGTCATCATTGTCCCCGGTTATGGCCTGGCGGTGGCTCAGGCACAGCACAAGCTTTACGAGTTCGTGAAGCTGCTGCAGAAACAGGGCGTGGACGTACGTTTTGCCATTCACCCAGTCGCCGGGCGTATGCCCGGGCATATGAACGTATTGCTGGCAGAAGCGGGCGTGCCCTACGACATCATCTTTGACCTGGAAGATATCAACGAGGACTTCGCCCAGGCTGACGTAGCCATTGTGCTCGGCGCCAACGACGTAGTGAACCCGGCCGCGCGCACGCGCAAATCCAGCCCGATCTATGGCATGCCGATACTCAACGTGGATATGGCGCACCAGGCCTATGTGGTCAAGCGCGGGCAGGGCAAGGGGTACTCAGGGGTGGAAAACGAACTGTTCTACGCAGATAACACGTCTATGGTTTATGGCGACGCGCAAAAGGTCATGGCGCAGATGATCGAGGCGGTGAAGTCGCTGGGCTAGCCCAGCTTCAAGCGGCAAGTTTCAAGCCACAAGCTTCAAGCTTCAAGCTGCAAGTTAAATGCAAAGCCCCGGCACGAAGCCGGGGTTCTGGTGTTGCTTGCAGCTTACCGCTTGGAGCTTGAAGCTTGCAGCTTACCGCTTGCAGCTGGCCGCTAGGCCTGCTTCGCCTGCGAACCGAAGATGGACTTGATTTCCAGGAAGTCCTCGAAGCCGTAATGGCCCCACTCGCGACCAATGCCCGATTCCTTGTAGCCACCGAAGGGCGCCTTGTTATCCAGCGGGGCGCCGTTCAGGTGAACCATGCCGGTACGGATGCGGCGAGCTACAGCACGCGCGCGATCCAGGCTGGCTGAGGATACATAGCCGGACAGACCGTAGTTGGTGTCGTTGGCGATGCGTACCGCGTCATCGTCGTTGTCGTAACCGATGATTACCAGCACCGGGCCGAAGACTTCTTCGCGGGCGATGGTCATGTCGTTAGTAACATGGCTGAAGATGGTCGGCTTGACGTAGTAGCCTACGTCCAGGCCTTCAGGGCGGTCCAGACCACCGGTAACCAGCTTGGCACCTTCTTCGATACCGTCGCGGATCAGACCCTGGATCTTGCTCCACTGGGCCTTGGATACAACCGGACCCATGACGGTATCGGCAGCATTGGGATCACCTGCCTTGACCTTGGCGGCAACATTGGCAGCAATGGCAGCAACTTCTTCCATCCGTGCACTGGGTACCAGCAGACGGGTAGGGGCGTTGCAGGACTGACCGCTGTTGTTCATGCAGGACATGACCGCATGGCCGACCATCTTCTCGAAATTCACATCGTCGAGCAGAATGTTGGCCGACTTGCCGCCGAGCTCCAGCGCAACGCGCTTGATGGTGTCCGCGCCGGCTTTCATTACCTGGCGGCCTGCACCAGTGGAGCCGGTGAAGGACATCATGTCGATGCCGGGATGTGAGGACATGGCGGCGCCAACGGTGGGGCCGTCGCCGTTGACCAGATTGAATACGCCAGCCGGAACGCCTGCTTCTTCGAGAATTTCGGCCAGAATCAGGGCCGACAGGGGGGCAACTTCGGAAGGCTTGAGGATCATGGTGCAACCGGTGGCCAGGGCCGGAGCGACCTTGCACGCCATCTGGTTCATCGGCCAGTTCCAGGGGGTGATCAGGCCGCAAACGCCAATGGGTTCCTTGACCACCAGGGTAGTGCCGATCTCTTCTTCGAATTCGAATTCCTTCAGTGCATCCAGTGCCGCCATGAAGTGGCCAATGCCGGAGGGTGCCTGAGCAGTGCGGGCCAGCTTGGCCGGTGCACCCATCTCGATGGAGATGGCTTCTGCTACGTCGGGCAGGCGCTTGGTCATCACCGCAATGACTTTCTCCAGCAGCGCAATGCGCTCCTCGCGGCTAGTCTGGGAGTAAGTATCAAATGCCTTGCGCGCAGCGGCAACGGCGAGATCGACATCTTCCTTGTTACCCAGGGCGATGGTGGCGGCGACTTCTTCGGTGGCCGGATTGATGACGTCCAGGGTCTGGTCGCCCTTGGGCGCAACCCATTTGCCGTCGATGAAAAACTGCTGGTAATGACTCATTATCAAGTGACTCCTAATTGTACTGTTCGCAAATCAGCCAAACGATAGCACTAGATGCCCCTTTGTATCAGCCATTTTATGCTTCGTCTGTTTCAGGTTGATAGTGAGACATGCGTTCAGCCGATGGCAAGGGAGCTGGGCGCCAAGCAACATGTTCTGGCAAAGACCGCAGGCGCCCAGACTTCTGGTAAAGGGCAAATGTCTTTATAATGCGCGGCCTTACAGGGCTGCAGGCCGGAATAATACTTGACTGATTTGCTTGGCTATTGCATAGTGGCGGGCATGTTCAATCGGCTCGGAAATGCCAATGCGACTGACCACCAAAGGCCGCTACGCGGTCACTGCGATGCTGGACCTGGCGCTGCACGAGGATCAGGGACCTATTACGCTGGCTGATATTTCAGCGCGACAGGGGGTATCCATTTCCTACCTC
>JBKBSI010000306.1:0-2788 GCA_046291745.1 Pseudomonas sp. | reverse complement strand
CGCCGCCGACACCAGGCAATCAACGCCACCTTGGCAGCTACGCTGTCTATGCAGTCCACCACCACATCGACCTCGCCAACCAGCGAGTCAGGCAGATAGTCGGGCAGGGTCGTCTGGGTGACAAAGTCCATGATCGGTCGCACTCGGCAGGCCGGATTGATCGCTCTTGCGCGCTCAGCCATGACCTCGACCTTGAGGCGGCCAACATTACCGTCCATAGCCGGCAGTTGGCGGTTGGTGTTGGTTACGCAGATATCGTCCATATCAATCAGGGTAATGCTACCCACCGCCGTGCGCGCCAACGCCTCGACCACCCAGGAGCCCACACCGCCAATGCCGACCACCACCACGTGGGCCGCCTGCAAACGCGCCAGCCCTTCGACCCCATAGAGCCGGGCAATGCCACCAAAACGCGGATCATCAGTAGTCATCGGCTTGTCAGCACCTCGGTAGAGCGGATTCGGCAAGTAAAAGACTGGCGGTAAACGGCTGCCCGCCAGGCAACGGCCGCAGAGTATAGCCTAACAAGGCCCTGCCCCTCAGCAAGTGGTACCATTCGCGCATCCAAGGAATATTCAGTAATTCCCTAACTATCCGGGAGCCAGCATGGGCCTTCTGTTCGAAGAAATTGACTGCCAACCATCGGCCATTGGCGAGATTTCCCTGCGTCGACGACGCATACCGGCGCTCGGCGAGCGCGACATCTACGAGGTCAAGCTGGGTGACGAGTTTCTCATGTCGAGCATGTTCCCCGAGGCGGAAATAGCCCTGGCCGATGTTGGCCTGGCGCAGGCCACGGGAGAGAATCTGAGCGTGGTGGTCGGCGGATTGGGACTGGGCTACACCGCGGTCGCCGCTCTACAGAGCCAAAGGGTCAGCGAGCTGCTGATCATCGACTACCTGGACACCGTGATCCAGTGGCACCGGGATGAAAAAGTCCCGCTGGGCAAAGTGCTGAATGCCGACCCGCGCAGCCGCTATGTGCACGGCAGTTTTTTTGACCTGGCCCTGGGCGCCGAAGGCGGCTTCGACCCCAACAGCCCAGGTCGCCAGTTTGACGCCATACTGCTGGATATCGACCATTCGCCACGGGCGCTGCTGCATGCCTCCAACGCCAGCTTCTACACAGTCGAGAACCTCGGGCGCATGGCCGAGCAACTGCGCCAGGGCGGCGTCTTTGCCCTGTGGTCGCAGGATCCACCGGACAGTGAATTCATGCAGGTCATGGACGCGGTATTCATCAATAGCCGCGCACAAGTCGTACCCTTCTTCAATCCGTTTCAAAACGCTGAAGCCACCAACACCCTGTATATCGGAGTCAAAGCCTGATGCCCTTCCACCCCCGCAACCAGCACAAGGGGCACTACAATCTCGGCGCTCTGGCTGCCACCAATCCGGCACTCAAACCATTGATCGTGATTGACCGACAGGGCGAAAAGACCCTCGACTTCGCCGACCCGACCAGCGTCAGAGAACTGAACCGCGCCCTGCTGCAAGCCCAGTACGGCATCAGTAACTGGGACATCCCCGAGGGCTACCTGTGCCCACCCATTCCGGGCCGCGCAGACATGATCCACGCCATCGCCGACCTGCTCGGCGAAAGCCATGATGGACATATCCCCACAGGCGAGGGCATTACCGGCCTGGATATTGGCACGGGCGCCAACCTGATCTACCCGCTACTGGGTCAGCATGAATACCGCTGGCGCTTTGTCGGCAGTGATATCGACCCGGCCGCACTGGACAACGCCCAGCGCATCCTGAAAGCCAACCCGGGAGCGGACAAGCGCATCAGCCTGCGTCTGCAAGCGGACGCCGAACAAGTCTTTCAGGGCATTATCGCGGCTGACGAACAGTTCGACTTTACCCTGTGCAATCCGCCCTTCCACGCCAGCCGTGGCGACGCCAACGCTGCTGCGCAACGCAAATGGAACAAACTGCACCGTGCCAGCAAAAAAGCCGATCCAGAGCAGGCCGCGCAGATACGCGAAGCAGGAGAAGAGCCGAAACTGAACTTTGGCGGGCAAAACAATGAGTTGATCTGCGCTGGTGGCGAGGCAGGATTTCTGTCACGGCTGATCGACGACAGCAGTCAATTCGCCAAGCAAGTGTTCTGGTTCAGCACCCTGGTATCCAAGGGCACCCTGGTCGGCGAATTGGAAGCCCGTATTCGCGCCCTGGGCGCAACTGACGTGCGTGTGGTCACGCTACTGCAAGGCCAGAAACAAAGTCGCCTGCTGGCCTGGACCTTCCTCGACAAGAAACAACGCCGTGCCTGGCGCAAGGCACGCTGGCCAAAATCCTGATACGCGGCAGCTCGGCTCTGAAGCATGCGGGCCGAGTCTGCTATCATAGCTCTGACACAGACCATTCAGCGAAGCGACCATGACCGACCTCTCCCCTACCCTGTCCCTCGCCTGCGAGCTAATCAGTCGCAACTCGACCACCCCAGACGACGCTGGTTGCCAGCAACTGATGGGGGAGCGCCTGGCAGCCTGTGGCTTCCGTCTGGAATCCATGCGCTTCGGCGAGGTGGACAACCTCTGGGCGCGCCGTGGTATCGACGGTCCGGTGCTGTGCTTCGCCGGGCATACCGACGTGGTACCCACCGGCCCCAGCGAGCGCTGGGATCAGCCACCCTTCGAACCGGTTATCCGCGACGGCATGCTCTATGGGCGCGGCGCAGCCGACATGAAAGGCAGCCTGGCGGCCATGGTCGTAGCAGTTGAACGTTTTGTCGCCGCCTTCCCCGATCACCACGGCTCGATTGCCTTTCTGATCACCAGCG
>JBKBSI010000305.1:0-2792 GCA_046291745.1 Pseudomonas sp. | reverse complement strand
CATCGAATACCTCGAGCGGCAAGCCGTTGGGGTTGCTGTCGGTTTTCAGCATCATCGGCGGTACGGCGCTGATCAGGGCGGCCTTCTTTACCAGACCTGTGCCGTGGCGGCCGATATAGCGGGCAACTTCACCACCACCGGTGGAGAAGCCGACCAGGGTAACGTCCTTGACCTGCAGCGCCTTGATGACGGCTGAAAGGTCGTCGGCGTAGTGGTCCATGTCGTTACCTTCCCAGGGCTGGCTGGAGCGGCCGTGGCCACGGCGGTCGTGGGCGATAACGCGGTAGCCCTTGTCTGCCAGGAACTGCATTTGCGCTTCCCAGCTGTCGGAGCTGAGCGGCCAGCCGTGACTGAACATGACGACTTCACCATTCTTTGGGCCCCAGTCCTTGTAGTACAGCTCGACGCCGTCCTGGGTGGTGACTGTGCTGGCAGTGCGAGCAAAGTCTGCGGCGTGAGCGGCCATCGAGATCACTGGCAGTGCAGCGGCGGCGAATGCGGCGATGGCGGTACGCGTAAATCTGTTCATGGCTTGATTCCTTTTCAGTGTAGTGAAAGTGGTGTTGCCTGTTGACGAAAAGGATTTTCAGGCATTTAATCGTACGAATTAGCACAATTTGTCTTAAATTTTTGACGGATCGTATTTTATGGTTGATCGACTCGCTGCTTTGCTGGGGCACTTTGCTGTCAGTGCGCGCACTTTCCAATCCGGTCCGCTGTGCGGCGTCAACACGCTGGGCGGCACCGAACCCTATGGCCAGCTGCATTTGCTGCGCAGCGGCAAGGCTGAGGTCTGGCATGGCGCCAGCAAGGCATACAGCCTGGATGGCCCGACCCTGCTGTTTTACCCGCGCCCCATGGCGCACCGCTTGGTGACCGACAGCGAAACGGGCGCAGACTTTGTTTGCGCGCACATTGTTTTTGAGGGCGGCCCGGCCAATCCGCTGTCCAGTGCCCTGCCCGAGTGCGTTTGCATACCGCTGGACCAATTGCCGGACGGCGTACCGGTACTGACGCTGCTGTTTGCCGAGGCCGAGGCTAACAATTGCGGCCGCCAGGTCATGCTTGACCGGCTGTTCGAGGTGCTCTTGGTGCAGTTGCTGCGCAAGTTGATGGAGAACGGCAGCACCCAGGTGGGCCTGCTGGCAGGCTTTGCGCACCAGCAACTGCGCCGCGCCATTGTCGCCATGCACCAGGCGCCGGAGCGGGACTGGTCGGTTGAATCCCTGGCAGCCGTGGCGGGCATGTCGCGCAGTGTGTTTGCCAATCAGTTTCGTGAAGCGGTAGGCGAAACGCCGGCCAGCTACCTGCAGCGCTGGCGAGTGGGGCTGGTGCAAAAGTGGCTGAAGAATGGCCAACCGCTCAGGCTGATCGCCGAAGAGGCTGGCTACAGCAGCGAGTCCGCCCTGTCGCGTGCATTCAAGTCGCAGTGCGGACTATCGCCCATGGCGTGGTTGAAGCAGGAGCGGTTGGTGGGGTAATGCGGCGGCTATGCCACCCAGGCCGATCAGCTTAAAGGCCTGCCATCCTCTCAGATTGAAGACGGCCCGGGCGAGAAACGCGGTAGCGCTCAGCCCCAATGCTGCTCTAGAAACGACAGCAGCGCTGGGAAATAGGCCTCTGGCTCCTCGTAGAACGGCATATGGCTGCTATTGGGGAATACATGCACTTCGGCGTGAGGCGCGGCCAGTTTCATCCGCAGCGAGCAGGCCGGGGTGAGTTCGTCGTGCTCGCCGGTGGTGATCAGGATCGGCATGCGGAACTCGCCCATTTCCTTCAGCCGGTTCCAGTCACGCAAATTACCGATATAGAGGAACTCGTTCGGTCCCTGCATGGCTTCGTATGGCCCCATGTTCCAGTCATCCAGCGACCGCTTCACCGGTGCCGGCCATTCCTCCAGCCTGCAGACGTGGCGATAGTTGAGCAGGGTAACGGCAGCCTGGTATTCGGGGTGATCGATACTGCCCTTTGCTTCGTGGCGCTGCATCATTGCCACGGTTTCGCTGCCGAGCGCCGAACGCAACCGTCCGAGCTCCTGGGACAGGTGCGGAATGTCGGCCACGGTGTTTTCCAGAATCAGCGTTTTCACGGCTTCTGGGTAATGGATGCTGTATTCAATGGACAGCCAACCCCCCCAGGAATGGCCGAGCAAGTGTACCTGGCCAAGCCCGAGCGCCTTGCGCACGGTTTCCACCTCTTCGACATAGCGGGTGATATTCCACAAAGCCTTGTCTTCGGGACGGTCGGCCTTGCCGGTGCCAAGCTGGTCGAAGGCGACTATGCGCAAACCCTGGTCCTTCAACCAGGCATGGGCGTCGCGCAAATAGTCGCAGGGTAGGCCGGGCCCGCCGTTGAGGCACAGCAACACCTCGTCGCCAGTGCCGTAGCTGTACGCCACCACCTCGTGGCCATCCACCTTGACCCGTTGAACCAGGTCAGGTTCCAGTTCCGGAATTTCGAATCTTTCAAGCATGGTCGTCTCCGTGGGAGGCCGCGACTCGTTTACTACCACTCTCGGGCGAGTGGCTCGAGCGGCCTGCGACGAATGCTTAGCAAGATCTGTTCCTTTTCAAATAACAGTCCATCATCAACAGCGAACCGCAACCTTGTTCTGACTAAGGACCGCTGCCAGTTTGCCGGTTGGTTGCTTGTCGGTAACCAGATACTGCACCTGTTGCCAGCCGGTGTAGCGCGCAGGGAATGTGGCATCGAACTTGGAATGGTCAGCCACCACGACGGTACTGACCGCGCGCTGAATCATGGCACTGTAAACCACGGCGCAGTCTATCAAC
>JBKBSI010000304.1:0-2813 GCA_046291745.1 Pseudomonas sp. | reverse complement strand
CGCCCGTGGCGAAGTCGCAGACCTTGAACTCGGTGCCAGGCACCGGCAGGCCGACAAAGGTCGGCGCTGACTTGAGGTCAAAGTCGTCTTCCTGCAGGCCTGCGGTAAAGGTGTCGCAGGTGTGGGTTTCGGTCATGCCGAAGCTGGTTTCAAACAGAGTGCAGCCGGTCAGCTTACGCCAGCGCTGACGGTATTCCGGGGTCAGTTTCTTGATAAAGGACACGCAACTGGTGATCTGCAGCGAGCTGAAATCGAATTGGTTTACCTGTGGGTGGTCGAGCACTTCGGAGGCGCTGTCGACCAGCAGTCCGGTGTGATTGACCCGGTAGTGCTGCACCGCGCTCATGAAGGCCAATGCATCCCAGCGGGCCAGCAGCACCAGCGTGGTGCCGGAGAAAACCGGGAACAGCAGCCCGGCATTTTCACCGGCAATCCAGAATTCTGGCATGAAATTCAGGCTGACTCGTTCAGAGTCCAGACCCAACGCGGCCGGGACAAAGCTGGCACAGGTATAAAGCATGTCGCCATGGGTATGTATGCAGCCCTTGGGCAGGCCGGTGGTGCCGCCGGTGTAATTCAGCGCGGCGATATCGTCCAGTGCAGGGACCGGCAGATCCGCCTGCGGCTCGATGTTTTTCAGGGCCGACAGCATATCAAGGTAGTCGGTAACCGGCAGTTTGGGCGCGCGCAGCAGGTCGGGTACTGGGATGGGTGGCTCGGCGGGACAGAGTTCGGAAAGGCTGGTGGCGATGGTCAGTCGCACGGCGGTCTGCTCACGGATTTCGCGAAAAACCGGCAGCAACTGATCGAAGCAAACGAGCACGCTGGCGCCGCTATCCTTGAGTTGGTAACTCAGCTCCATCGGCATGGCCATGGGGCTGACCGGGGCGTGAATGGCGCCCGCCTTGAGGATGCCGTAGAAAGCGATATGCAGCTGTGGGCAATTGGGCATGAACACCGCAATCCGGTCGCCGGGGCGCACGCCCTGTTCGATCAGCAGTGCGGCAAAGCGATTGCTTAGATCGTCCAGCTCGGCGTAACTGAGGTCGTAGCCGTAAAAGCGCACTGCAGGTTTGTCGGGCGTGGTTTGCGCCCAATGCCGCAGATACTCGGTCAAGGGTTGCTCGCCAAGTGGATACTCCGGCTCAAGGGCGCTGTTCAGCGGCCAGGCTTCATCCTGCAGGGCTCTCAACTGTTGTAGATAAGCTTGCTCGTGCATGGCAGCGTCGCCCATGGAATATCCCCTTTGCGGCATTGCGGACTGTTGTTGTCCATCAAGAGTAGGGCGGGGGAGGCTGTGGGAGAAGCGATCAATATTCATTCGAAAGCATGAATGCTGCTCATGAAAGTCTGATATACATGGGTGAATTCAGGCTTTATGTCGTTTTCCAGGATTCTTTTATGAGTGGCAAGCATGTGGTTCCGTCTCTGGCGCGGATGGACCTCAACCTCTTTCGTACTTTCGAGGTGATCTATCGGGAGCGCAGTCTGACGCGTGCGGCGGCAGTACTGCACGTCAGTCAGTCAGCTGTCAGTCATGCATTGGGCAGGTTGCGCGAGCATTTCGCCGACCCCTTGTTTGTTCGTGATGGGCGTGGCGTCTCGCCTACGGCGCTGGCCCTGCGGCTGGCTCCGGATATCCTCGACGGTCTGGATCGTTTGCAACAGAGTCTCGGTCGTTTGCAGTATTTCGATCCCCAAGTCGACAGCCGTATGTTTACTCTGAATCTGCCAGAACAACTGGAGCCGGTGCTGCTACCCGAGCTGCTGCTGCACTTGCGCCGCACTGCGCCCTACTGCAGGGTCAGAACGGCGGGGGTGCGCTGGCAGGATCTGAAATTGGAGATGGCCTCCGGGCGGGTCGATCTGACCATTCAGATTGCCCGGCCGGTCGAGCCTGTTCTGCGTCAGTCGCAGTTGCTTGCTGAACCCCTGTGTGTGGTAGCTGGGCCCGGGTTTGTCGGGGAGTTGAGCGCGGAGCGCTATCTGGCGGCCGAGCATATTGCTGTGGCGTCGTGGCGCCGAGGGCTGTCGTACGAGGATCTGGCTTTGGGGCATTTGGGGCTTGAGCGCCAGATAGTCCAGCGCTGCCAGAACTATCAGGCAGCCAGTCTGGTGGTGGCGCAGAGTGACCTGCTACTGACCATGTCCCGCAGGCACGCCGAACTGGTCAGCCTGCCGTTGGGCAATCGGCTGTTGCCGATGCCGCTCCCCTTACCGCCGATCGGCTTGAGCATGTACTGGCATGAAGAAGCCGATCAGGATCCGGTCAATATCTGGTTGCGTCAGCAGGTTACCGACCTGGTTCAGAATAGCCCCATCGGCACAGCGTCATTGCCTGAGGGGTAGTTACCGCTCTCCAGTTCATCCCAAGGCGGTGGTGCTTCCTCTTCCTTGAATACTTCCATGAAGCCGTTGCTGCTACCAGGTCGCGCCGTACGTCCGGTCAAGGGGTCGATACGTACATTGATCAGACCGTCCGGGATCGGCTGGCTATTCTCCGGCTTGCCCTCAAGTGCACCGGCCATAAACTCCATCCAGATCGGCAGGGCAGAAGTGCCGCCAAATTCGCGGCGACCCAAGGTGCTGGGCTGGTCGAAGCCGACCCATACGGTGGTGACAAAATCACCGTTGTAACCGGCAAACCAGGCATCCTTCTGATCATTGGTGGTGCCGGTCTTGCCTGCCAGGTCGCCGCGCTGCAGCGCCCGGGCGCGCACGGCGGTGCCTCGGGTGATCACGTCCTTGAGCATGCTGGTCAACTGGTAGGTGGTGCGCGGGTCAACCACCTGTTCCGCGGTAGTGACTTCCAG
>JBKBSI010000303.1:0-2911 GCA_046291745.1 Pseudomonas sp. | reverse complement strand
CTCGGACAAATGCTCAACCGCATCTGCATCGCCGACGGCATCGACCTGGTCAATATCGTCCGCAAGCCGGAACAGGACGCCTTGCTGCGCGACATGGGTGCCAAGTACGTGGTCAACTCCAGCAGCGACAGCTTCATGGCAGACCTGACCCAGGCCCTGATCGAAACCGGCGCGACCATCGCCTTCGACCCTATCGGTGGCGGTCGCCTGGCTAGTGACATTCTCACCTGCATGGAAGCCGCCGTTTCTCGCAACATCACTGAATACAGCGTGTACGGATCTGACATCTACAAGCAGGTGTATATCTATGGCGGCCTAGATCGCGGCCCCATCACGCTGAACCGAAGCTTCGGTTTTGCCTGGGGCGTGAACGGCTTTCTATTGTTCAATGCATTAGGAAAACTGGGCAAGGACACCGCCGCCGCCATGCGCAAACGTGTAGCCGCCGAAATCAAAACCACCTTCGCCAGCCACTACACCCACGAGGTCTCCCTGGCCGGTGCGTTAAAGCTAGATGCCATGGCGGTCTACGGTAAACAGGCGACCGGAGAGAAGTTCCTGATCAAGCCACAGAACTGAGGCTCAGACCCTGGCCGCAAGGCCATCCACGAGCGCTGGAGTCAGATTGGCTCCAGCGCCTACACGAAAGCCAAGCCTGCCGATCAGTGACTCTGACCCCATTGATCCTCCATTGATCCTTGACCCCATTGATCCTGATCCACGTCAAGCAGCCCATCTCGATCCTGCTCGGTCTTTACCGGGACTTGGGCCCAAATTGCAGACTTGGACTACACTCATTCCTTGTCTATTCATACCTGCCTTAAAACAACAATCACACAGCGCTCAGGCAATGTGAGGCTGACAGCGGAAAAGGCTATCAGCGCAATTTTACAAGGAGAGAATCTTGCAGACCCATCAGGCCAGCACCAAACAAAACAGCATCGATATCGGACTGGGTTACTACGAGGACATTGCCGGGCTTTTCAGCTTTGGCGAAGACGGCCCTGATCTTGTCGACACCATAACCTTTATATTCAGCCAGACGCTGCAACGGGATCTGTATTTTGGTTCCTGGGCCCAGGCCTATCGCAACGGCAACGGTGAATACCGGCTGAAGATTACGAGCCCCGACCGTGACGTGTCGGCCTACGAGACGCTGATTCCCCGCTATATAACTGCAGGCAAGCTGGCGCTTGCCAGTTACTACCAGAATATCCCTGCTGAAGCCCGTCAAGGCTGGGAGTTTCTGCTGCCCTTTGGCCTCGCCATGGCCAATGTGCAGTCGATTCAGTTACTGCACTTCCCGCCGCTTGAGACCTTTACCTACAAGGATTACCTCTACTCCCCCACCAACCGCCGGTGGGAATGCCTGCTGGCGCAGAATGGCTTTAACGGGGTCAACAACACCCCGCTCGAACGTATTGTCGATGTCGCCCCGATTGCTGCGCCGGGTGGCGCGGGCAATGAGCTGAGTGATTACAACAACGCTTTTATCCCCTATGCCAAGGCGCAGCTGGAAAACTTTCTACAGCCGCTGGCGAGCACTGACTATCAGTTCACCCAGCCCATAGTCGCCTACGGCGGACCGGTACACGATTGGCTAAAGCAGGCCTTTGGCCTGGCGCAAACGCCACGCACCCTGGATATTGTGCAACTGTCGATTGTCGCTGCGCTTCCTGGACAACCCGCAGCAAGCACCTGGGTATTGTGTGCCAACCACCCAAGCGAATACCTCTACGACACTGACATCCCCCTGAGCGATGCCTGCAAACCCAATGGCGATTACCCGCCGCCGATCAACGTCATGTGCCAGGACTTGATTGCCGCGGGCTGGCAGGCACAGATGGCCGAACACCCGGGTGATGATCCGCACCAGGTTCTGGCTGCGCTGGAGGAAAAGTGGGGCTGGGATACCGCTACCGGCAGTGTCAAAGCCGACAAGGTCCCCGCCTTGCTGGCGATCATGCGCGAGGAGGATCTGGCCTTCAACCTCGACAACAACAGCTTTACCCCCAGCGCGGCGCAGACGGCGGCGGAGGCCTTTGTGCTGATGCGCGATACGGCTTCAACGGCCTATGCCAGCTACGCTTTTCTGCCCCAGGCGAACCCGGCATTCAATGCTGTGCAGATGGACCCACACGCCAGTTGCCCGCCTGGCAACCGGCTGATGCAGGTGGGTGGTTATCTAGTGGACTGGACACCCGCCGCCAGCGACGACGACCTGATTCACTACCGGGTAGTGGCCTTCGACCGCAACGGCAGCAATCCGCTGGCGGAAAAGGCCGTGACTTACGGTAGCTGGAGCAAGGAGAAGTTCTTTGGCAGCTATCGTTCGAACTTTGGCGCCAGCTTCTCGCAGATTGAGCTCATCGGCCTGCCGGGTTATGTACTGAGCCTGATTCCCGCTGCAGGTCGGCGCAGCTATCAGTTGTGGCGCTTTGATCCGCAGGCCGAGTACGACTGTCTGTCTGCCGGCGACTTTTCCAGCGGTGGTTTCCGCGATATCGGCGCCGACCGTGAGCTTTACTCTATCGGCAACTACGTGCTGGATCGCCAGGGCGCCAATTATCGGGTGTGGAGCTTCGACCCGCAAACTTCACCACCATTGGCACTGCCGACCATACAAAGCGGGAATTGGCATGGGATCGACCAGAGCGATGCGATGACAGTGGTCGGCAGCTACGTACTGACCTGGAAGCCACAGGACCCCTCGGCCGGTTGCCGCATCTGGGCCTTTGATCCCAACAATGCTGACCCCCTGGGCGGCAACCCGATCAATACCACCTCCCTGCCAGAAGGTTTTACCGCGGCTTCGACCCTGTTTGGCGCCATCCCCAGCCAACCTGCGCGCCAGGCTCTGGAGCATACGCCCGGCACCATTGAGTTCATGCGTAACAAGATCCAGCACGTG
>JBKBSI010000302.1:0-2913 GCA_046291745.1 Pseudomonas sp. | reverse complement strand
TGCGCACCTGCGCCAGAGACTGGATGAAATCCTCACGCAGGCTGCCACCCGCGCGCTCGGCGGTTGCCAGCAGGCGCCGCAGGCCTTCACCGGTCAGCAGAATCAGGTGATCACAGGGTTGGCCGACAAAAGACTCTATCCATTCGCGTATCCGCTGCTGGTCAGGAGCATCATGGATGGACACCAAAGGACAACGCAGCACAGTGGCACCACGTTTGAGCAGCATGTCAGCAAACAGATCGAGTTCTCGACTTTCCGGCAGCGCAATATGGCGGCCGGTCAGGGGCAGGTCATCGGGGGTCATGGGCATCTTCACAAATCGAATCAGTCGTCATTGTGCGGCCCTTGCATAAGCTGTGCAATGCGCAACAGGTGCAACCGCTGCCGAGCGCCTTAGCGCCGCCCGGCAGCAACGTGAACCTGCCCTATTTCTCCCAGCCCCGACCATGCACGATTGCATCCAGGGTGCGGCTGATAGCCGTACAATTGCGCACCATTTCGACTTTTTCCCAGGTCGCACGCTCACCCTCATGCAACAGGCGATGCATGGCCTCGCGGGAGGGCGGCGCCAACAAGCGCAGAGGATGATCCCAGCGATTACGCAGGAAAATATTGATGTCTGCCGTGTACTCCTGGCGCAAGACGCCATAGGTCAGATGCTGCATCAGACTGATCACCGGCGACTTGATACGAATGTTGTCACGGCTGAAGCGCATGGCCTCCGCGGTGGTGATCTTGAGAAAACGCATCTGATAGTTGTACACAGTGCGCAATGGATTTGGCTGCGCATCCGGGTCAGGGGTAATGGCCAGGGCCGCCGGATTGGTCATGCTCGAAATGAAATGATTCACGCCGAACAGCCGAGCCAGCCGCTTGGCCGGTAGATCGTCAGCAAAGGAGCCGTCAATCCACTTCAAATCCGGCAAATAAGGCACTGTTTCGCCCTTGGCGTTGCGACACATCAGCGTAACCGGCGGGTAGATACCATAGATGGCGCAGGAGGCCATGACCGCCGAGTGGATCAGCACGTTTGGCGAGGTTACCGCGTTCAGCAGCCGCGGTGCCTGTCTTGGCGAAAGCCCGGTCACGGTGATGTTCAGCTTGCGCCCGGTTAGCTCAAAGGCCTCCTGAAAGGTGAGATCAGGGATAACCTTGGTCAGGTAATCGCGCAGATTATCGGCATCCATACGCGGCTGACCACTGCCAAACAGAGACAAGGTTGGACGGATCTTCTCGGCCACCTCCACTTCATGGTGCAGCGCATCCAGGCTCAGGCGCTGACGCAGCTCCTCATCCGGATGGGTACAGGCAGTAGCCGCCAGGATCGAACCGGCACTCGAGCCAGAGATGATTTCCGGCAGCAGCCCCTGATCAAACAAGGCCTTCAACACGCCGGCGTGGAAAAATCCGAGCACGGCGCCCCCGCTGAGCATCAAGGCCGAACGACCATAGCAGTGACTGGCACGCAGGAAAAAATCCTGCTTTTCCTCCAGTGATACTATGCTCTCATCCACCTCATTCAGATCATTCAGCGCACCGCATATTTCCTTGATGTACTGGCTGATAAGATTCTTGGTACCGAGCTTGGCCTTGTTGTACAGGGAGGGTTTGCCCATCCCGCCCAGATTACCGTGAATACCCTCATTCAGCACAAACAGCAGGTCGTGGTACTCACGGCGAAAACGCAGATCGCGAATACGATCCAGGCGGGTGCGGATTGCCCGGTAATCGTAGCTCTCACAAGCGTCATTCTGCTTCCAGTCATCCAGACCGTTCTCATGATCGTAGGCAGCGGCCAATTCGGCCCAGCCTTCGTAACTCTCAACCTCCTCCATGTCGCGGAGGATCTGCTTGGTCTGATTTCGCTGAAAAAGTTTCATGACAACCTCAATATGTCAGGGGGCGCCCTGCGGAGCGCCCGGGATGATTCCTCGTATCAACTTCGGCTTGCTGGCACCACGGCAATCTGAGACTCAGTATTGGCTGCCGGGTCTGCCGCCGCCCGCTTGTCAGCCTGCACCATCGTTGGCTTGGCGCTGCCGGCACTGGCCGGTGCTTGCTGTTTGGCTGTAGTGCTGCTCCGAGCAGGCTTCTTGGGTGTCGACTTGGCGGCAGACTTGACTGGAGCCTCAGCTTTTTTTACCTCTGTCGCAGGCAGTGCTTTGGCACTCTCGCGCTCCGCCGCCTGACGCATGGCTTGCTCGTAAGCCTCAACACGGGTCAAAAACTCCTGTGTGGACTCCTCAAGAAAACCGACATAGCGATCCATATCCGGCATCACTTTGCGGTCTGCCAGTACACCGACATTCAGTTTGTCGTAGATACCGGTCATACCATGACTGATAGCCACACCATCGGAGATCGGTACCAGCGGGAAGACCTGGTTGACTTTGGCGCCAGCGAAGTACTTGGGCGCCATACCCGGAATACCCGGCACGTTGGTGGTCACGGTATTGATCAAAGGGAAGCGTCCGGCGATACGCGACTTGTTCTGCGCCCAGGCGCCCAGTGCACGCATATAGGCAGGCACCATATCGCCAGCCGAATTGGTCAGATCGCAGAGCACTTCCTTGGCTAGCGGAATGCCGCGCTCGGTGCGCCGGTGCACAGCAATAAGGCGCTCCACCGGATCTTCTATATCGGTGCCGATACCGATATACATCGCCGAAATCAGGTTACCGCAATCTTTGCGCGCTTCATCCGGGCGGATCGAAACCGGGCACATGGACACCAAGGACTCTACCGGTAGTTGCTTGTGAAAGCCCAGGTAACGGCGTAGCCCACCAGCGATGATGGAAATAATCACATCGTTCATGCTTGCACCGGGGCTCAGCGCGCGCATGCGCTTGAGATCGCTGATGTTCCAGGTATGCACGCCGTAAGAACGGTGAGGGGTAATGGCGGTATTGAAGA
>JBKBSI010000301.1:0-2989 GCA_046291745.1 Pseudomonas sp. | reverse complement strand
TTCATCTTTGCCAACTCGGTGGTCGCCCTACTTGGCTACTCTACTGCCGGGCTACCCATCCCCTCAGGTATCGGATGGATGGCAGTGGCTGCGGTAGCGGGCGGCGCTATCGGCGCCCAGCTAGGCAGCCGGTATCTTCCCGCCAGCGTAATAAAATGGCTACTGGCAGGCACTCTGCTGACTGCTGGCTTTCGATTGGTTTGGTTCTGATTCGCTGTCACCCAGGCCTGCCTTTCGCTTTGCGAACCAAAGGTTGGGCAGTGCGACATGATGTTCAGGCTATGGAGGTCAGTCGTCCCTGCAAAAGGGTCTCACCGCCCTGCCACGCACGCCACTCACCCCGCGCATGCAACTGCCAGGTTTCATTGTTGGTCAAAGGTTCGATAGCAATCACGGTGACCACATCATTGGGCGTGACGTGCTCCTGAAAGTCAGTCCGGAAAAACTGAAGCAGATATCGGTCGGCACATTGGCGCTCATACCCATCAGTTCACACATGACTGCTCACTTTCCCAGTGCATCAAAATCACTTGCCGCATGCCGCTCCGGCAATTGCTCAGCCGCATCACCCCAGCAGCGATTGACCATGCGCCCGCGCTGGACTGCCGGGCGCTGACCAATCTCTTCAACCCAACGCTGCAAGTGGGTGTAGGTGTGGGCATCCAGAAACTCGGCGGCGCCGTATACCTGGTTGGTTGCTACGCCGCCATACCAGGGCCAGATCGCCATATCAGCAATGCTGTATTCGGTACCGGCGATATAGGGCTGCTCGGCCAGTTGCCGGTCGAGCACATCCAGTTGCCGCTTGACCTCCATGGCGTAGCGGTTGATCGGGTATTCGTATTTTTCCGGAGCATAGGCGTAAAAGTGACCAAAGCCGCCACCGAGGAAGGGTGCGCTGCCCATCTGCCAGAACAACCAGTTCAGGCACTCGGCGCGCCCGGCAGTATCCTTGGGAATAAAGGCGCTGAACTTGTCAGCCAGGTAGAGCATGATCGAGCCGGACTCGAACAACCTCAGCGGCGGGTTCTGGCTGTTGTCCAGCAGGGCCGGAATCTTCGAGTTGGGATTGATATCGACAAACCCACTGCCGAACTGGTCGCCCTCGTTGATACGTATCAGCCAGGCGTCGTACTCGGCGCCGTCAAAACCCAGCGCCAGCAATTCCTCCAGCAGTATGGTGACCTTGACGCCATTGGGTGTGGCCAGGGAGTAGAGCTGCAGCGGGTGCTTGCCAACCGGCAGCGACTTGTCATGGGTCGGGCCTGCCACAGGTCTGTTGATATTGGCAAAGCGCCCACCGCTCTCCTTGTCCCATGTCCATACCTTGGGTGGCGTATAGCTGTTGTCGGTCATTACATTCCCCTGGTTCGGCTGGTTTGGTCAGCTTGGATAACCGAACCATACTGACCGATTTCAGGATAAATGTTTACCTCTACCCTCTCGAAATATTGCCAGCCCAAATACCTTAATCGCCTCTTCTGATCTCGCCATCCTCCAGGAACACCCGGGTATTGACCGGGCGAATCCAGGCATCGCCGCCCTGCACCAGACCAAGAGCCTTGAACTGGTTCTTCGACAGTTCGGCATGCACGACGTCGGCACTGTTGTCGGTGCGCAGCTCGAGCCGCACCGTGGGTCCTACTACCGAGACCAGTTCGATCTCGGCATGCAGGGCGCCATCACTGCGACTGCCCAGTACTTCGATATCATGCGGGCGCACATAGGCCAGTGCCTGGCTGTCACGTTGCCCGGCGTACTCAGGGGCGTCGAACTGGGCATCGCCGATTCGCGCCACGCCATCATGCACGCGCGCATGGAACAGGTTGACGTTACCCAGGAACTGGTAGACGAAGGGGTTGGCCGGATTGTCGTAGACATCTTCTGGACTGCCATCCTGCTCGACCCGGCCCTTGTTCATGACCACCACGCGGTCGGAGACCTCGAGTGCCTCTTCCTGGTCATGGGTCACGAACACGCTGGTCACATGAATCTCGTCATGCAGGCGGCGCAACCAGCGGCGCAGTTCTGCGCGTACCTTGGCATCCAGTGCACCGAAGGGCTCATCCAGCAGCAATACCTTGGGCTCGACCGCCAGGGCGCGAGCCAGGGCGATGCGCTGGCGCTGACCACCGGACAGTTGGGACGGCAAACGATCTGCGGTCCAGTCCAGTTGCACCATTTCCAGCAGGTGCATGACCTTCTGGCGAATCACCTCTTTGCTTGGTCGCTGGCTGCGCGGCTTGACGGTCAGGCCGTAGGCGACGTTCTCGTACACGCTCATGTGTTTGAACAGGGCGTAGTGCTGGAATACGAAGCCGACGCCGCGATCACTGACATGCAGGTCGGTGGTGTCTTCGCCGTGAAAACGAATGCGCCCGCTGTCGGGCTGCTCAAGCCCGGCGATGATGCGCAACAGGGTAGTCTTGCCGGAACCGGACGGGCCAAGCAGGGCCGTCAGCTCGCCGTCATTCAGGGTGAGGCTGACGTTATCAACCGCAACAAAATTGCCGAAGCGTTTGTTGACCTGGTCTATTTCAATGCTCATTGGACTGATTCCCTGGTTTGATGTTTGTTGCGTTGGGCTTGCAGTGTGGCGACGCGGGCGCGCGGCCTCGGCGGACACGCCGCAAGTACATCCCTGTAGGCTCGGCGATGCCCGTCCATGGGCATCGACGGTCCGTCGAAACCGCACCCCCGCGCCGCTACCGAGCTGATTCGCAGGCTGATGGCTTTTGAAAAGCATTTAGTGCGCATCACTTGCCCCTTCTCTATTCCGCTCATCCAGCCACTCGACAAAGCTCTTGATGGCAATGGTCACCAGCGCCAGACCGGTCAGCAGTGACGACACGGCAAAGGCGGCGGTAAACATGTATTCGTTGTAGAGCACTTCGATATGCAGCGGCATGGTGTTGGTCTCGCCACGGATACGCCCCGAGACCACTGCCACCGCGCCAAACTCACCCAGGGCGCGGGCATTACACAGAAT
>JBKBSI010000300.1:0-3052 GCA_046291745.1 Pseudomonas sp. | reverse complement strand
AGCAAAATCCGGCCTGATTATCGGTAATATTCAGGATTGCGGCCTGAGTCGGTGCCAGCCACGCCGGGAAGTCACCAGCGTAATGTTCGATCAGAATACCGATAAATCGTTCAAATGAGCCGAGAATTGCCCGGTGCAACATGACCGGCGCCTTGCGCGAACCATCTTCGGCCACATATTGGGCGCCGAGGCGGCCTGGCAGCATGAAGTCCAGCTGCAAGGTACCGCATTGCCATACCCGACCAATACAGTCGCGCAGGGAGAATTCGATCTTCGGACCATAGAAAGCGCCCTCGCCCGGCTGCAGATCCCACTTCAGACCGGCCTTGTTCAGGGCTGACTCCAGACCCTTCTCGGCCTGGTCCCAGAGCGCGTCGTCACCGACCCGGCTTTCCGGACGGGTAGACAGCTTGAGCTCGACGTCAGTGAAGCCGAAGTCTTTGTAGACCTGCAGGGTCAGCGCGATAAAGTCGGAAGCTTCGGACTCGACCTGCTCATCGGTACAGAAGATGTGCGCATCATCCTGGGTAAAGCCGCGCACGCGCATCAGACCATGCAGCGAGCCGGATGGCTCGTTGCGGTGGCAGGAGCCAAACTCGGCCAGGCGTAGCGGCAGCTCGCGGTAGCTCTTCAGGCCCTGGTTGAACACCTGTACGTGGCACGGGCAGTTCATCGGCTTGATGGCGTAGTCGCGGCTTTCCGACTCAGTGGTGAACATGGCGTGGGAGTAATGCTCCCAATGACCGGAACGCTCCCAGAGCACGCGGTCGACGACCTGCGGGGTCTTGATTTCCTTGTAGCCACCGCCACGCTGAACCTGGCGCATGTACTGCTCGAGCACCTGATAGATAGTCCAGCCATCGGGATGCCAGAACACCATGCCCGGCGCTTCTTCCTGGGTGTGGAACAGGCCCAGACGCTTGCCGATCTTGCGGTGGTCGCGTTTTTCCGCTTCTTCCATACGCTGGATATAGGCAGCCAGCTGCTTCTTGTCGGCCCATGCGGTGCCGTAGATGCGCTGCAGTTGCTCGTTCTTGGCATCGCCACGCCAGTAGGCGCCGGAAATACGGGTCAGCTGGAAGGCCTTGAGAAAGCGGGTATTCGGCACGTGCGGACCGCGGCACATATCGACGTATTCTTCGTGGTAGTAAAGGCCCATGGCCTGCTCGTCGGGCATGTCTTCAACCAGACGCAGCTTGTATTCCTCACCACGGGACTCGAACACCTCAATGACCTGGTCACGCGGGGTGACTTTCTTGATCACGTCGTAATCGGTGGCGATCAACTCACGCATGCGTGCTTCGATGGCGACCATGTCTTCGGGTGTGAAGGAGCGCTCGTAGGCGATGTCGTAATAGAAGCCATCGTCAATCACCGGACCGATGACCATCTTGGCGGTCGGGTACAGCTGCTTGACCGCGTGGCCAATCAGGTGGGCACAGGAGTGGCGGATGATCTCCAGCCCCTCTTCGTCCTTCGGCGTGATGATCTGCAGGGTGGCATCGGTGTCGATGATGTCGCAGGCGTCGACCAGACGGCCATCGACCTTGCCGGCCAGCGTCGCCTTGGCCAGACCGGCGCCAATAGAGGCGGCCACATCGGCTACGGATACAGGGTGATCGAAACTGCGTTGACTGCCGTCGGGGAGAGTAATAGTGGGCATATGCCGCTCCTTCTCAGTGGTGACCCCTACGCAAGGCCACATGATGGAAAAGTCCGTCTGGATTGCCTGTTACTGCAGTTCATACCGGCTGACGATTGCCGGCGCCCTCTTCAGGCTACTGCAAAGGCGCCCCAAATGGCGCTGAAAGTAAAAAGCCCGGTCACAAGGACCGGGCTTTCAATTTGGTAGGCACGATTGGATTCGAACCAACGACCCCCACCATGTCAAGGTGGTGCTCTAACCAACTGAGCTACGTGCCTGCAATGGCCGCGAACTTTACGCAGCACGCCGGACCTTGTCAAGCATAAGCTACTGATAAAAGCGGATAAATCATTTTTTCAGCGGGAGACGGATGCGAGCGGCGCGCAACCCGTGAGCCAAGGCTCGACTCCGCCTGGATTCCCGCCTGCGCGGGAATGACGAGGTGTGGGGGCGTGTTGTGGTTCAGGCATGACACCTCGCCTCCCCTATGCACCGTCATCCTCGCGAAAGCGGGGATCCAAGCGGTCATGCAGACTCACACCTTGATCAGTTGCGCTCGCAGTTTCTGGATATCGTCGCGCACTCCGGCTGCGGCTTCGAACTCCAGGTCCCGGGCGTGGTGGTACATTTTCTCCTCGAGCTGCTTGATGCGCTTGTTGATTTCAGACGGCGAACGCAACTGACTGGCGCTGTACTCGGCAGCGTCTTCTGCGGCCTTGAGCTTCTTGCGCTTGTTCGAGCGGCTGTTGCTGCCCGGCACCACCGCGCCTTCCAGGATGTCCTGCACGCTCTTGGTAATACCGATCGGCGTAATGTTGTGTTCCAGGTTGAAGGCGATCTGCTTTTCCCGGCGCCGCTCGGTTTCGCCAATTGCCCGCTCCATCGAGCCAGTCATGCGGTCGGCATAGAGGATCGCCTTGCCGTTCAGGTTACGTGCCGCGCGGCCTATGGTCTGGATCAGCGAGCGCTCGGAACGCAGGAAGCCCTCCTTGTCCGCATCCAGAATCGCAACCAGGGAAACCTCAGGCATATCAAGGCCTTCCCGCAGCAAGTTAATGCCGACCAGCACATCAAAAGCGCCGATTCGCAGATCCCGAATGATCTCTACCCGCTCCACCGTATCGATATCCGAGTGCAGATAGCGCACTCGCACGCCGTGGTCAGAGAGGTAGTCGGTAAGGTCTTCAGCCATGCGCTTGGTCAGGGTGGTGACCAGCACCCGCTCCTCCTTGGCGGTGCGCAGAGCGATCTCCGACAACAGGTCATCCACCTGGCTGGTGGCCGGACGCACTTCGATCAACGGATCGACCAGGCCAGTGGGTCGTACCACCTGCTCTACCGTCCGGCCCGCATGCTCTGCCTCATATGGCCCCGGAGTTGCCGACACAAAGATCGCCTGTGGCGATA
>JBKBSI010000002.1:35728-48316 GCA_046291745.1 Pseudomonas sp. | reverse complement strand
GGGTGGCATCAAGCTGCTCGCTGCTACACAGTCCGGTCGACCTGCAGCGCGAGGATCAACTGGATGAAGAGCTGCGCGGCTGGTTAGCTTTCGCTACGCAGAAGGTTAGCGAGGTCAGTCTGCTCGCGCGCGCCTTGAACCACCCCGAAGATGCTCAGGTACATGTTGCTCTTGGCGCATCGGATGCAATTCAACAGGCGCGCCGTAGCTCGGCACGGATTCATGACCCGGCCGTAGCGCAGCGTTTGGCAACGGTGCAGCCAGAAGACAGCCGACGGGAGTCGGGCTACCCACAACGTGAATGGCTGCAGCAGCAGAAACTCAGATTACCTGCCTGGCCGACCACGACCATTGGTTCCTTTCCGCAGACTGCCGAGATTCGCTCCCGTCGTCAGGCGTTCAAACAGGGCAACCTCGCTGAGGCCGATTACCTGGCCGCCATGCGCGAAGAAATTGCCCTGGTGGTACGCGAACAGGAGACCCTGGGCCTGGATGTGCTGGTGCACGGCGAAGCCGAGCGCAACGATATGGTCGAGTATTTTGGCGAGCAGTTGAGCGGCTATGCCTTCTCCCGTTTTGGTTGGGTGCAAAGCTACGGTTCGCGCTGCGTCAAGCCGCCGATTATCTATGGCGATATCAGCCGCCCACGGCCGATGACCGTGGAGTGGACGCGCTACGCGCAGAGTCTGACCAGCAAGCCGATGAAGGGCATGCTGACCGGACCGGTGACCATGCTGATGTGGTCCTTCCCGCGCGAGGATGTCAGCCGTGAATTGAGTGCCCGGCAACTGGCTTTGGCCATACGCGATGAAGTGGTTGACCTGGAGGCAGCGGGTATCGGCATTATCCAGATTGATGAGCCGGCTTTCCGCGAAGGCTTGCCGCTACGCACCGCCGCGCAACCGGCCTATCTGAACTGGGCTGCGACTGCCTTCCGCCTGAGCGCCAGTGGCGTGCAGGATACAACGCAGATTCATACGCATATGTGCTACAGCGAGTTCAACCATATCCTCGACTCGATTGCCGCAATGGATGCGGACGTAATTACCATCGAGACGTCGCGCTCGGATATGGAGCTGCTGGAAGCCTTTTCCGAGTTCGCCTACCCGAATGCGATTGGGCCAGGGGTGTATGACATTCACTCGCCGCGCGTGCCCCAGGTGGCCGAGATGGTGCGATTACTACGCAAGGCGGCGGCAGTGGTGCCCGCCGAACGGCTCTGGGTAAATCCGGACTGTGGCCTGAAAACCCGCGGTTGGCCGGAAACCCGTGCGGCGCTGCAGGCGATGGTCAGCGCAGCGCAGCAATTGCGTGCGGACGCCAACCCGCAGCGGGCGGTCGGCGCTGGCGGCTGATTCATTGCTACCACCGGGTTGGTCCAGCCTGTAAAGTAGCCTCCGGTTAATTTCGCTGGAGTTTTACATGCAGGAATTGTTGTTGCACTGCCGTCCGGGCTTTGAGGGCGAAGCGGCTGCTGAAATGCAGGAGCTGTCTGCCGCCCTGGGTATCGCCGGTTATGCCGTGACCAAGGAGGGTGCGGCGCTGGTGCGTTTTGTCTGTCCGGGGGAGGGGGATGCCGGTCGGTTGATGCACAAGCTGGATTTTCACCAGTTGATCTTTGTGCGCCAATGGGCCCTCGGTGATTGGCTCGACGTACCTGCAGAGGATCGCATCGCACCTATCATCACCGCGTGCTCCAAAGGCCCGATCGCCTCCTGCATGTGGCTGGAAACCGCTGACACCAACGATGGCAAGGCCATGGCGGCGCTGACCAAGAAACTGGGCAAGCCGCTGGAGTCAGCGCTGACCAAGACGCGTTTCGTGCGTCCGGCGAAAACCGAGATGCCGCGGTTGCACCTGTGTTTCGAGAGTGGCACGCGGGTGTTCGTTGGCTGGTCCTGGGCCAATAACGCGGCGCCCTGGCCAATGGGTATTCCGCGCCTTAAAGTGCCGCGCGATGCACCCAGCCGCTCAACGCTAAAACTGGAAGAAGCCTGGCACCACTTTATTCCCCGGGATGACTGGGACAGCCGTCTGGCACCGGGCATGACCGCAGTGGATCTGGGTGCCGCCCCGGGCGGCTGGACTTGGCAGATGGTCAACCGACACATGAAGGTCATTGCCATAGACAACGGACCCATGGCCCAGAGTCTGATGGACAGTGGCCAGGTCGAGCATATCCAGGCCGATGGCTACCTGTTCAAGCCGAACCGCACTGTGCACTGGATGGTCTGCGACATCGTCGACAAGCCCGCCCGCTCTAGCGCACTGTTGGCGCGTTGGGTGGGGCGAGGCTGGTGCCGTGAGGCGATAGTCAACTTCAAGCTGCCAATGAAGCGCCGTTACCAGGAAGTTATCCAGTGCATGGAGCATGTGCAGGATGCGTTGGACGAGGCGGGCGTTAAGGCCACTGTGTCCTGCAAGCAGCTGTACAGCGACCGCGAAGAAGTGACCTGCCACGTGCGTATTCTGCACGCGGGCAGCTTCAAGATTCAGACGCTCAACTGATTGTCCTGCGTTTACGCTGGTTGCGCCGCTGCTTACAGCGGCTCAAGCAGGGTGATGCGCTCTTCTTCCTGCAGCATGGGCGCGAAGGCACCGATGCTGTCGATACGCGCCTGGGAGTTCTCCCAGCGCTCCCAGGAGTGGCGGTTCTGCCAGGTGACCATCACGATGCGGTGATTGGGACGTTCCAGATCACGGAATGATTCGCCCGAGATAAAACCTGGGGACTGCACAGCCTGCTGGATGACCTTGCGGGCTGCTGCTTCATAGGGTTGTTCGAGACCTTCGGCAATAACACGTTCGATCAGTACTTTGATCATCAATAAGTCCTTGGTACGCATGTAGTTAACGGCGCCTTGTGTGGCGCTTCTGCCATATAGTTTCGGTGGTGAGAGCGCGGCTGGCAAGGGCCATTGCTTTCACGGATAATGAAAATTTTACGGTAGCCGCCCGATGAACTCCTCCTCCTGCACCAAACAACTCGATGCCCAGGGCCTGATGTGCCCTGAACCGGTCATGCTGCTGCACAATGCAGTGCGCGATATGGCTGCGGGTGAGTTACTTGAAGTGCTCGCCACGGACCCTTCTACCCAGCGTGATATCCCGCGTTTCTGTGCTTTTCTCGGTCACGAGTTGCTGGAGCAGTCCGAGGCCGATGGCCTGTACCGCTACCTGTTGCGCAAGCAGTAACTTTCCGCCTATCAGTTTTCATTCGCCAGTTTGTCCCAGCCGGGTTGGCCGGGCTGTAGCTGGCAACTGGCAAGCACCGCCTGCCAGGCTTTGCTGTGCGCATTCAGGCTGCGCTGATAGCGTTGCCACAGGCTATCGTCCTCTGCTGCCAGGCTGTTTAGATAGGTCTCAGTGGCAGACGGAATGTGCTGCACGGCGCTGAGGTGCCGCAGCGCCTGCTGCCACGGCTGGCCCAGGCGCTGGACCTGGGCAATATAGGGCTGAATCTCACCGGCATAGAAGGTTACAAACACATTCTGCAGAATGCGTGCGCGGGGCGTAGGGCGCTGCAGTGGGCAGAGTTTCGCCGCTGCAGGACTGTCCAGCATGGCTGTAGCCTGCTCCAGGGTATGGGTCAGCTGTGCCAGGCTGTTGATCAACTGGCTACCGCGATCACTGCGCTGCAGCGCCTGGAACAGGCTCTCAAGTTCTGGCCGGTCTGGCGGCAGTTGTTCGGGCAGGCCCACGCCTATGTTTGCCAGCGCCTGCATGGCCGCTACGGCATCCCGGTCTTGCAGCGGCAACTCGCTGACCGGCAGCGGTCGGTCGGCAAAGCGCAAGTAGTATTCGAACTCGGGGGTAGCGTTCAGGGCGTTCCAGAAGGTGGCTGGCAGAGCATCGCGCTTGCCCTTGGCAATTTCTAGCAGTTGCTTGCGCAGGTCCTCACGGCTGGGGTCATCAGCGATCACCGCCAGGCATTGGTCAATGGCGGTCAGCAGGGCGCCATCGTGGGCAAAGCGGTGGCTCCAGGGCATGACTCTTCCGAGGCTGCTGTTGCGCTCCCCGACACGCTGCTGCAGGGTCTGGCAGCGGCGTGATTCGACTACCAGATCAAGCATGCCCAAGCGCAGTTCCGGGATATCGAGCATACGCTCGCGCCGCTCGGGCATGCGATAGTGGCTGAGCTGGCGAATGTCGTAAGGCGTCCAGTTGTGGTCCAGTACCCGGCCCAGACGCTCCAGATAGTTGTCCATCTGCCGTTGCGCTTCGGGTGCCCGCTCACAGCCAGCCAGTAGCAGACAGCAGAGCATGATCAGCAGTTTCTGGTGCATCGAGCTTCCTCGCATTGCCATGGGCTGAGTATGACAGGCGCAAAGCACTGCGCTAGCGGGCAGGCGTTACGGGTGTTTTCCTGCTGCGCCGTAGGGTTGCAGGCGCCTGCGCCGGGCGCTGACCCAGGCCAGACGCAGACCGAGGAAAATTGCCGCTGCGGTCAGACCGATAATCAGCCCGATCCAGAAACCTGCCGGGCCCCGGGCCGGGCCGTAGAGGTCGGTCAGCGCCAACACATAGCCGCTCGGCAGGCCGATCAACCAGTAGGCGACCAGGGTCAGCAGCATGGGCAGGCGGGTATCCTGATAACCCCGCAGGGCACCGGCGCAGGCCACCTGGATGGCGTCGGAAAACTGATAGAGCGCGGCGTAGACAAACAGCTGCGAGGCTAGAGTGATAACCGCCCGGTCGTTGGTGTAGAGCAGTGGGATCCAGTCAGCCAAGCCCCACATGATGGCGGCGGCGATAAAGGCAAAGACCAGGGCCACGGCCATGCCCATCTTGGCGGCAAATAGCCCAGCGCGGGCGCCATTCAGCCCCAGGTTGTGGCCAACCCGTACGGTAATCGCCAGGCCCAGGCTGAAGGGCACCATAAAGGTCAGCGAGGAAAAGTTCAGCGCCACCTGGTGGCTGGCCACCACGACTGCGCCCAGCCCGCCAATCAGCAGGGCAATTACGCAGAACATGCTGGTTTCGGCAAACAGCGCTATGCCGATGGGCAGGCCAAGACCGAGCAGATGGCGTTGGGCTTGCCACTGCGGCCATTCAAAACGCTCGAACAGGTTGCAGGCTTTATACAGGCTTGAGCGTTTGAGGTAGACCAGCATGCAGCCGAGCATGAACCACATCACTAGCGCCGTGGCGACCCCGCAACCAACCGCGCCCATGGCGGGCATGCCCAGCTTGCCGTAGACCAGCACATAGTTGGCGGGCAGGTTGATGGCCAGACCAAGAAAGCCGATCAGCATGGTCGGTTTGGTCTGCGACAGGCCGTCACTCAGGCCGCGCAAAGCCTGGTACAAGGCTACGGCGGGGAAGCCGATGGCGACTGCTTTGAGATAGCCAATGGTGGTGGGGATCAGCTCGGGTTCGACTTCCATCCAGTGCAGGATCGGCTCGACGGAGAACAGGAAAGCAGCGCAGGCGCAGCCGAGTGCTAACCCCAGCCAGGCGCCCTGGCGCACCAAGGGCCCGTTGGCATCGTTGTGGCCAGTGCCGTTGTTGGTCGCGACCTTGGAGGTGACGATCATCAGTACGCCGGTGAGAAACAGAAAAACCGGAATCCAGAAGGCGTTACCTAGCGCCACGGCGGCGAGGTCCGCGGCGCTGACACGGCCAGCCATGGCGGCGTCGATAAAGCCGAGCAAAGTGTGGGCCATTTGCGCAGCGATAATGGGCAGGGCGAGCCAGAGCAAACCGCGCAATTCTGTTACACTGCGGCGCCTGTAGGTGCCGGAACTTCTGCTGGTCATTGAGACTGCTGCCTGAGGAAAAGCGCCCCATCCTAACAACTTGTCGAACATTGTCCAGTGACCCATGAAGCATGATTGCGCCGATCTGATTAGCCTGTTTGCCGAGTGTTTTGCGGCGGATTACCAGACCTGTCTGGTAGGTGGCGGGCTGGAGCCCGAGTACGTTCCGGCCGCAGCACCACAGGCGCAACATCAGATCATTTTTACCCGGGACTATTTCCGTAGTGCGTTGCACGAGGTGGCGCACTGGTGCGTGGCTGGAGCGCAGCGGCGGCAGCTAAGGGATTTTGGTTACTGGTATGCGCCGGATGGGCGCGATGCCGATCAGCAGCGTGCCTTCGAGCAGGTCGAGGTCAAGCCGCAGGCCCTGGAGTGGCTATTCTGTCAGGCGACCGGACACCCGTTCAGTGTCAGCCTGGATAACCTCAGCGGCGAGGCCACCGATTCACAACCCTTTGAGCAGGCCGTGCGCGAACAGGTTTTGAGCTACCTGGATGGTGCGTTGCCGCAACGTCCCCGGGACTTTATCGATGCTCTGCTGGGTTATTACCGCCCCGGGGCTGGACTCACTGCAGACCAGTTTGTCCTGCCCTGAGCGATAGCTTTTACCTGCTGCCGAACGAGCCGATGGACAGCGACCCATAGCCCCTGTCGAGTAATGACCGGGACGACTGGCTTTGCTGTTCGTTGCGGCGCTGCAGGCTTGGCACCAGAAAATCCAATACGGCGTCCCGGGTCTGCTGCCAGGCGTCCTTGCCCTCGGCATCGAGAAAGTGTCCGGCGCCTTGTATGCTGGCGAACTGGCAATCATCGATCAGGCGGTTGAACAGACGGGCGTCGCTGACGCTGGTGTACTCGTCCAGATCGCCGTTGACGAACAGTACCGGCACATCGATGCACTCGGCGTCCTCCAGATAGCAATGGGCGTCCTGATTCAGAACCTGGCGCACATGACTGGCCATCTGCAGGTATTCGTGTTCATCCAGGCTGCTGATATGCCGAAAGTTGAAGCGCTTGTAGAGTGACGGCAGGTGTTTGCCTATGGCAGCGTTGACCAGCTCGGCAATGCCACGTCGGTCACAGTTGAGCAAGTGCCGCAGTCCCTTGTCGAGGTAGGCGCGCATGGGCTCATTGATGACTGGCGAGAAAGCCATGATAACTGCCCTGCGAATGCTTGGCGGGTTTTGTGCCAGTGCCAGCATGGCCGACGCACCGCCCCAGGAAAACGACAGCAAATGGTCGGCCTGGTAGTGGTCGATCAGATCAAGCAGTATGCGTGCCTCGTGTTCCTTGGTCAGCGGTCTGCTGTGGCTGTTAAACGCCTTGGACTGGCCGGAATAGGGTTCATCGAACAGCACCACATTGAACTCAGGCTGCAGGTAGCGCAGGGTCTGGGTAAAGGATGTGGTAGTTGCTAGTGAACCGTTGACCAAAATAATGGTGCCACGCGGCTCCGGACTGGCGTAATAGGAGGTGTGGACTTTGAACATTCCTTGGCTTTCAATCACTGCGGTCTGTGCTTGCATATCCCTGTACTCCCGGTATTTGCAGAGTGAAGCGGGCAGCAGTAGGCCGCCACGCGAAGCAGGGCAGAAGGCCAGAGGCCGGGAAAAGGAAAACCCGCAGCGACCTGGTGCAGGTCGGCAGTTGTTCTTGTGAACGGGCTGGGTGTGAAGAACAACAGTTTGCGCGCAATGGGTTGTTGCTGGTGTGGCAAACTGTTCAGGCAGGTCCTTCAGAGGCGCTGAAACGCCGGAAGTGCTATTAGAATACGTTTGTAACTCGCTGGTCACATAACGCCTTATGGTTCGAGTAAAGCAGGTGTAGTAGAAGGGTGCAAGAGCTTGTTTCGATATGGGCTACAAAGGTCGTATAAGGCATAGATGAAACTACCCCGATGAATATAGTCGCTGACGAAAATATCCCCCTGCTGGAAGCCTTTTTTGGCTCGTTGGGCACGCTGGTTACCCGTCCCGGACGGCAGATCTGCCGTGCCGATCTTGAGCAGGCGGACGTACTGCTGGTGCGCTCGGTAACCCAGGTCAACGCGGCGTTGCTGGAAGGTACCCCGGTGCGCTTTGTCGGCACCTGCACCATTGGTACTGACCACCTGGATCTGCAGTGGCTGGCGGCTGCGGGAATTCGCGTGGCCAGTGCGCCGGGCTGCAATGCCCGCGGCGTGGTGGAATACGTACTCAGTTGCTTGCTGACCCTGGCCGAGCGCACCGGACAGCCATGGCTGCAGCGAAGCGTCGGTATCATTGGTGTGGGGGCGGTCGGCGGTTTGCTGGCCAGCACCCTTGAGGCCATGGGTATGCGCGTGCTGCGCTACGATCCGCTACGCGCCGAGCAGAGTGAGCAGGGCTTCGTGCCGCTGGAGCAATTGCTGATTGAGGCGGATGTGCTTAGCTGCCATGTGCCTCTGACGCTCGGCGGCGACCACCCGACCTGGCACTTGCTGGACCAGCAGCGTCTGCAGGGCTTGCGTACAGGTTGCTGGCTGATCAACAGCAGCCGTGGTGCGGTAGTCGACAATCTGGCGCTGGGGGCGATACTGGAGGCGCGTAGCGACCTGCAGGTGGTATTGGATGTGTGGGAAGGTGAGCCGCAGGTCGATCCCGCCCTGGCGCGCCAGTGTGCGTTGGCGACGCCGCATATCGCCGGTTACAGTCTGGATGGCAAGTTGCGCGGTACCGCCATGATCCATGCTGCGCTCTGCGCTGAACTGGGTGTGCAAAGTGATCTGCAGCTATCGAGTCTGGCGCCGGTCGAAGGTCAGGCGCAGATGGACCTGGCACAGGGTGCGCAGCCGGAGTGGTTGTTGGCAAGGGCGCTGCGTTGGGTTTATGACGTACGCGATGACGATGCGCGTATGCGTGAGATGCTCACGCGTACACAGTCGGTGCAGGAGCGGGCTCTGGGTTTTGATCAGTTGCGCAAGCAGTATCCGTTGCGCCGGGAAAATGCCTTGCTGAAATTGGACTGCCAGGCGGGGTTGGCTCCGCGCACCCGGCAGTTGCTTGCTGCGGCGGGTTTCAGCCTCGGCTGAAGCTGTGCTTTCTCTTTTCAGAACTGGTTTGCAGCGTGCCTGTTTCCAGTGCCGCGCAGGCTTGCTGGATCATCTGCTCGGTAATGGCAACCTCGCGACCCTGGGCATCAATCAACCAGCCACCGACGCAATGGGCCGGGTGCAACACGACCCTTTCAAGGGCCCCTTGGGTTTGTTGGGCGTGTACACTCATGGTTTTCTCCAGTTCGTTCGTGTCAGACATGTCAGTGGGTTCCCGCTCTGTCTCGGCATGATTCGAAGGATATGGCACTGAGATGACGGCTATGTGACAGCTGTCCAGGGTAAACAGGCACCATGCAAGATCCATTTCGTCTCGGTTTGATTATCAACCCCTTGGCTGGTCTGGGCGGCCAGACTGCACTCAAGGGCTCCGACGGTGTTGCTGAGCAGGCTCTGGCACTAGGTGCCGTCCCGCTCGCCGAGCAGCGCGTGCAACGCAGCCTCGAGGTGCTGTTGCCGTTGCGTGAGCGGCTCTTTTTTGTGACCGCACCGGGGCCGATGGGTTCAGCTCTCCTTGAGCAAATGGGCTTTGCCCACCAGGTGGTCGGCGAGATAAGTGCCAAGCAGACCACTGCGGCTGATACCGAGCGGCTGGCTGAATTGATTCAGGCCGCTGCCGTGGAGCTGCTGCTGTTTGCAGGCGGAGATGGCACTGCACGCAATATCTGCAATGGCCTGCGGCCTGGCCAACTGGTGCTGGGCATTCCCGCGGGGGTCAAGATTCATTCCGGTGTTTACGCGGTGAATCCGCGGGCGGCCGGGGAGTTGGTGGCGCTGCTGGTACAGGGCGAACTGGTGCGCCTGGGTAGCGCCGACGTGCGTGATATCGACGAAGTTGCTTTCCGCCAGGGTCAGGTACGCACCCGCCATTACGGCGAGCTGGCAATCCCCGAGGAGGGACGCTTTGTACAGCAGGTCAAACAGGGCGGTCGTGAGCAGGAGACCCTGGTGCTCGATGACATTGCCGCCGGGTTGCAGGAGGAGGGCGATGACATTACCTGGGTCATGGGGCCTGGCTCCACCACTTTGGGTCTGCTTGAAGCCATGGGTCAGGAAGGTACGCTTTTGGGTGTGGATGTGTTGCGTGCTGGTGAGCTGATTGCCCGCGATGTGACCGAGCAACAGCTTTGGGAGCTGCTGCAGGAGGCAGGGGAGGCACGCATATTGGTCACCGCGATTGGCGGTCAGGGGCATATTCTGGGGCGCGGCAACCAGCAGATATCACCGCGCATCGTCCGCGCCGTGGGCCTGGAAAACCTGCTGGTAGTGGCCACCAAAAGCAAACTCACTACCCTGGCCGGTCGACCCTTTCTGGTCGACAGCGGCGACTCGACACTGGACGAGCAACTGACCGGCCTGCGGCGGGTATTGAGCGGCTACCGGGAGGAGATGCTTTACCCCGCTAGCTGGCAAGCCAGCTAGCGGGGTAAAGCAAGCTGCAAGCTGCAAGCTACAAGCTACAAGCAAAAAACCTGCAGAGCATAGAGCTCTGCAGGTTTTTTTGTTTGGCTTTTACTTGCCGCTTGAAGCTTGCCGCTTGAGGCTGGGTTTCAGCGGAAATTGCCTGCACGCAGTGCGGCTATGCGCTGTTCCAGCGGCGGGTGAGTCATCAGCAGGCCAGCCAGGCCGTTCTTCAGGCTGCCGTTGATACCGAAGGCGACCATTTCAGTCGGCATTTCGACCGGGATACCCTGTTCGGCGCGCAGGCGCTCAAGGGCGGCGATCATGTTGCCGCTACCGGCCAGTTGCGCTGCGGCGGCATCGGCACGGTATTCGCGCTGGCGCGAGAACCACATGACGATGATGCTGGCGAGGATGCCCAGGACCAGTTCGGCGACGATGGTCGAGATGAAGTAGCCGATACCGGGGCGCCCGCTGTCATTCTTGAACACTGCCTTGTCGACAATATTGCCGATGATCCGCGCGAAGAACATGACGAAGGTGTTCACCACGCCCTGGATCAGGGTAAGGGTAACCATGTCACCATTGGCCACGTGGCCGATCTCATGGGCCATGACCGCCTTGATTTCATTTGGGCTGAAGCGTTCCATCATGCCCTCGGAAACCGCCACCAGGGATTTGTTCTTGTTCCAGCCGGTGGCAAAGGCGTTGGATGCGCGCGAGGGAAAAATGGCCACCTCGGGCATGCCGATATTGGCCTGACGTGCCAGCTGCGCGACTGTGTCGACCAGCCACTGCTCCTGACGATTCTGGGGATTTTCAATAACCCGGGCCCCGGTACCGCGCTTGGCTAGCCACTTGGACATGAACAGGGAGATAAAGGCGCCCGCGAAGCCGAAGACGGCGCAGAAAACCAGCAGCGCCTGCAGGTTCATACCGCCCTGACCATCGTGAATTCGGCCTACGCCGAGCAGGCTCATGGTAACGCTGGCAACCAGTAATATCGCCAGGTTGGTGGCCAGGAACAAAAAGATGCGCATCATGTGGTGTAACTCCAATCAGTAAACGGAACCGCTGCGGGCGCCGCGCCTGTCTTCCCTCAGGCTCAGCAACCGGAATCTATGTGTGGATATATTGGGTGTTTTCTATTGGCTTTCAATTGCCAGTCTATTTCAATTCGTGTAACGCCATCTTTCAGCCGGGCAACTGGAAACAGCGTTGTACCACGTTTGCCAGTTGAATGGAGGATTGGCTGGCGCGGGCTTCGCGCAGTTGCTGAGCGAGGGTCGCGCGCTGCCGCGCGATGGTCGCTGGCAGCGTGCTGTCCTGGCATTCGGCAATGGGCGTGGCAAGCAATACAAAGGCGCGTTCAGTGAGACAGCACTGGTCGATGGCTTCCTGGCGAATCACGTCGCTGTAGCGCAGAAAGCCTTCGTCGGCCAGCCATAGCATGGCGCTGAAACAGGCCTGGTGGCGCGGATGCGGCACGCCGAAGGCATCGGGCTCCAGCTCACCGACCAGATCGCTGACGAACAGCGTGCTGGTGCGTGGAAAGCTGTTGTACAGGCCGAGCAGAATACCGGCTACGTCCTGGTAGAAGTCCTCGATGTGCAGATCAGCCATTGCCTTGCTCCGCGTCAGCCGCCGTTCCTGTGCGTGGTTCCCGTGCGATGCTACTGCCGATAGGTCTTGAGGAAATTGGCGATCCGTCCGATGGCCATTTCCAGGTCGTCCTTGCGTGGCAGCGAGACGATCCGCAGGTGGTCGGGCCATGGCCAGTTGAAGGCTGTGCCTTGCACCACCAGAATCTTCTCCTGCAACAACAGGTCGAGGACCATTTTTTCGTCGTTGTGGATCGAATAGACCTTGGGATCCAGGCGCGGGAACAGATAGAGCGCGCCCTTGGGCTTGGTGCAGGTCACTCCGGGGATGTCATTGAGCAGTTCCCAGGCCAGGTCGCGCTGCTCCAGCAGACGGCCACCGGGCAGGATCAGGTCGTTGATGCTCTGGTAGCCACCCAGTGCGGTCTGAATCGCATGTTGGGCCGGTACGTTGGCACACAGACGCATGGAGGCGAGGATGTCCAGGCCTTCGATATAGCTCTGGGCTTTGTGCTTGGCGCCGCTGATGATCATCCAGCCGGAGCGGAAGCCCGCTACCCGGTAGGACTTGGACAAGCCGTTGAAGGTCAGGCACAGCAGGTCTGGCGCCAGTGCGGCGATGGACTCGTGTTCCACTTCGTCATAGAGAATCTTGTCGTAGATCTCGTCAGCGAACAGGATCAGATTGTGTTCGCGTGCTACCTGCGCCAGTTGCTCGAGCATCTCGCGGGAGTAGACGGCACCTGTGGGGTTGTTC
>JBKBSI010000002.1:26978-35718 GCA_046291745.1 Pseudomonas sp. | reverse complement strand
GTTCGGGTTGATGATGACCAGCGCCCGGGTGTTGGGCGTGATCTTGCTGCGGATGTCTTCGATATCCGGGTACCAGTCCGCCTGTTCATCACACAGATAGTGCACCGGCTTGCCGCCGGACAGGCTCACGGCGGCAGTCCACAGGGGGTAGTCCGGTGCGGGGATCAGCACCTCGTCGCCATTGTTGAGCAGGCCCTGCATGGCCATGACGATCAGCTCGGATACGCCGTTGCCCAGGTAGATATCCTCAATAGTGACATTGGGGATGTTCTTGGTCTGGGTGTAATGCATGACCGCCTTGCGCGCGGAAAACAGGCCTTTGGAGTCGCTGTAGCCTTGCGCCGTGGACAGATTCAGGATGACGTCCTGCAGAATCTCTTCCGGTGCTTCAAAGCCGAAGGGTGCAGGGTTGCCGATATTCAGCTTGAGAATACGGTGGCCTTCTTCTTCTAGGCGTTTGGCGTGGCGCAGAACGGGTCCGCGGATGTCGTAACAGACATTGGCCAACTTATTCGACTTGCTAACCTGCATGGTGCTTTCCTGGGGCTGGGCGGGAGGATGTAAAAGGACCATCATACGTTGTGCGGCCCTGACTGGGAAAGTCCGTTAAACCTGTTCTGTGGAGTCAAGCATGAAGAAAGTGATCAAGACCGAGGACGCCTGGCGCGAGCAACTCGATGAGGTGCAGTTTCAGGTGTGTCGACTCAAGGCAACCGAACGCCCCTTTACCGGCGCCTATTTCCGCAATACGGTAGCGGGTACCTACCATTGTGTGGCCTGCGAAGCGGCCCTGTTCAAGAGCGAAACCCAGTTTGATGCGGGTTGCGGCTGGCCGAGTTACTACGCACCGGTCAACGAAGACGCGGTAACCGAAGTGCCGGACTATAGTCATGGTATGCAGCGTATCGAAGTGGTTTGCAGTTGTTGCGACTCGCATTTGGGCCATGTGTTTCCGGACGGGCCGCCGCCCACCGGCCTGCGCTACTGCATCAATTCGGTGTGTTTGCACCTGGTGCCCGATGGCGACTAGGCTTTTGATCAACATACAGCTGCCCGGCAAGCCGTCGGGTGCAATCCACTTGTGGAGCATGGCATGAGCGACAGTATCCTGGAGATTCCCTGTACTACCATCGACAAGCGGCAAAGCAGCCTGGGCGAGCTGGAAGGCAAGGCCTATCTGGTGGTGAATACCGCCAGCAAGTGCGGCTTTACGCCCCAGTACAAGGGTCTGGAAGAATTGTTCCAGGCTTACGGGGAGCGTGGTTTGCGCGTAGTCGGCTTCCCCTGCAACCAGTTTGGCGCGCAGGAGCCGGGGGATGAAGAGCAGATAGCGAGCTTCTGTGATCTCAATTACGGGGTCAGCTTCCCGCTATTTGCCAAGGTCGATGTCAATGGTGCCGATGCCCATCCGCTGTTCGTGCGACTCAAGGAACAGGCGCCGGGGCTGCTAGGCAGCAAGGGCATCAAGTGGAATTTCACCAAGTTTCTGGTGGACGGTCAGGGCCGGGTACTCAAGCGCTATGCGCCATCCACCAGCCCGTCAGATTTGAAACGTGATATCGAGGCGTTGCTGGAATAGCGCGCGGCCTAACCCAGCCATTTGTTCAGCAGCGCCTGTAGGTCTTCGCGCTTGAAGGGTTTGGCCAGGTAGTCGTTCATGCCAGCGTCCTCGCAGCGCTGGCGATCTTCCTGCAGGGCGTTGGCGGTCAGGGCAATAATCGGGGTTTCCCGCCAGCGCGCGTCGGCGCGCATGCGGCGGCTGGTCTCGTAACCGTCCATGACTGGCATGTTGCAGTCCATCAATACCAGATCGAAGCTCTGTTGCTCCAGGCGCGCAAGGGCGGCTTCACCCTGTTCGGCAATCTCTACTTCATAGCCCAGGCGGCTGAGCATGCCCTTGGCGACCAACTGATTAACGCTATTGTCCTCGACCAGCAGAATCCGTTGGCCGGTCCGCGCCGGGGTGCTGGTGGTTGGTTCGGTCTCCTGGGGCTGGTTGCCCAGGCATCGATCTATGGCGCTGGCCAACTTGGCGCGGGTTGGCGGACTGGGCACCTGCTGGCAGATATTCAGCGACTCGGCGGTCTTGCTATCAAGCAGTTGCGCATAGGGGCAGATTAACAGTCTTGGCCGCTGTGGTTCGCGCTCGCGCAGGCGTTCGGCAAGGTCTGGGTGGTCGAGCACCCACAGGTCGGCATCCGGTAGCTCGGCTCCCGGGAGTACGTCTGGGCAGTATTCCAGCAACTGGCACTTGAGTTTCCAGTGTCTAAGGGTGTCATACAGAATGCGCCCCTGCAGGTGTCCCTGGCGGCTCCAGATGATCACTGAACAGGGTGTCGGATAGTCGAAGGTGGCGGCTGCCTGGTGGGTTACGGCTGGCAGGGTGACGCTAAAGGTACTGCCTTGGCCAAGCGTCGATACCACGCTGAGCGTGCCCTGCATGGCGTCGGTCAGGCTTTTGCACAGGGCCAGTCCCAGACCGGTGCCACCAAAACGTCGGGAAATTTGTGCGTCGGCCTGGGTGAAGGGCGAAAAGATGCTCTCAACGGCGTCTGGCGCGATGCCGATGCCGGTGTCCTGAACACTGATGCGTATCTGCTGGCCTCCTTCTACCAATGGCTCGAGTTCCACTTGCAGGGCGACGTAACCCTGCTCGGTGAACTTCAGGGCATTGGACAGCAGGTTGCTGATGATCTGGCGGATGCGCGTCGGGTCGCCGAGCAGCAGGCCGGGTAGCAATGGATCGATTCGGCAGGTTAGCTCGACCTCTTGTTTTCCGGCATTCTGCGACAGCAGGCTGGCGGTATCTTCTAGCAGTGAGCCGAGATCGAAGGGAATGTGCTCGAGCTGCAATTTGCCTGCTTCAAACTTGGACAGGTCAAGAATGTCGTTGAGCAGTGCCACCAAGACCTTGCCCGAGTCATAGGCAATGGTCAGTTGCTGGCGCTGTTCGTTGTTCAGGCTGCTGTCCAGGGTCAGGCCAATCATGCCCAGCAGGCCGTTGATCGGGGTGCGGATTTCGTGACTCATGCTGGCCAGGAAGTTGGAGCGCGCGCGGGCCATGCCCAGCGCTTCCTCGCGTGATGCTTCCAGGTCCTGATTGGAGCGCCGCAGTTGCGCGTTGGTTTCCTGCAATTCGGTGGTGCGGGCTTCGACGATGATTTCCAGCTCTTCCAGATACTGGCGCAGGCGTTCTTCGGCACGTAGTTTCTGGCGCATGTTGACGTCAATACTCTGCAACTGGCGGTTGATTACCTCAACCAGTGCGCCAATTTCATCACGCTCGTGTTCCTCGGGGCAGGGCAGGCGGCTGCGGTCATCGCCACCGGTATTCATGTTCAGCAGGTCATCAATCAGCCGTACCAGCGGTTTGGTCAGCATGCCGTAGAACAGCACCAGCAGTACCAATGACAGTACCAGGCTGAGGATAAAGCCGGAGAGCATGGTAAGTCCGGCACGTCTGAGGAAGTTGGCGCCCTGGTGGAAGGTGTCTACCTCAATCACTAGATGCCCGAGCAGTTCTTCCGGAGCGTGATTGACGAACAGCGGGCGCGAGTAGGTGCGGCGGCGGTCGAACAGCGCGTCACTGACTGCCCGGTAGGGGCTGCTGGCCATGGGACGACTGACGCTAGCCAGGGCAATGGCGTTGTTGTCGATGATTTCCGCGCGGACTACCGGGGGCGCGCGCAGCAGGCCGTTGACCAGTTCCAGCGCCAGCTCGGCGTCAATGTTGTAGGCAATACGTGAAGCCGGGCCTAGGCTGACGTTGATCTGCGCCTGCACTTCATTATCGATGGCGGCATTTTCCGAGCGGTAATCGACAGCTACCTGAAGCAGTCCCAACAGGGTGCCGAGAATAAAGGCGGCCAACACACCCAGGCGGGTCTGCTTGAATGAAAGACGGTCAGTAAAGCGAATGTTCATGCGCTTCCTGGTGCGGTGATCTGTCCATGAGCTTAGCTTATTATCCTGGAGCGGTTAGGCGTCTGGCGTATTGCCTATCGGCATGGCATTGTGCGAGCCCGTGGGAGGAGATTATGTCAGAAATTACTGCACAGCAATTTATGCAGCGTGTATTGGCTCTGGTTGACCGTCTGGAGGCTGCGCAATCCGCACCCCCGGTGCAGGTTGACTGGGAGCGGGAGCTGGCTGCACGCTGGGTTGTAGAGGGGGCGGGCGGCTGGTTGCGGCCGCTGGCGGTCAGGCAGGAGACCGGGCTGGACGATCTGGTCGGTGTGGACCGGCAGAAGGCCCTTTTACAGGCCAATACCGAGCAGTTTGTGCGTGGCTTGCCAGCCAATAATGCGCTGCTCTGGGGCGCCCGTGGCACCGGCAAGTCATCGCTGGTCCGGGCCTTGCTTGACGCCTATGCGGAGCAGGGGCTGCGACTTATCGAAATAGACAAGACGGACTTGCTGCAATTGCCTGCGTTAGTCGCGCAATTGGGCCAGCAACCCTGGCGCTTTTTGCTGTTCTGCGATGACCTGGCATTCGAGGCTGATGATGCCGCCTATAAATCCTTGAAGACGGTACTCGACGGCAGTGTCGAGGCTGCTCCCGACAATCTGCTGCTGTATGCCACCTCAAACCGCAGGCATCTGCTACCGGAGCAGCGCAGCGATAATCTCGGCGCGCAAATGGTCGATGGTGAGTTGCACCCGGGCGAAGCCATTGAAGAGAAAATTGCGCTGTCTGATCGTTTCGGACTCTGGGTGTCCTTCTATCCCTTCACCCAGGAGCATTACCTGCAGGTGGTACAGCACTGGCTGGGCCAACTGGCCGCAGAGTACGGCCTGAGCTGGCAATGGTCCGAGACTTTGCAGCAGGAAGCCCTGCGCTGGGCGCTAGGTCGCGGTAACCGCAACGGCCGTTGCGCCTATCAATTCGCCCGAGCCTGGGTTGGCCGACAGTTGGCAGAGGTTCAGGCAGAGCCCTGAATCAGGCGCTGCGCCCGGAAAATTTTGCCATCAGTTGGTGTTCGGCGGGCAGTAGGCTACTGACGCTGCTGCGCGCCGTTACTCGGCTCAGCAGCGAGGCCAGCCCAGGCCAGCGCTGGTCGTCGATCAGTGCGCCAACATGGGCCATATTGATTAATTGAGAAACCACGGCGATATCCGCCAAGCTGAACTGCTCACCAAGAAAATAGCGCTGTTGCCCCAGTTGCTGCTCCAGGTAATCAAATAGCGGTGGTAGCTTTTGTTCCAGGGCTTTAGTAACCAAGTCTTCATCAGTCTGGCCGCCCTTAAGTGGTTCCAGGAAGCGTTGGCTATATACGGTAAAGGTCGCCTGCGCGGCCAGTTCGTAGTCGGCGTATTTTTCCAGCCAGCGCACACGAGCGGCTTCCGCAGGGTTGCTGCCATACAGGGAAGGGCCAGGGTAGGTGTCCTGCAAGTATTGGGCGATTACGGCTGAGTCAGCCAGGCTCAGGTCGCCGTCCTGAATGGCTGGGATGCGCCCCAGGGGGCTGATGGCGTAATACCATTCCGGCTGCTGCATGGGTGCTACGGGTTTGTGTTCGTGGGCTATCTGCTGTTCGCCGAGCAGGATACGGATCTTGCGTACAAAGGGCGACAGAATGGCGCCGTAGAGGATCAAGGCCATTTAGAAAGTTTCCGGTTAAATGCGCTATCAGTCGTCGTAGACGGCTTTTTTCTTCCAGGCGTCGTCGCCTGATTCCAGCTCCTGCAGTCCGGCGCTGAGTTCGCTGGATGCGGCGGTGCTGGCACGCTCCTGGCGTACAGTTGCCTCGGTGGCTACCGCCAGCAGTTGCTTGAGGCTGGCAATGCGCGGAGCCTGATCCGGGCTGTTGAGTTTTTGCAGATAGGCGATGGCCCGTTCGTACTGGAGTTTTGCCACCCGTGGTTTGTTCTCGCGCATCGCCTGCTCGGCGACCATCTGAAACATGGACAGTGCGGTTTCCACAATGTGCTGGCGCAGCAGCTGGTTCCACTGTTGCAGGCCGCGGTTGTCTAGCAGACCTTCCTTGTTGGCTTGGGCGAGGATGCCGCGCAGATCATCCAGCTGCACGCGCACTTCTTTGGCTTTGACTGGATCGTCGATGCGCAAGGGCGCGTTGCTGATGGCGCTTTCGGGTTGCTTGAGTTGTTCGCGCACGTCGTTCAGACGTTTCTGCACCTGGGCGTCCTTGCGGTCGATGCGCAGGAGCTTGTCGAGCAGATGGACTTCAAAGCCGAGTAGCAGGGCTTTCAGTTCGGGGCTCATGAACTGACCTGGTAGCTCTGCGCCGACGCGCTGGCAGACTTTGATGCGGGCGTTGAGATCTGCTGACTGGCGGGCACGCTCAAGGCGAGCACGTTCCAGCCCCTGACTGATAAAGCCAATACTCAGGAGAAGCAGAATACCGCCGCCCACCAACATACCGATAAGTAGGGAGGACACGCTTGATCTCACTTGTTATTTGCTGGTTATGTCTGCATCTTATTCCAGATTCGTGCGCTATAGGAAGTTTTGATTCTGCCTGGGCTGTGGGCGAGGTGGCTGCTCTTTGTCTCGATGCGAAGCCGGTGCCGGGGGAATAAGAGCTGAAAAAAGATCGACTTGGGGCTTGACGCTGTCGAGGGGCATGCATAAAATGCGCGCCACTTGCAGCGAACAAGGCAACAGCCAGAAAGCAGCAAGTAGCCAGGTTAACGCTTGGCACTGTGAAGTCCGGAACTGTGTCCCCTTCGTCTAGTGGCCTAGGACACCGCCCTTTCACGGCGGTAACAGGGGTTCGAGTCCCCTAGGGGACGCCATTGTTTGACCGATACAGATTCTGTATCGGGGTCGCAAGACCACGGGGCTATAGCTCAGCTGGGAGAGCGCCTGCATGGCATGCAGGAGGTCTGCGGTTCGATCCCGCATAGCTCCACCATTACCAAGGGCCGACATTCGTTGTCGGCCCTTTTTTTTGTTTTGCGATTCTCGCTGGAACCTCAGTGTGGAAACTGAATTTCTGATGTTTCCACCAAGCAATCAACATGGAAAGTGGTCCGGCCGTCTGCAGCATAGGTAGTGCGCAGACCATGGATATCACTCTCGAAGCCGGGAAACTGCTGGTCTAATCGCTGGGCCACGGCAAGAAAATCAGTCATCGCGTTGCTGTCTGATGGAAATCGTTCGCCGGGCATGATTACCGGAATGCCCGGCGGGTAGGGCACCAGCATCACCGCGCTGATGCGTCCGGCCAGTTGCTCGACCGGGACCATCTCTACCTGCCCGCGAACCATCTGCTGGTAGGCGTCGGCGGGGCGTACCACCATCTCCGGCAGCTCGGTATAGATCTGCCGCAGTATGCGTACCATGCGCTGCTCCTTGTAAAAGGCATGCAGTTGCTGGCAAAGGTCCTGCAGGCCCATTCCGCGGTAATGTCCGCTGGCGGCAACCCCGGGCAGGGTGCCTTCCAGCACTGCGTTGCTGTCGTACAGGCGCTTGAACTCCTGCAGTTCCGAGACCAGTGTGCTCCACTTGCCTTTGGTAATCCCCAGCGAGAACAGGATCAGAAACGAATACAGACCGGTTTTCTCCACCACCAGGCCGCGCTCAGCCAGAAAGCGGGTGACTACGGCGGCGGGAATGCCGCTCTTGGCCAGGCGCCCTTGCTCTTCCACTCCCGGGGTCAACAGCGTGACCTTGATCGGATCCAGTAGCGCATAGTCATCGGCCATGGGGCCAAAGCCGTGCCACTCCTCCTGGTGGTCCAGGGTCCAGTCGCTGGCCTGCACCTGTTCTGCTTCCAGGGCATCCTGCGGCTCCCAGACATCAAACCACCACTGTTCCTCATCCAAGCGCTCGGCGGTCTGCTGCATGGCGCGGCGGAACGACAGGGCCTCATCCAGGGTTTCCTGCACCAGCGAGCGTCCGGGCTCACCGGCCATCATGCCGGTGGCCACGTCGATGGAGGCGATGATGCCGTAATGCGGAGAGGTGGAGGTATGCATCATGAAGGCTTCATTGAAGCGCTGCAGATCCAGGGTTTGTTCAAGGCTGTTCTCGGCCAGAATGATCGAGGCCTGGGACAACGCCGCCAATACCTTGTGTGGTGACTGGGTAGCAAACACCAGCGGGTGCCTGGCGCGCTCAAAGCCGCGCTTGCTGCCCATGCCGTGGCGACCTGCGTAAAACTCATGGAAGGCGGCATAGCCGTACCAGGCTTCGTCAAAATGCAGAACGTCGACTGTGTCTTCGAGTTCGTCCTTGATCAGCTCGGCGTTGTAGCACAGGCCGTCGTAGGTCGAGTTGGTCAGTACCGCCAGGCGAATCCTGGCTTCGCGCCCCTGCAGCAGCGGGTGCTCGGCCAGTCGTTGTTGCAGGCTGGCTGGTGCGAAGGAATCGAGGCTGATGGGTCCGATAATGCCGTAGTCGTTACGCGAGCCGGTCAGATACAGCGGAATGGCACCGGTCATGATGATCGCGTGCAATATCGACTTGTGGCAGTTGCGGTCGACCAGTACCACGTCATCACGACTGACAAAGGCGTGCCAGATGATCTTGTTGGCGGTGGAGGTGCCGTTGACCACGTAGAAGCTGTGGTCGGCGCCAAAGGTCCGCGCAGTGTTGGCTTCGGCTGCGGCTATGGGGCCGTTGTGATCAAGTAATGAGCCCAGCCCTGGTACCGAGACCGAGAGGTCGGAGCGCAGGGTGTTTTCCCCGAAGAAGTCGTGGAAGGCGCGACCGACCGGGCTCTTGCGAAAGGCCACGCCACCGCCGTGGCCGGGCGAGTGCCAGGAATAGCTGGCGC
>JBKBSI010000002.1:0-26968 GCA_046291745.1 Pseudomonas sp. | reverse complement strand
GCAACTGGCTCAGGTAGGCCTGGGCGGTACGCGCGATTTGCCCGGCGATAAAGGCCAGGGTGTCTTCAAACAGGTAGATGATGCCCCGCAGCTGATGCAGGTCACGCAGGGCAGCGAGCCTGTCGTTGTCCAGGCTTTGACGGGTGCTCAGGGCCATGATCGGCAGTTCTGGCGAACGGCAATGGGCGGCCATGAAAAGCGCCTGGACCTGATCCATATCCTCTTCCTGGTCGGCACTGAAGAGGATGCAGGACAGGCCCCGGTGTGCTTCGGCAATCAGTCTGCCTTCTTCCAGGGAGGCGCTGGCGAGTACTTCCAGGCCCTCCTGCTTCAAGGCCTTGAACAGATCGTCCAGTTGGCTGCCGGCGACGTTCTGGCTGCCGATGTGAGGATTGATGACCAGAATGGGGAAGTGCAGGTGTTTGAACATGCAGGCAGATTCCTTGACGGTACGCCTTCAGCCTACACCAGCCTGAGCGCTCCTGCCCGGCCACTTTTACATCGGCAGGCCCAAGCTCGCGCCGGGCAATGTTATGCTGTGCAGCCAAGCAGCAAGCCATATGGAGAGCGATTCACAGTGAAATGGGATCTGGATAATCCGCATACCCTGAATATCAGGGTGCAGCCTGAAGATATTGATGGTCTGGGGCACGCCAACAACACCGTCTATGTGTCCTGGCTGGAGCGCTGCGCCTGGGAGCATTCGCAGAGTTTGGGGCTGGGGGTGGAGGACTACCGCGAACTGGACCGTGCCATGGCCGTGTTTCGCCACGAGATCGACTACCTCAGTGCGGCCTACGAGGGCGATGAGCTGGTGATGGCCACCTGGATCATCAGTTGGGATAAGAAACTGCGCATGACCCGACACTTTCAACTTTGCCGGGTCTCCGACGGAGCTACCCTGCTGAGGGCGCGCACCACCTTCGTTTGTATTGAGGTGTCGACCGGCAAGCCGAAAAGAATGCCGCCAGTGTTTATCGAGGTCTACGCCCGGGGCCTGACTGACATGCCGGAGCAAGCGGCAGAGTAGGCGAGGCGGTTGCTGGGGAGGGGCACGGCAACGACGCCGTGCCCGGATTCAACGGCTTAGCGGTATTCGCACAGGTAGGCAGTATCTTCTTCGACCTTGAGCTTGAACTTGCTGTGCGCGGCCACTACAAACTGGCTGCCAGCGCCAAAGGCTTCCCACTCATCGCTGCCAGGCAGTTGCACTGTCAGCTTGCCGCTGATGACCTGCATGATCTCCAACTGTTGCGTACCAAATTCGTATTCACCTGGGGCCATCACGCCGACGGTAGCCGGGCCATCGGGCTGCTGAAATGCGATGGACGCGACCTGGCCATCGAAGTACTGGTTGATGCTGAACATGCTAAGCGCCCTCGGCTGAATTGGAAGGCGCTTATTATGCCGATGTGGTTGGCTCATCGCCAAGCGCTTTCACGCCTGCTGGCTATTGCCCGTCAGGCGCCGGCCCAAACCCTCGCTCAGGGTGTTGATAATCAGGTACAGGCAGGGCACGACAAAGAGTGTCAGCAGCATGGAGAACATCAGGCCGCCTACCACCGTAAGGGCTAGCGGCCGCATGATTTCCGCGCCTTCGCCCAGGCCGATGGCCAGCGGCAGCATGCCCAGCACAGTGGTCAGTGTGGTCATCAGAATCGGCCGCAGGCGCACGCTGCCCGCACGGGCTACGGCTTCGACCATTCCCAGTTGCATCTCACGCCGTCCCTGTTCGATATATTCCACCAGCAGAATGGCGTTGTTGACGACAATGCCAATCAACAGAATCAAGCCGATCAGTACCGGTGAGGACACCGGGGTCGAGGTGGCCCAGAGAATGATGCTGACGCCGACCAATGCCAGCGGTGCGGCGGCCATGATCACCAGCGGATTGCTCAGGCGCTCGTACTGCACCGCCAGCACCACAAACACCAGGAAGATCGACAACATCACTACCAGGGCGATCTCGCGGTTGGTTTCCTGAATGGTTTCCCACTGGCCCCCGAACAGCATGCTGTAGCGTTCGGGCAGCTCCATATCGGCCAGGCGTGCTTCAACCTCGGCCATGACGGTGCCGACATCGGCAATACTGGTGTTGATGTCACCGACCACACGCATGATGCGGGTCTGGTTTTCCCGGTAGATGACCGACGGGCCTTCCCCCAGCTCAAGGCGTGCCACATCGCGTAGCAGAACCGGCTCGTTGTCGTAGCGAAACAGCATGAGACTGCCCAGGTCATCGGCATCTTCGATGCTGTCATAGGGTAGGCGCACACGGACATCGTATTCCAGGTTGCCATCGATGTACTGGGTAGGTACCAGTCCGTCGACCGCATCGCGGATGGCCTCGCCGACCTCGCTGGTGCGCATGCCGAACTGGGCTGCGCGTTGGCGATCAACCAGCAGACGCAGCAGCGGGGACTGGTCTTCAGCGCCGGTTTCCAGGCCAATCAGCCCGGGAATGTCTTCCAGACGCTGGCTGATCTGGTCTGCCAGGCGTTGCAGTTCGTCCAGATCCGGCCCGGTTACGCCGATGGCCAGATCATTGCCGTCACTGGTAAAGCGCAGTCCGCGAATCTGTGGTGGGCGTGCGGTGATGCGTACCCCGGGCAAGCCCAGTTCGCGAACTGCCTGCTGGGCCTGATTGACCCAGATGCCGGCGGGCATGTCAGGGCGTTCTCCGGCTGGTACCAACTGAATCAGGAACATGCCTGAACCGGCCCGTTCGCTAACCACCCCGCCCCAAAGCGCGCCACCTGCCAGGGTAAAGACGGTTTCTACATGCTCACGCTCAAGCAGTAGTTGCTCAACCTGGCGTGATACCCGTTGCGTTTCCTCCGGCGGCGTGCCCGCGGGCATATTGATGCGTACCTGCACGCTACCGTCATCCAGTTGCGGCAGAAACTCGCTACCCAGCTGCGTAAACAGCCAGGCCGAGCCACCCAGCAACAGCGTGGCCACCAGCATGACGCCCCACCGCCAGCGCAACACACCCGGCAAAATCCGTGCATAGCCATGGCGCAAACGGTCAATACCCCGGCTGAATAATCGCACTGGCAGGCTGCGCACCAGGCCACTGCTGAAGCCGATCTTGCCGGTCAGTGCGGCCAGGGTAGGCACCAGGGTCAGCGCAGCGATCAGGGTGGCGATAATGGCAAAGGCGATGGTCAGGATCATTTCGCGAAACACCAGCGCGGCAATACCGCTGACCAGCAGGAACGGCAATACTGCCGCCAGGTTGGTCATGGTGCCCGCGGTGATGGCCGAGACCACTTCATTGGCGCCATCACGGGCGGCGTCTTCGGGGGATTTGCCCAGGGTGTCGCGATGGCGGTAGATGTTCTCCAGCATGACGATGGCGTTATCCAGCAGTAGTCCCACACCCAGCGCCAGGCCGCCCATGCTGATGATATTCAGGGTCAGACCGCTCATGCCCATCAGGCTGAAGGTAGCCATCACGGCAATCGGAATTGACAGACCGATGACGAAGCCCTTGCGCAGGCTACCGAGGAACAGCAGCACCATGATCATTGCCAGGGTGCCACCAATCAGCGCGGCGGCACTGACGCTGGAGAGGGCGCCACGGATGAAGTAGGTCGGGTCCTGGGTGGCCTGAAAGCTGATATCGGCGGGAATAAAGCCGGAGCGCTCCAGGCGTTCGAGGGTCGCTCTGACCTCATCGGCCACTGCTACGGTGTTGGCCTGGGGCAGTTTGTAGATTGATACCTGCGAGGCTGGGGTGCCGTTCAGGCGCGCGAAAACGCGTTGCCTGCGATTGCCGTCAAACACCTCGGCAACATCCGCCAAACGGATATTCTGCCCGTAGCGTGAGACTTCCCGGGGCAGGGGTAGCAACAAGTTCTCGATTTGCTCGAGGGAGGTGAACAGGCCTTCGGCCTTGGCCGCCACGTCAAAGCTGTCGGATGTCACGCGTCCGATTGCCAAGTCACGATTTTCTGCAGCGAGGGTGGTGCCTACATCAGCCATGCCGAGACCGTAGGCGAGCAATCGTTGCTGATCGACCACTACTTCGATTTCGCGGATCATGCCACCGGTAGCCTCTACTGAGGAAACCCCTGGAATGCCGATCAATTGCGGTGACAGGGTGTTCTCGATCCAGTCGTTGACTGCGGCTTCATTGCGTACCGCAGAACTGAAACCACCCTGCCAGACAGCCTGCTGGCCAGGATCAAACTTGCGTACCCTGGGCGGATCGATATCCGGCAGCAAGGCACGGGCCTGCTCCAGACCTCGGGCCGTATCCTGCAGCGCCAGATCCAGGTCGGTACCAAAGCCGAAAGTCAGGTCCAGGTTGGTGCGGCTGTCTTCGACTTCACTACTGATCAGCGTGAGATTTTCGGTGGCGGCCAGGCTGCGCTCAAGCACGCGGGTTACCTGCTCCTCGAGTACCTCGGCGGATACGCCGGGATAGTTGACCGTTACGCGAATCTGCGGGTAATCAATGCTCGGCAGCAGGTCGATCGGCAAGCGCTGCAGAAAATACAGGCCCATGACCAGAACCACCGAGGCCAGAGCCAGGGTGCCAACCGGGCGGCTGATTGCCAGGGAGGTCAGACCGAAACCGCGGGGCTGGCGCTCACTCATTGCGGGTCACTACGCGTACACGCTGGTCATCGAGCATGTTGATCGGGTTGCTGGCCAGAATGGTTTCACCTGCCTCAACCCCGGAAAGTACCTCGGTCCAGCGGCTGCGACTGATTCCGGTAGTGATCTCGCGGCGTACCAGGCGATCGTTTTCTATCACGTAGATATAGTGCCCTTCGTCCTGGCTGCCGACGGCTGCCGAGGGCACCACCAGGGTGTCTGGTCGAGGGTCTATGGGGCTATCGATACGGGCCAGGAAGCCTGGGCGCACGCCCAGCTCCCAGGCGTCCGAGGGTAGCAAGACCTCTACGGTTATCAGGCGGCTGCCGCCCAGAGCGGCGGGGAAGATGCGCCGAATAACGCCTTCCAGGCGCAGATCGGGTAGGGCGTCGAGGGTCATTGGCAGTAGTTGATTCTCCTGCAGATAGACCACGTCCAGCTCGGATACTCCCAGGCGTAGGACCAGGTGGTCCATGTCGGCCAGCTCGAACAGGGTGCTTTGTGCTTCAACTGCTTCACCGGGCTCGATATGCCGCGCTACCACGGTACTGGCCAGCGGCGCTTCGATGCGGCCATAAGCGACCCGACTCTGCCACAGCTGACGTTGGCTGTTGGCGACCTGCAAGGCCACGTCAGCGGCCTGGTATTCGATTTCGGTTGCTACGCCACGGCGACGCAGCTCGGTTGCGCGATTAAAGTCGAGCTTGGCCGAGGCCAGTTGCGCGTCGGCGCGCGCCAGTTCCGCTGCGTCTTCAGCCACGTCCAGTTGGGCCAAACGCTGACCCGGTTCGACCCGGTCGCCTTCTTCAACCAATACCTGTTGTACCGTACCGGCGGTGCGTGCGGCCAGGTTGATCAGCACCCGTGGCTCGACGGTCGCTGCCAGGCGCAGGGGGCGTGACAGGTCACGGGTTGCCACTTCGTAGGCTGCTACCGGGGTAGGCTGGCGCTCCGGCTCTCTGTCGGGCTGGTCGGCGCTACAGGCAGATAATAGCGCCAGGAGGCTAAGTAGCAGGCCGCCGTGGCGGTAACGAGGGTTCAACATGACGGCGACTACACCCTGGAAAATGAATGATTACTCTTTATTTATACGTTTATCTTACCTGCTTGAGCCGGTCGATAGCACCGCGGTACTGAGATCCCCCTTTTAATATAATGGCAAAAGGTTTCAGCCTGATGTGAGCAGCCGGCCCAGGCCGGAGCTGCTATGCTCGAATTCCGGTTGCGCGCCGTTCCGATGTGGCCGGTCAGTTTTCAGCGGAGGATGCTAATGTCGAACATCGCTTTTATCGGTCTGGGAGTCATGGGTTATCCAATGGCCGGGCACCTGCACAGAGCCGGGCACCAGGTCACGGTATATAACCGCACAGCAAGACGCGCCGAGGCCTGGGTGGCTGAGCATGGTGGTCAGTCGCGCAGCACGCCGGAGCAGGCGGCAGCCGAGCAGGATCTGGTGCTGATCTGCGTGGGTAACGATGATGATCTGTTTGAGGTCGTGGCGGGCGAGCAGGGCGTCCTGAAAAGTATCCGCTCTGGGGCTGTGCTTATCGACCACACGACGGCGTCGGCCAATGCAGCGCGGCGGTTGGCCGCATTATGCGCTGCTCAGGGCGTTGGCTTTCTTGATGCACCGGTATCGGGCGGCCAAGCGGGTGCAGAAAACGGCCAACTAACCATCATGGTTGGTGGTGAACCGGAAGTCTTTGATATGGCCAGGCCGGTGATCAATAGCTACGCCCGCATGATCAAGCTAATGGGACCTGCGGGTTCGGGTCAGTTGACCAAGATGGTCAACCAGGTGTGTATCGCCGGTTTGCTGCAGGGGCTTTCTGAGGCGCTGCATTTTGCCCAGCAGGCCGGGTTGGACGGTGAGGCCGCGATGGAGGTGATCAGCAAAGGTGCGGCCCAGTCCTGGCAATTGGAGCACCGGCACAAAACCATGCTCGCTGGTGAGTTCGATTTTGGTTTTGCCGTGGACTGGATGCGCAAGGACCTGGCCATTGTGCTCGAGGAAGCCCGGCGCAATGGCTCACAGTTACCGGTTACGGCGCTGGTCGATCAATTCTATGCTGACGTGCAGGGCAAGGGCGGCGGGCGCTGGGATACCTCAAGCCTGATTTCGAGGCTAGCAAGCACTAGGCGTCTAGAGAGAATTCACAACCTGGGCATGGTGCTTTTCCAGCTCGTCGATTGCCTGCTTGCTCTGCTCCACACTGCGCGCGTGCACTGCGACTACTGATTTCCCCTCTCGCAGTGCACTTTGCGCCTTGATGATATAGGGCAGGTGGTCAGGACGAAGTGATATCAGGCCCGCCAGCATCATACCCAGCACGGCGCCAAAGCCGATAAACAGAGCTGCGGCGGCCATTGCGTTGGTGACGATAAAGCGCACGTCGGAGGAGAAAGCGAGCATGAACAGCAGCAGACCTACTACCGCGCCAATGCCCCCCAGCCAGAGGTGCGAACGAATCATGGTCCGCCATATGCCGCCGTCTTCGGGCTCCAGCTTGCGGCCCTCATGAGGATCGTTCGGACGCAGAACAAAGACCTGTTTTTCCTCCAGGCCCACGGCAAGGCGTACTTCCTCTGCCGCGCTTTGCGCCTCTGCCTCGGTAGCAAAGATCGCAGCCACCTTATGATCGAATTTTTCACCGGTAATGTGTGGAGCATGTGCCATGGGATTTTCTCCTTTGCCGACTGTCTGAAGCTGACCGTGAAAAGTCGGTCTGTATAGAGTTGGGACTCCCAGCTCCGGCGAAGGTTCGAGCCCCGTTCTAAAGCGCCTGTAAGCCCTGATGACAATTCCCAGGCTTTGGCTTGGCACAAGTGGGAGCGCGCAGTGCCTGCGAAGAAGGGTGTGAGATGTTGCCAGTGCTGGCAGAATAGCGGCCCGACTTGTTTGTGCTTTTGAGGTTTGAATCACTATGGCTATGGTCTGCCGTGATGGCTGCGGCGCTTGCTGCATCGCTCCATCAATCAGCTCGCCGATCCCTGGCATGCCTGAGGGCAAACCGGCGGGGGTGCGCTGTATTAATCTCGACGCGCAGCAGCGCTGCGGTATCTTTCTATCTGCAGAGCGCCCGAAAGTGTGCGCTGAGTTTCTGCCCGCTGCTGATGTCTGCGGTGAAACGGCGGCCGAGGCGCTAAGGATAATTGGTTGGTGGGAGGGGCAGACGGGGTGAAAGCAGCTGTAAGTTGCCAGCTTCAAGCAGCAAGCTGATTGAGCTCGACAGAGAGTAGGGTGTGTTTATCCAAGGCTTTAGAGTTTGCTTGTAGCTAGCCAATAAAAAACCCGCCGAAGCGGGTTTTTTATTGGCTTAAGCTCAGCCCGGATAGTCACGCTTGGTTGCGCCGGTATACAGCTGACGCGGGCGACCGATCTTGTACGGACCGCTGATCATCTCGTTCCAGTGGGCAATCCAGCCCGGCGTGCGGCCGGTGGCGAAGATTACGGTGAACATGGAAGCGGGGATGCCGATGGCCTTGAGGATGATGCCTGAATAGAAGTCGACGTTCGGATACAGGTTGCGCTCGACGAAGTAGGGATCGTTGCGGGCAATCTCTTCCAACTTCATTGCCAGTTCCAGCTGCGGATCATTGATGCCCAGCTCGGCCAGTACTTCGTCACAGGTCTGCTTCATAACCTTGGCGCGCGGGTCGAAGTTCTTGTAAACGCGGTGACCAAAGCCCATCAGTTTGAATGGGTCATCCTTGTCCTTGGCCTTGGCCACGAACTTCTCGATATTGGATACATCACCGATTTCATCCAGCATGCGCAGTACGGCTTCGTTGGCGCCACCGTGTGCGGGGCCCCAGAGTGCGGCAATACCAGCAGCAATACAGGCAAACGGGTTGGCTCCGGAGGAGCCTGCCAGACGTACTGTAGAGGTGGAGGCATTCTGTTCGTGGTCTGCATGCAGGACGAAGATGCGATCCATGGCCTTGGCCAGTACCGGATTGATTTTCTTCTCTTCACAAGGCGTGTTGAACATCATGTGCAGGAAGTTTTCGGAGTAGCTCAGGTCGTTGCGCGGGTACATCATCGGCTGACCCATGGAATACTTGTAAACCATGGCTGCCAGGGTCGGCATCTTGGCGATCAGGCGAACCGCAGAAATCTGGCGGTGATGCGCATCATTGATGTCTAGTGAGTCGTGATAAAACGCCGAGAGGGCGCCAACTACGCCACACATGATAGCCATCGGGTGAGCGTCGCGACGGAAGCCGTTGAAGAAGGTCTTGAGCTGTTCGTGAACCATGGTGTGGTTCTTGATGGTGCTGACAAACTCTTTCTTTTCTGCGTCGCTTGGCAGTTCGCCCTGGAGCAGCAGAAAGCAGGTTTCCAGGAAGTCGGCCTTTTCTGCCAGTTGCTCGATGGGGTAGCCGCGGTGCAGCAGCACGCCCTTGTCACCATCAATATAGGTGATCTTGGATTCACAGGATGAAGTGGCCATGAAGCCGGGGTCGAAGGTAAAGAAGCCTTCGCCAGTGAGTCCCCGCACATCTACAACGTCCGGGCCAAGAGTGCCTGAGTAGATTGGCAGGTCGATGGGGGCGTTGCCCTCAATGATCAACTGCGCCTTTTTGTCAGCCATTGATGGCCTCCTGTTTGCTGGAATCGGAAGAGTGGCCCCCCACGCAGGGCCCGCATCACTATAAGGTGATAAATCGGTTTGTCAATTCTACCCATAGTGAATGGATATTGACCGAATAAAAAGCTTTTATTGGCAGCCAAATTATGCGGGGTGATTGTGTTGCAAGGCTTGATGATAAGCCTTTCGAAGGGCTCGGCGCATTGTAATCAGGGGGTCAAGTCTCTATACTCCATGACCGGCAAAGTGGCATGTTGGCCTTTTCTCGCGGGGCCAGACAGTTATGCCACTGGGGTACCCTCAACAGTGCACCTTCCTATAATCCAGCCCTGTTTCAGTCAGGGCCATGAGTGTGAATATAGCCGTGAATAGCAAAAGACCTGTCAACCTAGATCTCAGGACAATCAAACTTCCTGTCACAGCCTACACGTCAATTGCTCACCGTATCTCGGGCATCATCATGTTCCTCGCCATCGCAGGTTTGCTTTGGATGCTGGATATGTCATTGAGTTCCGAAGACGGCTTTGAGCAAGTGCAGGCATGTCTGCAAAATCCGTTGGCCAAGCTGGTGCTTTGGGGCGTGTTATCTGCCCTGCTGTATCACCTGGTCGCAGGGATTCGCCACCTGGTGATGGACGCCGGTATTGGTGAAGGCCTGGAAAGCGGCAAGCTGGGCTCGCAGATTGTGATTGTGATCTCCGTCATCCTGATTGTTCTTCTGGGGGTTTGGATATGGTAACCAATGTCACCAACCTGTCGCGCAGCGGCCTGTATGACTGGATGGTTCAGCGCGTTTCGGCAGTTCTGCTGGCCGCTTACACCCTGTTCCTGCTTGGTTATCTGATCTTCAATCCGGGTCTGAGCTACGCCGACTGGCAAGGTCTGTTCAGCCAGAACTGGATGCGTATTTTCAGCTTGCTCACCCTCGTGGCACTGAGTGTTCATGCATGGGTCGGAATGTGGACCATTTCTACTGACTACCTTACTCCCATGGCGCTGGGCAAATCAGCCACCATCGTTCGCTTCCTGTTCCAGGCGGCTTGCGGTCTGCTGATGTTTGTCTTGTTTGTCTGGGGCGTACAGATTCTTTGGGGTATCTAAATGGCTAACATTCGTACACTGAGTTTTGACGCCATCATCGTTGGTGGCGGTGGCGCCGGCATGCGCGCTGCGCTGCAACTGGCCCAGGGTGGTCACAAAACCGCTGTGGTAACCAAAGTGTTTCCGACTCGCTCGCACACGGTGTCTGCCCAGGGCGGCATCACCTGTGCCATTGCTTCTGCCGATCCGAACGACGACTGGCGCTGGCACATGTATGACACGGTCAAGGGTTCCGACTATATCGGTGACCAGGATGCGATCGAATACATGTGTTCTGTTGGCCCGGAAGCGATCTTCGAACTCGAGCACATGGGTTTGCCGTTCTCGCGTACCGAGCAGGGCCGCATCTATCAGCGTCCGTTCGGTGGTCAGTCCAAGGGTCCGGACAACCCGACCCAGGCTGCACGTACTTGCGCTGCTGCTGACCGTACCGGTCACGCGCTGCTGCACACGCTGTATCAGAATAACGTCAAGCACGACACCACCTTCCTTAATGAGTGGTACGCGGTTGATCTGGTCAAGAACCAGGACGGTACAGTAGTTGGTGTTATCGCCATCTGCATTGAAACCGGCGAAACCGTTTACATTCGTTCCAAGGCCACCGTACTGGCCACCGGCGGTGCAGGTCGTATTTACGCCTCTACTACCAACGCGCTGATCAACACCGGTGACGGCATGGGCATGGCCCTGCGCGCTGGCGTACCGGCGCAGGACATGGAAATGTGGCAGTTCCACCCGACCGGTATTGCCGGTGCCGGTACCCTGGTGACCGAAGGTTGCCGTGGTGAAGGTGGTTACCTGATCAACAAGCATGGCGAGCGTTTCATGGAGCGCTATGCGCCCAACGCCAAGGACCTTGCTGGTCGTGACGTTGTTGCGCGTTCCATGGTCAAGGAAATCCTCGCCGGTAACGGCTGTGGGCCGGAAGGCGACCATGTAATGCTCAAGCTCGACCACCTGGGTGAGGAGGTGTTGCACAGCCGCCTGCCAGGTATCTGTGAACTGTCCAAGACCTTTGCCCATGTGGATCCGGTTACTGCACCGATTCCAGTGGTGCCAACCTGTCACTACATGATGGGCGGCATCCCGACCAACATCCATGGTCAGGCAATTACTCAGGACGCCGACGGTAACGACAAGATTGTCGATGGTCTCTTCGCTGTAGGTGAAGTGGCTTGCGTGTCCGTGCATGGCGCCAACCGTCTGGGCGGCAACTCGCTGCTGGATCTGGTGGTATTTGGCCGCGCTGCTGGTCTGCACCTGGAAACCGCGCTCAAGGACGGTATCGAACACCGTACCGCTTCCGAGTCGGATCTGGATGCGTCCCTGTCCCGTCTGAATGCGCTGAATCAGCGTGACCAGGGTGAGCAGGTTGCGCCGCTGCGCAAGGAACTGCAAAGCTGCATGCAGAACTACTTCGGTGTATTCCGTACTGGCGAATACATGGAAAAAGGTATCAAACAACTGGCCGATTTGCGCGAGCGTATCGCGACACTGAAGATCGACGACAAGAGCCAGGCGTTCAACACTGCGCGTATCGAAGCGCTGGAACTGCAGAATCTGCTTGAAGTTGCTGAAGCCACTGCCATTGCGGCGAATTTGCGGACTGAAAGTCGCGGCGCGCATGCGCGCGAAGACTATGAAGACCGTGATGACGTCAACTGGTTGTGCCACAGCCTCTACATGCCAGAAACCAAAACGCTGAGAAAGCGGGGCGTTAACTTCTCGCCCAAGACAGTTCCGGTATTTGAACCTAAGATTCGGACTTATTAAGGGTGACCGATATGCTGCAAGTAAGCGTCTACCGTTATAACCCCGAGAGCGACAACGCTCCCTACATGCAGGACTTCCAGGTTGATACTGGCGGCAAGGACATCATGGTTCTTGACGTACTGGCCCTGGTAAAGGAACAGGACGTAGGCATGTCCTACCGTCGTTCCTGCCGTGAGGGCGTATGTGGCTCTGACGGGATGAACATCAACGGCAAAAATGGCCTGGCCTGTGTCACGCCATTGTCCGCTGTGGTGAAAAACAACAAGTTGGTGCTGCGTCCATTGCCGGGATTGCCGGTCATACGTGACCTGGTCGTGGATATGAGCATCTTCTACAAGCAATACGAAAAGATTCAGCCGTATTTGCAGAACGACACGCCGGCGCCGGCTATCGAGCGTCTGCAGTCGCCTGAAGAGCGTGAGAAGCTGGATGGCCTGTACGAGTGTATTCTCTGTGCCTGCTGCTCCACTTCCTGCCCTTCATTCTGGTGGAATCCGGACAAGTTCATCGGTCCTGCTGGTCTGTTGCAAGCCTACCGCTTTCTGGCGGACAGCCGCGACACCCACACCGACGAGCGTCTGGCTGCCCTGGACGACCCGTTCAGCGTATTCCGCTGCCGCGGTATCATGAACTGCGTGAATGTGTGCCCCAAAGGTCTTAACCCGACCCGCGCCATCGGCCACATCCGCAACATGTTGCTGCAAAGCGGTACCTGATAGGCTGATATCTGCATCAGGTTGATCTGCCGGCTCCTGCTACAGGGAGCCGGACAGTTTTTTAGTCGAACCGCAGCTCACAAAGCCGCGGTTTGTATGTACCTAAACCAACAGGGGCAATCGGGTAACACCCGAACTATCTGTCGGGGCCGGCAATATTCCGGGTTCGCAGGACAAGGCAGCAAGGCGTAATGGTAGAGACAATGCCATTGGGTTGCAGTGTGTTCTGTGCGGATGGCAGTGTTTTTGCCAGTTAATGGTCTTTGTACCAGATGGTGTCCCCCTAAAGAGGGTGACCAAGCATGCCAGACAGCGAAATGCAGCAGCTGTGGAGTACCTCTCACCTTGATGGTGGGAATGCCTCCTATGTTGAAGAGCTATACGAGCTCTATCTGCACGATCCAAACAGTATCGCCGACGAGTGGCGCAGCTACTTCCAGAAGCTGCCGCAAGCCAACGGCCATGCCGGATCGGACGTTTCTCATTCCACTATTCGTGAACACTTCCAGTTACTGGCGAAAAATCAGCGCCGCTCTGCCGGTTCGGCTGGCGGCCTGGTCACCAGTGCCCACGAGAAGAAGCAGGTTGATGTGCTGCGCCTTATCCAGGCCTATCGCATGCGCGGACATCAGGGCTCCAGCCTGGATCCGCTGGGTTTGTGGCAACGTGAAGAAATCGCTGATCTGACCCTTGCAGACTATGGTCTGACTGACGCCGATATGGACACTTCGTTCCGTACCGGGGAGCTGCAGATAGGTAAGGAAGAAGCGCCGTTGCGCGAAATTCTTGATGCATTGAAGTCGACCTATTGCTCGACCTTCGGTGCTGAATACATGCACATTGTCGACTCTACCCAGCGCCGCTGGTTTCAACAGCGCCTGGAAAGTGTACGTGGCAAGCCTCAGCATTCGGTCGCTACCAAGCGTCACCTGCTTGAGCGTTTGACTGCTGCAGAAGGTCTGGAAAAGTACCTGGGTACCAAGTTTCCCGGCACCAAGCGTTTCGGTGTGGAGGGCGGTGAAAGTCTGATCCCCATGCTTGACGAGATCATCCAGCGTGCCGGCTCCTATGGCACCCAGGAAATGGTCATGGGTATGGCCCACCGCGGCCGCCTCAACGTGCTGGTAAACATACTCGGCAAAAACCCGCGTGAGCTATTTGACGAGTTCGAAGGCAAGAAGAAGAACGACCTGAGTTCCGGTGACGTCAAGTATCACCAGGGTTTCTCTTCCAATGTCATGACCTCTGGCGGCGAAATGCACCTGGCCCTGGCATTCAACCCCTCGCACCTGGAGATTGTTTCTCCGGTGGTCGAAGGTTCGGTGCGCGCCCGTCAGGACCGCCGCAAGGATTACACCGGTGATCGCGTACTGCCGATCAATATTCATGGTGACGCTGCCTTTGCCGGTCAGGGCGTGGTCATGGAAACCTTCCAGATGTCCCAGACCCGGGCCTACAAGACTGGCGGCACCATCCATATCATTGTCAACAATCAGGTCGGCTTTACTACCAGCCGCCAGGATGATGCGCGCTCTACCGAATACTGTACTGACGTCGCCAAGATGATTCAGGCGCCGATCTTCCACGTTAATGGTGATGACCCCGAGGCCGTGCACTTCGTTACTCAACTGGCTGTGGATTACCGCATGCAGTTCAAGCGTGATGTGGTGATTGACCTGGTCTGCTACCGTCGCCGCGGTCACAACGAAGCGGATGAGCCCTCCGGTACCCAGCCGATGATGTATGACCGCATTGGCAAGCATCCGACTACCCGTGAGATCTACGCTGAGCGCCTGGTTGCTGAAGAGGTGCTCTCCAGCGATGACGTGCAGGGCATGATCGAGGAATATCGCACCGCGCTGGATAACGGTGATCACGTGGTCAAGAGCCTGGTCAAGGAGCCGGACACCAGCTCCTTTGTCGACTGGGCCCCCTACCTGGGGCACAAGTGGACTGCACGCCATGACACGCGTTTTGATCTGAAGACTCTGCAAGAGCTGGCTAACAACCTCAACGCCATGCCCGACGGCCTGATGATTCAGCGTCAGGTTGGCAAGATCATCGAAGACCGTCGCAAGATGGCTGCCGGTGCGCTGGCCCTGAACTGGGGCTTTGCCGAGACTATGGCCTATGCCACTCTGCTGCATGAAGGGCACCCGGTGCGTATCACCGGTCAGGACGTTGGTCGCGGAACCTTCTCCCATCGCCATGCCGTGGTGCACAACCAGAAAGACGGCAGCACCTATGTGCCGTTGGCCAATCTTTCCGAGAGTCAGCCGCGCTTCGAGATCTATGATTCGTTGCTGTCCGAAGAAGCAGTGCTGGCCTTCGAGTATGGCTATGCCACCACCACGCCGAACGCGTTGGTGATCTGGGAAGCCCAGTTCGGCGACTTCTTCAACGGCGCTCAAGTGGTGGTCGACCAATTCATCACCAGTGGCGAGCACAAGTGGGGCCGTCTTTGTGGTCTGACCATGCTGCTGCCACACGGTTACGAAGGGCAGGGCCCTGAGCACTCCTCGGCGCGCTTGGAGCGCTTCCTGCAGCTGTCTGCCGAGCACAACATTCAGGTCTGCGTACCTTCGACGCCGGCCCAGGTCTATCACATGCTGCGGCGCCAGGTGATTCGTCCCCTGCGCAAGCCGTTGATCGCCCTGACCCCGAAATCCCTGCTGCGCCACAAACTGGCCATTTCTTCCCTGGAAGACTTGGCCGAAGGTTCCTTCCAGACCGTTATTCCCGAGGTCGACGCGATCGATCCGAAGAAGGTCGAGCGGGTCATCATGTGTAGCGGCAAGGTGTACTACGATCTGCTGGAAATGCGCCGCAAGGAAGAGATAGAAAACGCTGCGATCATTCGTATCGAGCAGCTCTATCCGTTCCCCGAGGATGATCTGGCGGACGTGCTGGCGACCTACAAGTCGCTGAAGAAAGTCGTTTGGTGTCAGGAAGAACCGATGAACCAGGGCGCTTGGTACTGCAGTCAGCACCATATGCGTCGGGTTATCGGGCAGCACAAGGTCAAGAACCTGTACTTGGACTACGCTGGACGGGAGGCCTCGGCATCGCCTGCTTGTGGTTATCCGTCCATGCACGCCGAGCAGCAGGAAAAATTATTGCAAGACGCACTCACCGCTTGAGCATCTGGCAGACAACACAGTATTAATTTAAGGATCGACAATGGCTATTGAAATCAAGGCCCCCACATTTCCCGAATCGGTTGCCGATGGCACCGTGGCGACCTGGCACAAGCAACCTGGCGACGCCGTCAAGCGTGACGAGCTGATCGTTGATATCGAGACCGATAAGGTCGTCATGGAAGTGTTGGCCGAGGCTGACGGTGTACTGGGCGATATCGTCAAGGGCGAAGGCGAAACCGTACTCAGCGGCGAAGTGCTGGGTAGCCTGAACGACGGCGCAACCGCCGCGGCCAAGCCACAAGCCAAGGCTGAAGAGAAAGCTGAAAGCAAGGGCGAAGACAAGGCCGCAGCCAGTGACGCCTCTGCCTCCGGCGAAGAGCCGCTGCTGTCCCCCGCAGCGCGCAAGCTGGCGGAAGAGAACGGTCTGGCTGCTGGCGACATCGCTGGTACCGGCAAAGGTGGTCGAGTTACCAAGGAAGACGTGCTCAACGCTGTCGAAGCGAAGAAAAATGCTCCGGCCAAGCCCGCCGCACCTGCGCCCAAGCCTGCCGCTGCCGAAGCGTCTGTCAGCCTGGGTGAGGGCGATCGTGTAGAAAAGCGCGTGCCCATGACTCGTCTGCGCGCCCGCATCGCCGAGCGTCTGGTTGATGCCCAGTCCACCATGGCTATGTTGACGACTTTCAACGAAGTCGACATGAAGCCGATCATGGACCTGCGCAAGAAGTACAAGGATCTGTTCGAGAAGAAACACAACGGTGTGCGGTTGGGCTTCATGTCCTTCTTCGTCAAGGCTGCGACCGAGGCGCTGAAGCGCTATCCCGCGGTGAACGCCTCGATCGACGGTTCCGATGTGGTTTACCACGGTTATCAGGATATCGGCGTGGCCGTTTCCAGTGACCGCGGACTGGTTGTGCCGATTTTGCGCAACACCGAGCACATGAGCCTGGCTCAGGTAGAAGGCACTATCGCTGACTTTGGCCGCAAGGCGAAGGAAGGCAAACTGTCGATGGAAGACATGACTGGCGGTACCTTCACCATTTCCAACGGTGGTGTGTTTGGTTCGCTGTTGTCTTCGCCGATCGTCAATCCGCCGCAGGCGGCTATTTTGGGCATGCACAAGATCCAGGAGCGCCCGATGGCGGTCAACGGTCAGGTAGTTATCCTGCCGATGATGTACCTGGCGCTGTCCTATGACCACCGCCTGATCGACGGCAAGGAAGCGGTTAGCTTCCTGGTTGCCATCAAGGAATTGCTGGAAGACCCAGCGCGTCTGCTGCTGGACATCTGATTAACAGCTGCAAGCTAAAAGCGGCACGCGGCAAGCTGCCCTGTATACGTCACAAGCGTCGGGGCAGCTTCACCCATACAGCTGCAAACAGAGGAATTGGGTTATGAGTGACAAATATGATGTAGTGGTAATAGGCGCTGGTCCTGGCGGCTACGTAGCAGCCATTCGCGCTGCTCAACTGGGTCTGAAGGTTGCCTGTATCGAGAAGTATGTGGGCAAAGACGGTAAGCAGGCACTGGGCGGTACTTGCCTGAATGTCGGCTGTATCCCCTCCAAGGCGCTGCTGGATACTTCCTGGAAGTTCCACGAGGCGCAGGATGGTTTCCAGATCCACGGTATCAGCACCAAGGGTCTGAGCATCGATATTCCGGCCATGCTTGAGCGCAAGGACAAGATCGTCAAGCAGTTCACTGGCGGTGTGACCGCGCTGTTCAAGGCCAATGGCGTGACCAGTATCGAAGGCCACGGCAAATTGCTGGCTGGCAAGAAAGTCGAAGTGACCGATGCCGACGGCAAAACCAAGGTATTGGAAGCTGAGAATGTGATTCTCGCTTCCGGCTCACGTCCGATCGAAATCCCTCCAGCTCCGCTGACCGAGGACATCATCGTCGACTCCACTGGCGCGCTGGAATTCCAGACTGTACCCAAGAAGCTTGGCGTGATTGGCGCGGGCGTAATTGGCCTGGAACTGGGTTCGGTATGGCGCCGCCTGGGTGCCGAGGTAGTGGTATTCGAGGCTCTGGACAAGTTCCTGCTTGCTGCGGATGAGCAGATTGGCAAGGAAGCGCTGAAGACCTTCACCAAGCAGGGTATGCAAATCCGTCTGGGTGCGCGAGTTACTGGTACCGATGTCAAGCGCAAACAGGTCACAGTGTCCTTTACTGACGCCGATGGCGAGCAACAGTTGAGCTTTGACAAACTGATCGTTGCTGTGGGTCGCAAGCCTTACACCGAAAATCTGCTGGCCTCCGACTCCGGTGTGGATATGGACGAGCGCGGCATGATCTTTGTTGACGACTACTGTGCTACCAGCGTGCCCGGTGTTTACGCTGTGGGCGACGCTGTGCGCGGCGCGATGCTGGCCCACAAGGCCTCTGAAGAGGGCGTCATGGTCGCCGAGCGCATTGCCGGTCACAAGACTGCGATGAACTACGATCTGGTGCCTTCAGTGATCTATACCCATCCGGAAATTGCCTGGGTGGGCAAGAATGAGCAGCAACTCAAGACCGAGGGTGTGGACATCAATGTCGGTGTTTTCCCCTTTGCTGCCAATGGTCGCGCCGTAGCGGCCAACGACGCGGGTGGTATGGTCAAGGTTATTGCCGACGCCAAGACTGACCGCGTTCTTGGTGTTCACGTGATTGGCCCCGGCGCTGCCGAGCTGGTCCAGCAGGGCGCCATCGGCATGGAGTTCGGCACCAGTGCCGAAGATCTGGGCATGATGGTGTTTTCACACCCAACCGTTTCCGAAGCGCTGCATGAAGCCGCGTTGGCGGTAAACGGTCACGCAATACATGTCGCCAATCGCAAGAAGCGATAAAATAGCGTCCCGGTGACCGGCAGGTCGATTTCGATACCTGCCGGTTCGCCAGGGCATTATCACGAAGCGGCAAATCCGACCGAAGGATCGGTCTGGTCGCCTTTTGGCGGCTCTGAACAGGGTCCGGGTAGCGAACGCAACGGTGCGATTCGCCGGCCCAGACAACTTTTCAGAGCTTCCAGCCAGGTGATAAGGGTAACGGTGGCAGGGTTCGGGCTCGTCCGGACAGCGCCACGGTTATGAAACGTAATTCCTACACGATCAAAACGGTAGATACGCATGAATCTTCACGAATATCAGGGGAAGCAGCTGTTCGCTGAGTATGGCCTTCCTGTCTCCAAGGGTTACGCAGTAGACACTCCAGAAGAAGCAGCAGAAGCCTGCGACAAAATCGGCGGCGACATGTGGGTAGTCAAGGCCCAGGTCCATGCTGGTGGCCGCGGCAAGGCTGGCGGCGTCAAGCTGATCAAGAGCAAGGACGAAGCCAAGGCCTTTGCCGAAAAATGGCTTGGTCAGCGTCTGGTGACTTACCAGACAGATGCTACCGGTCAGCCGGTAACCAAGATTCTGGTTGAAGCCTGCACCGATATCGCTCAAGAGCTGTACCTGGGTGCGGTAGTGGATCGCTCCAGCCGCCGTATCGTTTTCATGGCATCCACCGAAGGTGGTGTTGAAATCGAGAAGGTTGCTGAAGAAACCCCCGAGAAAATCATCAAGGCTGTGGTTGACCCGCTGGTCGGTCCCCAACCCTACCAGGGTCGTGACCTGGCCTTCCAACTGGGCCTGAAAGGCGACCAGATCAAGCAGTTCACCAACATCTTCGTCGGTCTCGGCAAGCTGTTCGCGGACTACGATCTAGCCCTGCTGGAAATCAACCCGCTGGTTATCAAGGAAGACGGAAACCTGCACTGCCTGGATGCCAAACTGGGTATCGATGGCAACGCCATGTACCGTCAGCCCAAGCTGCGCGGCATGCATGACCCGTCGCAGGATGATCCGCGTGAAGCCCACGCTGCCAAGTTCGAGCTCAACTATGTTGCGCTGGAAGGTAACATCGGCTGCATGGTCAATGGTGCTGGCCTAGCCATGGGCACCATGGACATCGTTAACCACCACGGTGGCAAGCCTGCCAACTTCCTGGATGTGGGCGGCGGCGCGACCAAAGAGCGCGTTACCGAAGCATTCAAGATCATCCTGTCCGACACCAATGTGAAGGCCGTTCTGGTCAACATCTTCGGCGGTATCGTTCGTTGCGACATGATTGCCGAAGGCATCATTGGCGCGGTGAAGGAAGTCGGCGTGAAAGTACCGGTGGTTGTGCGTCTGGAAGGCAACAATGCCGAGCTGGGCGCCAAGGTACTCAAGGAAAGTGGTCTGAACATCATCGTAGCAACCAGTCTGACCGACGCTGCCCAGCAAGTCGTCAAGGCCGCGGAGGGTAAATAATGAGCATCCTGATCAACAAAGACACCAAAGTTATCTGCCAGGGCTTTACTGGCGCACAGGGTACTTTCCACTCTGAGCAGGCTATCGAGTACGGCACCAAGATGGTCGGTGGCGTTACACCTGGCAAGGGTGGTACTACTCACCTGGGCCTGCCCGTGTTCAACACCGTACGTGAAGCGGTTGAGCAGACTGGCGCTGAAGCCAGTGTGATTTATGTTCCGGCTCCTTTCTGCAAGGACTCGATCCTGGAAGCAGCCAACGGCGGCATCAAGCTGATCGTGTGCATCACCGAAGGTATCCCGACCCTGGACATGCTCGACTGCAAAGTCGTCTGTGACCAGCTGGGCGTACGTCTGATCGGGCCTAACTGCCCAGGCGTGATTACCCCCGGCGAGTGCAAGATCGGCATCATGCCCGGTCACATTCACCTGCCAGGTAAAGTCGGTATCGTTTCGCGCTCCGGCACCTTGACCTATGAAGCAGTGAAGCAGACCACAGACGCTGGCTTTGGCCAGTCTACCTGTGTCGGCATCGGTGGTGACCCGATCCCTGGCTCCAACTTCATCGATATCCTGCAGATGTTCCAGGACGATCCGAAGACTGAAGCAATCGTCATGATCGGTGAGATCGGCGGCAGCGCCGAAGAAGAAGCAGCGGCCTTCATCAAGGCCAATGTGACCAAGCCGGTTGTGTCCTACATCGCCGGTGTGACTGCACCTGCGGGCAAGCGCATGGGCCACGCCGGTGCGATCATCTCCGGTGGCAAGGGTACAGCAGACGAGAAATTCGCTGCGCTTGAAGACGCTGGCGTGAAGACCGTTCGTTCGCTGGCTGATATCGGTGTTGCATTGGCCGAGCTGACTGGCTGGGCGCTGAAGAAGTAATTCTTCCCGCTCTCAGGCAGTTGAAAACCCCGCTTCGGCGGGGTTTTTTATTGTCGGGAGGAGGGCGCGGGAATGTGTCTCGACGCTGGTGCATTCTGTCTATACTGGTATCGGTACAGCGCCATCAAGTACGGCCTGCGCTCACCAACCCCCTGCTTACTCGAGGAACCTGAATGCCCGTCCTACCTGCCGTCCCCGATGCCGGTGCCCTCTGGCTCAACCTGCTCGCGTTTTTCTGGTTTCTGCTTTGCTGGGTAGGTTACACCTACTATGCGCGCCACAAGGGTCGCGACACAGCCTGTCTGGCCAGCGTATTGCACCTTTACCGCCAGGACTGGATGAGCCGTCTGCTGATGCGTGAGCAGCGTATTGCCGATGCCAGCGTGATCGGTAATCTGGAGCGCAATACTGCATTTTTTGCTTCCAGTACCTTGCTGATTCTGGCTGGTCTGATCACGGTAATGGGCGCTACTGATAGAGCCCAGAACCTGCTGCATGACCTGCCCTTTGTCGCAGAGGTCAGCCGACAGATGTCGGAAATGAAACTGTTGGTGATGCTGGGAATTTTCGTTTATGCCTTTTTCACCTTTTCCTGGGGTATGCGCCAGTACAACTTTGCTTCGGTATTGCTCGGCTCTGCGCCCCTGGTAGGTGAAAAGAACGTCACTGAAATCGAGCGCCGTGCCTATGCTGCGAGGGCAGCAAGCGTGTTATCCATGGCCGGTAACGAGTTCAACCTGGGCTTGCGGGCTTACTACTTTGCCCTGGCTGCACTGACCTGGTTTATCAATCCGCTGTTTTTCATGCTCACTTCGGCTGGTGTGGTACTGGTGCTGTATCGGCGGGAGTTTCATTCCGATGTGCTTGAGGTCATGATGTTCAGCCCGACGCTGGTGTCGGATCCCGTTGTACAGGAGAAGAACGAATGAGCTTTCCCTTGTGGTGTCTGTTTTTTGCTGCCTTGCTGATTGTCCTGACCAAGGTTCCTGTGGCCATTGCCATGGCCCGCTCCGGCGAGAAGGGTTACGACAATCGTCATCCACGCGCTCAACAGGCGACCCTTACTGGTCGCGGCGCCCGCGCCATGGCCGCGCATTCCAATATGCTTGAAGCCTTTCCGTTGTTTGCCGCCGGTGTCTTGGTTGCCCAGGTAACCGGCATGCACGGTTTCACCATCGAACTGTTGGCAGGGCTGTTTATCGTTTCTCGGATTGCTTATACCGCGCTTTACCTGATGGACATGGCGACGCTGCGGAGTGTGGCGTGGGTCGTGGGATTTCTGTGCTGTCTGGGGTTGTTGCTTTCGCCTGCATTGGCGTAAGGGGTATTGCGAGGAAGGCGGGTATTCAAGGTTGTTGCTGGGAACAAGCAAGGCATGCCCTGGCGGGCATGCCTTAACGAGTCTGTTACTCGGACATGCTTTCTTCTACCGAGTCACGGGCATCAGAAGCTGACTCTCTGACTTCACCCGCTTTTTCGCGTACATAGTCGGCGCTGTCATCATAGGCATCGCCCATGGTTTCACCAGCCGAATCGACGCCGTCGCCAATGCGCTCACCAGTAGTACGCTCATTACCGGTAGCCTCGCGAGCTCGGAGCTCTGCGGCTTCGCCGGCATCTTCAGCTGCGTCGCCCATACTTTCCATCGCGTCAGACATGGAGTCAGCGGCGGAATCCATCTTGTCTTCAGAATCTTGCTGACAGGCAGCGAGCAAACCAAGACTGGCCATAAGGGCGACTGTTGCGCACAATTTCTTCATAGAATTCTCCTTGGGATCAATAGCACTACTTTGTCTGATGCTTTGCCGGATTAGTTCCCACTTTCCGCATAACCCGATTAGCATAGCCGAATTCTGGAGTCTGCGAAGCAGACTGTTTACTATAGCGGCCCGACGCAGAACCATGCTGAATAGCAGAGAATTGTCATGAGTACTATTGAAGATCGCGCCAAACAGTTTCTATCCGTCCTGCGCCATTGCCAGGTGCTGGGGATGGCGGTGGAGCGTGCAGACGAGCAGGGGTTGATCATCAAGTTGCCCTACAGCCAAGCGATTATTGGCAACCCGGTCAGTGGTGTAGTCCATGGTGGCGCTATCACTACCCTGATGGATACCTGCTGCGGTATTTCTACGGTGTGCTATCTGCCCGAGTTCGAGATCTGCCCGACGCTGGATTTGCGCATTGACTACATGCGTCCGGCCCTGCCGGGCAAGGCGATATTTGGCTTTGCCGAGTGCTATCGCATCACGCCAACGGTGATCTTTACCCGTGGCGTAGCCTATCAGGAAGACCGTGAACGTCCGATTGCCCACGTGGTGGGTACCTTTATGCGCATGGGCAAACCTGATGGCTCCGGCAAGATCTCACGCACTATAGATGGGGAGCAGGCATGAGCGGGAGTAGCATCGATATTGAAGAGTTGGTGCGCAAGGCCCACGAGAGCGGCGACTTCGCCCCGCTGGTCGAGAGTATTCCCTATGCCAGCATGATCGGGATGCAGGTTCTGCGCTTGGGTGAGGAGGTGGTTTTCCAGTTACCTATTGCCAAGGACAATATCGGTAATCCGGTGCTACCTGCGATCCACGGTGGGGTGATTGCCGGCTTTATGGAACAGGCGGCGATGCTGCATTTGATGATCTTCATGAACAGTCCCGGGTTCCCGAAAATTATCGATTTTTCAATCGATTATCTACGTGCTGGGCTGTTCAAGGACACCTATGCCACCTGCCAGGTATGGCGTCAGGGGCGGCGAGTAGGTAATGTGGCGATAACCGCCTGGCAAACTCGCTCGAATGAGCCCATCGCCACGGCGCGGGCCCACTTCAAGCTGGATTAGGGTTTTCCAGCTTCTCATTGTCCAGGGTATAGAGAGTCACAAGAACATGGATGCGCTCTTGATCGTCGGTGGTATCACGATGGTGTTGATTGGCTGGATCTGGCTGGTTGCCGACGCGCGCAGCCTGCCGATTGAGCGCATGTTGTTGGCGGTGTTCCTGCCCTTTATTACTCTTTTTGCCCGCGGCCGTGGCTATGCCCTATTGCCACGCCTGCTGCTGTTGCTCGGTCTGGGCCTGGTTGCCGCTGGAGCCTTCCTGCTTTACCACCAGCAACCGCAACGCTTCGAGCTGTTGCTGTCCGGACAATGGGCGGCGCCGGCCAATCGCAGCGGGACCGTCGAGGGCACCCTGGTCAATCAGCCGTTCTATCCGGACAGGGTGCTATGGCGTGGCTCGGAACTGGTGTTTGAAGAGGGTGAAGACGGTCGAGTACGGCGCTCGCTGGCGATTCGCTTTGCCAATGCCCCAGAAATGCTGCAAAACACCTCGATGGAGCGTTTGCCTGGCGATGAGGGCAGTTGGCCGCTGCTGGTCATGCAGTGGTACAGCGGAGCGCTGTCGGCCCCTGGTTTGCGTCGGGTAGCAGACGACTACACGCTAAGCCTGGACTTTGCACCCCAGACCGATGGTCGCGTGCGGGTACGTATCCACCTGCACCTGCCAACTGTGCATGGCACACGTCTAACCGGGGAAGCCTGGCTGGATAGCGCCCCCGAGTGGTTGTCAGCGCTGGACGCGGCACGCCGTGCAGCGCCAACCAGGCCAGCCGCCACACCACGAGTTGAGCCACCTGCAGCTCCGCCAGCCCCGGTCAGTGAATGGCAGACGGTCAGTCTGCTGGCCTTGCTCGATGAGCCGCAATTGGCCCTCAATAAACAGGTGCGCCTGACCACCTGGACCAATCGGGTCTATGAAGGCCGGGTAACCAGCATTACTCCCGAGCGACGCATCGTCATCGCCCAACCTCGCGGTGCCAATCAGGTCGACTTTCATTTCCATCCGCTGGACGTTCGTAGCCTGGAAGTCTTTCATCAATCACCTCGGTGACTTGAAATCCGCCAAGGTGTCCCCCATTAAGAGCTCATCTGCACAGCGCTGCGGCGACTGTGCGTGGCCCGCAAACTTTGCCCAATAACAGGGAGACAACCGACGATGACCGTGGAAGCCCAAAAGGAAACGCTTGGATTTCAGACAGAGGTGAAGCAACTGCTGCACCTGATGATCCATTCGATGTACTCGAACAAGGAGATTTTTCTCCGCGAGCTGATTTCCAACGCTTCGGACGCCTCGGACAAGCTGCGTTTCGAAGCTATTGCCAAGCCTGAATTGCTGGAAGACCAGCCGAATATCGTTATTCGCATCAGCTCTGATGAAACCGCCAACACCCTGACCATTGAAGATAATGGTATCGGTATGTCCCGCGACGAGGTGATCGAGAACCTGGGTACCATCGCCAAGTCCGGCACCGCTGCGTTCATGCAGCAGCTCACCGGTGACCAGAAAAAGGACGCCAGTCTGATCGGCCAGTTCGGCGTCGGTTTCTACAGCGCCTTTATCGTCGCCGACAAGGTTGAGGTCTTTACCCGTCGTGCCGGGCTGGATAACGCCGAAGGCGTGCGCTGGGAATCGGCAGGTGAGGGTGAGTTCACCATCGAAACCATCGCCAAGGCCGAGCGCGGTACGCGCATCGTGCTGCATCTCAAGTCTGCCGAATCCGAGTTCGCCGATGGCTGGCGGTTGCGTAATGTGGTGAAGAAGTACTCCGACCACATTTCCCTGCCGATTGAACTGCCCAAGCAGCACATGGGTGAAGACAAGGACCAGCCTGCAGAGCTGGAATGGGAAACCGTCAACCGTGCCAGTGCGCTCTGGACCCGCGCCCGCACCGAGGTGAAGGACGAGGAGTACCAGGAGTTCTACAAGCACGTGGCCCACGACTTCGAGAACCCGCTGAGCTGGAGCCACAACAAGGTGGAAGGCAAGCTGGAGTACACCAGCCTGCTGTATGTGCCAGGTCGTGCGCCCTTTGACCTGTACCAGCGCGAGGCCCCGCGTGGTCTGAAGCTGTATGTGCAGCGTGTGTTCATCATGGATGACGCCGAGCAGTTCCTGCCGCTGTACCTGCGCTTTATCAAGGGTGTGGTGGATTCCAACGACCTGTCGCTGAACGTATCGCGGGAGATCCTGCAGAAGGATCCAGCCATCGACAGCATGAAGTCGGCGCTGACCAAGCGCGTACTGGATATGCTCGAGAAACTGGCGAAGAAGGAACCCGAGCAGTATGCGACCTTCTGGAAAAACTTCGGCAGCGTCATCAAGGAAGGCCCAGCTGAAGATTTCGCCAACCGCGAGAAAATCGCCAGCCTGTTGCGCTTTGCTTCAACCCAGCAGAATGACGACTCCGAAGTGGTCAGCCTGGATGCCTACATCGAGCGCATGCAGGAAGGCCAGGAGAAGATCTACTACCTGACCGGTGAGCGTTACAATCAGGTCAAGAACAGTCCGCACCTGGAAATCTTCCGCAAGAAAGGCATTGAAGTGCTGCTGCTTACCGATCGCATCGATGAGTGGCTGATGAGTCACCTCAGCGAATACCAGGGCAAGACCTTTGTTGATATCGCCCGTGGCGATCTGGACCTGGGCTCGCTGGAAGCGGACGAAGACAAGCAGGCGCAGGAAGAAGCGGCCAAATCCAAAGCCGATCTGGTACAACGCATCAAGGACGTACTCAGCGAAAGCGTTGAAGACGTCAAGGTCTCCCACCGTCTGACCGATTCACCTGCGGTACTGGTGATCAACGAAGATGGCATGGGCCTGCAGATGCGCAAGATCCTCGAAGCGACAGGACAGCAGGCGCCTGACAGCAAGCCGATCCTCGAGATCAATACCGCGCATCCGTTGCTGGAGAAACTCGATAGCGAGCAGGACGAGGCGCGTTTCGATGATCTGACGCACATTCTGTTCGATCAGGCTGCGCTTGCGGCGGGTGAAAGCCTGCAGGATCCTGGCACCTACGTACGCCGCCTCAATGCGCTGCTGGTTGAAC
>JBKBSI010000029.1:0-23231 GCA_046291745.1 Pseudomonas sp. | reverse complement strand
GGTTATACCTGCCCGAACGGCCAGTTCCTGTCGTACAGCACAACCAATCGACATGGATACCGGGAGTACAAATCCAACCCGAAACAGTGCCGCAACTGCCCATTACGAGACCAGTGCACACAGAGCCGCAATCACACGAAGGTGGTCGTCCGTCACGTCTGGGAAGCAGCCAAAGAACGCATAGACGGCCATCGGCTGACCGCTACCGGCAAGAAAATCTATGCCAGGCGCAAGGAAACGGTTGAGCGAAGCTTCGCTGACGCCAAGCAATTACACGGCCACCGCTATGCGCGATTTAGGGGGTTGAGCAAGGTGCAGGCGCAGTGCCTGCTGGCTGCCGCTTGCCAGAATATGAAGAAGATCGCCCGGCTGCTGGCTCTTCTTTTACCCGGTTTAACCGCTATTTATGGCCGCCAGCGGCTCAAACAGCTCTTGAGGTTCTACCTCGGCCAAATTAGAGACCTTGGTGGCCAACGTTGCTCCGCAGCGCTAGCCAGAACTTAGCGAATCCCAGAAAAACGAAACCCACCAAAAAAGGTGGGTTCGTCAGCAGTCTGAGGCCAGCAACACTGTTGCTGGCCTTTTTCCGTCAAAGCTTTAATCAAGCCTTGTCGACACCTTTCTTGACCTTGTCCTTGACTTCGCCTTTGGCGTCTTGCAGCTTGCCCTTGCCTTCCTGCAACTTGCCTTCGCCTTTCAGACGATCATTGCCAGTAGCTTCGCCTACGCCCTGCTTGCCTTTACCGATAGCTTCGTTGGTCTTGCCCTTGATCTTGTCAGTTGTGCTGCTCATGAAAGTCACCTTTAAATTGTGTATGTACACAAAAATGGACAGGGGTCTGGACTTAAAGGTTCAGTCTTTTTCGCAGACCTTTGCCCGTAAAAGCTGAATCGTGCAGCGGCAAAAATCCATGCAGCGCCCATGCTACCTAGCATACGAGGATGGCAAAGGCGGAGCCCCGAGCGTATACTCTGCGGCCCCTGAAACTATGCTTTTATCCAAGCAAGAGACTCTACCGTGACCACTACCAATGATCTGCCCGGCGACCTGCCTACCGCTACGGAATCCGATGTAAGCGCTGACAGCAACGCCTGCGGTCTGCTTTGGTCCCCGCAGAAAGCGCTCGCTGCCAAAAAGGCGCAGCAACCCTGGCATCTCAAGGGCAGCAGCCCACGGCATGAAAAGAAGATAGGCATGGCACCGAGCGGCACGCGGCGCTCGATGGGCAAGCGTTAAGGAATTGTTCAGCGATTCCTTAGCTATTTGACTAGCAGTACAGGTACCGGGGATTCGTGTACGACCCGTGTGGCCACGGAACCCAACACCAGGTTGCCCAGATTACCCATGCCACGGGTGCCCATGACCACGGTGTCGCAACCGTAGCGCTTCACCGCCTTGACCACTTCAGTCACTACTTCACCGCTGATTTCATGGGCCTCGACACTGACGCCAGCAGCCTGCAGCAGGGTTGCCGCCTTTGCGGTCAATTCTGCGGCATGATCGAGCGCCCCGGCGTTCAGTTGCTCAAGCATGCTGGCAGTGACGTAATTGCCATACAGCTTGGGCTCGGCCTGAACATTGATGACGTGCACCTTGAGCCCATCAAACACCTTGGCGAAGTCAACCAGGTAGCCAATCGCGCGCTCTGCGCAAGCAGAACCATCAAAAGGGACCAGTACGCTGTGCATAGTTTTCTCCTGTTGTAGTGATATAGAAGTGCAGTCAATATAGCCTATTGTCGGCGAAACCGATCCAGCCGCCCTTGACCTTGATCAACTCAGGACCATGCCCTCACCCTTTCGCTGTGAACCCCTGCCTGCCGAGCATACGCATTTGCTCAACCGCTTTTACCGTCAGCACGGTAGCCGCATGAAGGCCTACTCGGAGCAAAAGCTTTGGACGCTGCAGAGCGACGACCTGCTCGCCTGCCTGTGCCTGCAACCGGTGCAGTCAGGGCACTGGCTGACTGGTTTATTCGTTGCGCCAGAGTACCGCGGCCAAGGCCTGGCCACGCACCTGTTGGAGGCAATACGCAAGCAGGCTAGCGGACCACTATGGCTATTTTGCTCTCCTGAGCTGCAGGCACTCTACACACGCTGCGGCTATGCTCCCGCAACTGAGCTGCCCGAGTCCCTGGCAGCCAAGCTGAAACGCTACCAACAAGGCAACCCGCTGATAGCGATGGTGCATCCGGGATAAACCTGCGTTTTTTGCACCACAAATATTCCTGGTGCGCCCCGATTAGGTGCGCCAGGCCGTGCGGCAGTCAAACACCTCGGCGGTCATATTATCGTCATTTCCATATAACCCATTGATAAAAAACAACTAATAAAAACTGGCAAGCAAAATGCTTAGGCTGATGTGCCAACACATTTTTCCGCTTTGTTTTATTACATATGGGGTAATTGAGAATGATGAAAAAATTGACAGCTGCCATCGCAGCAGCAACCACCCTGGGTTTTGCCAACATGGCCCATGCTGAAGCTTTCGATACGCCGATTGGCGAAATCGACGTAAGCATGACCGCCACTCTGGCCACCGACTACATCTGGCGCGGCCAATCACAAACCAATGGCACCGGCGCCGCACAGGCCAGCCTGGACTTTGCCCATGAAAGTGGCATCTACGTTGGCGTATGGGGCTCCAATGTTGACTCCGAAGACTTTGGCGGCGCCAGCATCGAGGTAGACTATTACCTGGGCTATGGCGGCAGCATCACCGACGACATCACCTACGACCTGGGCTGGGCCAACTACACCTTCCCTGGCAACAGCTCCTTTGACGTATACGAGTGGCTCGCCAGCATCAGCGCTTATGGCTTTACAGTAGGCTTGAAAGACACCTACATGAACGCCGACAACCACTACTACTACGTGGGCTACGACGTGGAACTGCCCTACGGTATTGGCCTGGGCCTGCACTACGGTGATAGCAATGACAAAACCGGTGAAGGCATCGACTACAACGACTGGGCCGTAACCCTGAGCAAGGAAGTACTGGGACTGGGCTGGGCGGTAATGTACAGCGACACTGACATCAGCAACGACGACTGCGGCTACAGAAGCAACGACTCCTGCGGCTCCAACGTCACACTGTCAGTATCCAAGAGCTTCTGAGCATCTGACTTGGGCGCCTGACGGCGCAATGTGGCAGGGACGCCACGCTGCAAGGACGCAGCAACTCCAAGTCCGGCTGGCGATTGATAGTGCCGGATCTGGGGATCTTTTCTCAGGATACCTGTCCACTTCAGGATTGGCCGTCGCCTGACGCACACACTCCCGAAGCACGAACTTTCCAAACACCAACCCCCTATCAGATCCTGATTGAATACTCAGGCCTTGGGTAGAGTAACACCGCGCTGCCCCTGGTACTTGCCACCCCGATCACGATAAGACACTTCACAAGGCTCATCGGATTCGAAGAACAACATCTGCGCTACACCCTCGTTGGCGTAAATCTTGGCCGGAAGCGTAGTGGTGTTGGAGAACTCCAGGGTCACATGCCCTTCCCACTCGGGCTCCAGCGGCGTGACGTTGACGATGATGCCACAGCGCGCGTAGGTGCTTTTGCCCAGGCATATGGTCAGTACATTACGCGGAATACGGAAGTACTCGACAGTCCGAGCCAGTGCGAAGGAGTTCGGCGGGATGATGCACACATCGCTGGTGATATCGACAAAGCTCTTTTCATCAAAGTGCTTGGGGTCAACCGTGGCCGAGTGGATATTGGTAAACACCTTGAATTCGTTGGAGCAGCGCACATCGTAACCGTAGCTGGACACTCCATAGGAGATTACCCGGCTGCCCTCGTCCCCACGCACCTGACGCTCGACGAAGGGCTCGATCATTCCCTGTTCCTGGGACATGCGACGTATCCAACGGTCTGACTTGATGCTCATGATGTGCCCTGCGCTGTGCCAAAAAGATGCTGCATGTTAACGGGTAATGCCCAGCGAAAAAAGACCGCCGGGATTTTGCCGCTCAATCGTCACTGATGCTGATATCGGGCATGCCCTGGGCCGCTCCGGCCCGCTCGGCAATCCGCGCCCCCACATGCCGGGCTATATCCTGGTAAAGCATGCTGATCTGACATTCCGGCTCAGCCACCACCGTTGGCGTGCCGCCGTCGGCCTGCTCGCGGATCATCATCGACAGCGGCATGGAGGCCAGGAGTTCGACACCATACTGGTCAGCCAGGCGCTCACCGCCCCCCTCACCAAATAGATGCTCGGCATGGCCACAGCTTGAGCAGATGTGTACCGCCATATTCTCGACCACACCCAGCACCGGGATGTTCACCTTGTTGAACATCTCTATACCCTTGATGGCATCCAGAAGGGCCAGATCCTGGGGCGTGGTAACGATCACCGCGCCCGTTACCGGCACCTTCTGGGCCAGGGTTAGCTGGATATCACCGGTGCCCGGGGGCATGTCGATGACCAGATAGTCCAGGTCGTCCCAGGCCGTTTGCGTGAGCAATTGCATCAGCGCGCCGGAAACCATGGGGCCGCGCCACACCACCGGGGTATTGTCGTCCACCAGGAAGGCCATGGACATGACCTGTATGCCATGGGCGCGGGGCGCAACGAACAGTTTCTGATCCTTGACCTGCGGCCGGGTGCCCTCTGGCAAACCCAGCATCAGGCCCATGCTGGGCCCATAGATATCCGCATCCAGCACCCCGACGCGCGCCCCTTCACGGGACAATGCCAACGCCAGGTTGACCGCCGTGGTGGACTTGCCAACCCCGCCCTTGCCAGAGGCTACAGCGATGATGTTACGCACGTTGGCAAGCGCCTCGATACTGCCCTGAGCCGGTGCCGCCTTGACCACACAACTGACGTCAACCTGCGCCGACTCAACCCCCGGGACGTCCTGCACCGCAAACTGCAGCATTTGCGCGATACCAGCAGTAAGGCTACTGGCGGCGTAGCCGAGCTCGATGGACACCTTGACCCGGCCATCCTCCAGGCGCAGCTCACGCAGGCAGCCTGCACTGAGCAGGTCGGTTTTCAAATAGGGGTCCTGATACTGGCTCAGGGCCTGTTCTACGGCAGTCCGGTCAATCTGGGTCATGGGCTTTCCAAAGGAGGGAACAACAGAGCTACATGCTAATGGCTGACCCGGCGGCAGAAAAGCAGCTGGGAGCAAATCGACAGAAAAAGTCTGAGAAAACGCTGAATACCGGCAAGAAGCGATAAACAGTAGCGCTTATTGCAGGTTATGCCCGGCTTCAATGCACAACGCACCCGAAGGTGCGTTGTGTTAGCGTCATGCTGTAATCAAGCGAAGGAAGGGCTTCGTCCCCGGTGGGGCGCCCGGATTTCAAACCCGGTGAGATGCGCAGAGCGCGTCTGGTAGGTTCGACTCCTATTCCCTTCCGCCACTCGCTTACTGAGCATCTTCGACTTGGTCAATCAGTACCTGCATCAGACGCTGACCACGTTCACCGACCATTTCGGCAAAAGTATCGCGCACTGGCACGCTCAACTCACGAAAAGCATCGCGCTCTTCGTCGGTCAGATACACCAGCTCGATGTTGCTATTCTCAGTCATGATATCCAGGCGCTCGGTATTCAGCCGCGTTTGTACGTCATGGATGTAAGGCACCAGCTCTACTACTACCTCATCAATCATTTCCTTGCGCTCGTCAGACAGATCGTCATACCACTCCTGGTTGCCCATGAAGGTGGCGATGAACTGCGCCTGATTGGCAAAGATCAAATAGTCCTGAACCTGGTAGAAGTCCATTTCCTGATGGGCGAATACCGGCTGGATGTTGCCGTCCAGTTGACCTAGCTGCATGCCGCTGAACAGTTCACCGTATTCCATGGTAGTGGGATCGGCACCGTAGGCACTGTAGGTTTCGCGCAGCAGACGGTTGTCCATGGTGCGAATAGCCATGCCGGAGAAATCCTCAGGGGTGCGCACGGCTTTGTTGGCGCTCCATACCTGCCAGCCTTCAGGCACTATGGCCAGGGGTTGCAGGCCACGCTCACGGAATGAATCCAGCAGATCCGGATGCTTGCGGAAGGACTCGTCATTAAGCACACGAGTGTTGACCATCTCGTCGTCAGTCAATACGAAGTTCAGGCTGAACAACTGGGACTCGGGCACTGTGCCGCCGAGGAACCCAGAACCAAAGGCCAGTTGAATGGCCCCGGACTGCACCTGATCGTAGATATCAGTCAGTCCACCCAATTGGCCGTATGGAAACAAGCGTACTTCGACTTCCCCGTCGGATTTTTCCGCCACCAGCTCGGCGAACTTGGCGCCGTACTCATACTGCACACTGCCTTCAATTTCTTCCAGACCAAAGCCCCAGGTCTCCACCTGCGCTGCTTGCGGCTGGTCCGGCGCGGCCGCCCCAGAAGTGGCCGCCGTGTCCTGATCGTCTGACCCGCAGGCTGCCAAGAGGAAGACCGCACCAGCAATTAATCCATTACGTAGAATCATGGAACACTCCTTTTAAGTTGTTCTAGTTAACCTCCCAACCTTAGCACAAGCTACGCTATGCAAAAACAATCCACATGGGTTATGTTGAAAATAGCAACATTGAGGGCCACCACTGCGACCGACAATCGACCAAGGAGAGGACCAGCGCATGCCCGACACAGATCACCCCGCCAGCAATCGTAGCAAGCGCGTGATCCTGGCCAGTCTTGGTTTGCTTGACCGCACTACCGAGCGGATCGAAGAGTTCATTCTAGGCAGCACAGTGCTGTTTATCGCCGGCATGCTGATTGTGCATGTCCTGGGCCGCCAATTGTTTGGCCAGGGGGTCACCGGGCAGGTTGAACTGACACAGATAAGCATCGTCATCATGACCTTTGCCGGACTCGGCTACGGGGTGCGCAAGGCACGACATATCTGCATGTCGGCCTTCTACGACCAGCTCAAGGGCTTGCCGCGCAAGGCGTTACTGGTGCTGATCAGCGTGACCACCGGTGCTCTGATGTTCTATCTGAGTTGGCACGCCTGGGACTACGTTTCCGCCATCCAGAGCCGCGGACGCACCTCTTCAGCATTGCAGATTCCACTCTGGATTCCCTATCTGATCGTTCCCATCGGCTTCGCCCTGGCTGGCATCCAGTACTGGCTGACAGCACTGCGCAACATATTGTCCGCCGAGATCTACCGCTCCTTCAGCGAAAAGGAAAGCTATGAAGAGGTACCCAATGAAAGCGCGCTCTAAACAGGGACCTTGCGCATGCTGACGCTGATTGTTGTGGTGATGGTGGTACTGCTACTGATGGGCTTTCCGATGCTGGTGCCGTTGCTGGCGGCCAGTCTGCTGTTCCTGTTCCTGGTCATCGACATGAACAATGTCGGACTGTTGATGGGTCAGATGATCAGCGGCGTGCAATCCTGGGCCCTGGCCGCTGTGCCCCTGTTCATTTTTGCCGCCGACCTGATGACCCGCGGGCATACCGCCAATCGTCTACTGGACCTGGTCCAGACCTTTGTCGGTCACCTGCGTGGCGGGTTGCCGATTACCACCGCCGCCAGTTGCACACTGTTCGGTGCGGTGTCTGGCTCAACCCAGGCCACAGTGGTGGCCATGGGCGGGCCGATGCGCCCGAAACTGCTGGAGAAGGGTTATTCGGACTCCTTCAGTCTGGCGCTGATAATCAATGCCAGCGATATAGCCCTGCTGATTCCACCTAGTATCGGCATGATCATCTACGGGGTGGTGTCCGGCGCTTCGATCGGCAGCCTGTTTATTGCCGGCATTCTGCCGGGGCTGCTTATTCTGTTGATGTTCTCGGTGTATTGCTGGATTGCATCTATCCGCATGGGCATTGCCGCGGAGCCCAAGGCCAGTTGGTTGATGCGCTGGAACGCGATAAAGAAAGCCATCTTGCCCCTTGGCTTCCCTCTGGTGGTGGTCGGCGGCATCTACGGCGGCTTTTTCAGCCCGACTGAGGCCGCAGCTATCGCAGTGCTCTACGCACTGTTACTTGAGGTAGTGATTCTGCGTTCGGTAAAAATCCGCGAGCTCTGGGATGTAGCGCTCTCAACCGGGCTTATCACTGCCGTGGTATTCATCCTGGTGGCAGCCGGCAATGCCTTTACCTACACCATCTCCTTCGCCGGTATTCCCCAGGCAATCCTTGGTCCGGTGATCGAAACCATCGGGCATAACCAGACTCTGGTGCTGGGGCTGATTGCCATTTCCTTTTTTATCGGCTGCATGTTCGTCGATCCGATCGTGGTTATCCTGATTCTCACTCCGCTGTTCAAACCCGCCGTGGACGCAGCCGGGCTGGATCCGGTGCATGTTGGCGTGATCGTTACGCTGCAAGCGGCCATAGGTTCTGCAACGCCGCCCTTTGGCTGCGATATCTTTACCGCCATGGCGGTATTCCGCAGGCCTTACTTTGATGTCATTAAAGGCACACCTCCTTTTATAGCCATTCTGTTACTGGCGACCTTTCTGCTTATCATGTTCCCGCAAATTTCATTGTGGCTGCCTTCGCTGGCGTCCTGATCCGGGCTCTGTATTGCGCTGGGGAAGCGCCAAAGGTGTTTCCAGCGGCGTTTGGCCACGTCCCCCCAGCGGATAATTTGGCCTGAAAAGCCTCAAGCAAATGCAGGGCTGTGCCGATATGCTGGTAAGAGCGTACGATTGCGACGTAACGGCAAGATCGTGCCAGCCGTTTGCAAGCACTTAATAACAACAATATGGCAGCACCATAGCGCAGAGGTTTTCATGAAGAGTACGCCAGCCGAGCCCCACCCCAGCTTTGCCCCAAATGTACCTATTGTGTCGCCCCCAGGGCTGACCCTGTCGTTGATGCTCTGCCAGCTGTTTCTTATTGCTGCCCTGCTGTGGGTGTCCAGCGGTGTACTCTTTGTTCTAGCCCTGGTACTGGGACCCACGGCGCTGCTGCTGACCTGGTTAATGCGCAAAACCGGCGATACCAATACCCCGTTGATGACCCGTCTGAAAGAAGCCAATGCCGAACAGATCGACCTGCGGGAGCACCAACCAGCCAGCCAGGTGGTAAGCCCCACTATCCAGCAGTTCGATAGTTTCGCCACCCGCCTGCGGGAGCTCATGAGCGGCTTCCAGTTGCTCAGCCTGCGCACAGCGCACGCTTCGGCCAAAAGCAAACTGCTGGCCGAGCAAGCCGCACGCGATGCGGGCAAGCAACAAAGCCTGTCGGAGCTGATCTTTCAGGCCAGCGACCAGACCACCAGCGCCCTGCACGATATTTCCTCACGCACCAACGGCATCGCTGGCATGACTACTCGCAACCTGGATGTGGCCAAACAGTCGCAAACCCAGCTCAGCGAAGCCCGGATACAGATGCAGAACATTAGCCAAGCCATGAGCGGCTTCAAGGACAACATCAATGCTCTGGGCAATACCTCGGGGCAAATACGTAGCATTCTCGGCACCGTCCAGGACTTTTCCGCGCAGACCAATATGCTGGCCCTGAATGCGGCGATAGAGGCCGCTCGCGCTGGCGAGCAAGGCCGTGGCTTCGCCGTAGTCGCCGATGAAGTGCGCAACCTGTCAGTCAAGGTAGGCAGCGCCGCAAGTCAGATTGGCGAGCTGATGGAACAGATGCTCAACGCCATGGCTGGCGCTGACAAGCAGACTCAGACCATGCAGGAGCAGTCAGACAACGCCGGAACAGCGGTGAGCACCGCCGCAGATCAGTTCGAGCAGATGGTCGGGGATTTTCAGCGCACCAATGATGATCTGCTAATGGTTAGCAGTGCGCTGGAGCAACTCACTGTGACCAATGCCGAAACGCACGAACATGGTCGCTCGATCCGTGATCTGAGCCTGACCATCAGTCAACGCATGACCGAGACTTTTGCCCAGGCCGATGCCCAGCGCGACAACACCAACCGGGCACTTGAAGAGCTCTGCCGTCTGCGCCTGGGCCAGGGCAACCTTGAGATGGCGACCGACACGCTCATGGAGCGCAGCCAGATCATCGCCCAGCGCCTGCAGACGCTGATTGATCAGGGCGTCAATGTATTTGACCGCAACTACTCACAGATCCCCAACACCAATCCGCCGAAGCACCGGGTCAGTTGGACTGAGCCCTATCAGAAGCTGCTGCAGCCACTGCTCGACGAATGGGACACCCAGGGCAAGGATGGGGTATTGTACATGCTGCCGGTAGACAGCCACGGCTACCTCGGAGCAAGCCGCAGCGCAACATCGCAGCCGCTGACCGGCGATCCAAAGATCGACATGGCAAAAAGCGTGCATATGCGCTTTGTGGCCAAGGGCATCGACCTTGAGAACCTGAACAAGTGCACCCACGTGGGTATGGGTACTTACACCCTGCCCGGCACCGACACGGTAATCTTTGTGTTGTTCGTCCCCATCAAGGTCAACGGCAAGCATTGGGGGCATCTCAGCGCGGGTATCGTGCCACGGGCGCTTGGGGTTTAGAGCAACCGGCGAATAAAGGCCGCAGCCGCAGCGGCGGCCTGCTCGATCATCTGCTGCTGGCTGCTGCCCGACGACTTCAAGGGCTTGAAATCATGGTCCGCGGTGGCCAACCAGTGCAGTTGAATCTGCTCTGAAAGCCCATAACCCGCCACTTCCTCAGGCCCCCCGAAGGGATCTCTGCTGCCCTGCACTACCAACGCCGGGGTACGCAATTGCAGCAGGTGTTCAGTCCGTAACTTCAGCGGCTTGCCCGGCGGGTGAAACGGATAACCGAAACAGATCACTCCTGCAGCCTGAAGCTCATCCGCAAGCAGGCTGGCCGCTCGCCCACCCATGGACTTGCCCGCCAGGAACAGCGGTCTATCCAGAGACTCTGTCTGCGAGCGGAAATGCTCCAGCAACACCGGCATCGGATTAGGCGGGCGGCGACGTCCGTCCACACGCCGCGCTGCCATATAGGGGAACTCGAAACGCAGCACCCGCAGACCCTCATTAGCCATAGCTTCAGCCAAGGCCTGCATCGCTACGCTGTCCATTGCCGCACCAGCGCCATGGGCCAACACCAGAGTGGCAAAGGGCTCACCGGCCCGCGGCTGATCGACCAACCAGTCAGCGGCCATTTATGGCGCCAGAACATGTGGCCCGTGCGACAAGATGCCACGCATTTTTCATGGGTATTCGCTTCACAGGGGAACCTTAGGGCACTAAGCTTGTCAGTGCCCGCTCCACGACAACGATAGCCGTGGGACGGGACTCAGCCGTACAACTATACACTCGGGTTGAGTATCAGTCTTGCGCCATACCGGCAGTACTACAGGCCGGCGACTCGTTTCCGAACACAGGCATGATCGATAGTGTGCAAGGGCCTTTCCAGAGGCGTTGCTACCTGCCGATACCTTGACCTGCGTCATTGCAAACAGGGGTCGCTTTCCTCATACTTGCCGCCGTTTCACCCCCCATTAACCGATTGCTATCCGTGGAATCTCGCATGAGCACAGCTACCACTCCGACAGCTTATAACTACAAAGTAGTGCGCCAGTTCGCCATCATGACGGTGGTCTGGGGTATTGTAGGTATGGCCCTTGGCGTTCTTCTGGCCGCGCAGCTTGTCTGGCCTGCCCTCAACTTCGACCTGCCCTGGACCACCTTCGGACGCCTGCGTCCGTTGCACACCAACGCGGTCATTTTCGCCTTTGGCGGTAGTGCACTGATGGCTACCTCCCTGTATGTAGTACAGCGAACCTCTCAGGCGCGGATAGTCTCGGACAGCCTGGCTGCCTTTGTCTTCTGGGGCTGGCAGACGGTTATCGTCCTGGCCGCAATCACCTTGCCTCTGGGCTTCACCACCTCCAAGGAATACGCGGAGCTGGAGTGGCCGATCGGCATTCTGATTGCGGTAGTCTGGGTCGCCTATGGCATCGTGTTCTTCGGTACCATCATGAAGCGCAAGATGAAGCATATCTACGTCGGTAACTGGTTCTTCGGCGCCTTCATCATTACCGTTGCCGTACTGCATATCGTCAACAACCTGGCGATTCCGGTGACACTGACCAAGTCCTACTCGATCTACTCCGGTGCAACCGATGCGATGATCCAGTGGTGGTACGGCCACAATGCCGTGGGCTTCTTCCTGACCGCCGGCTTCCTGGGCATGATGTACTACTTCGTACCCAAACAGGCCAACCGCCCGATCTACTCCTATCGTCTGTCGATCGTGCACTTCTGGGCACTGATCGCCATCTACATCTGGGCCGGCCCGCACCACCTGCACTACACCGCACTGCCTGACTGGGCGCAGTCCCTGGGCATGGTGATGTCGCTGATTCTGCTGGCGCCAAGCTGGGGCGGCATGATCAACGGCATGATGACCCTCTCGGGTGCCTGGCACAAACTGCGTACCGACCCGATTCTGCGCTTCCTGGTGGTGGCTCTGGCCTTCTACGGCATGTCCACCTTCGAAGGCCCGATGATGGCGATCAAGACCGTGAACGCGCTGTCGCATTACACCGACTGGACTATCGGCCACGTACATGCCGGTGCTCTGGGCTGGGTTGCGATGATCTCCATCGGCTCGCTGTACCACCTGATCCCCAAGGTCTTCGGCCGTGAAGAAATGCACAGCATCGCGCTGATCAACGCGCACTTCTGGTTGGCGACCATCGGCACCGTGCTCTACATCGTGTCCATGTGGGTTAACGGCATTACCCAGGGTTTGATGTGGCGTGCAGTGAACGTCGACGGCACCCTGACCTACTCCTTTGTCGAGGCGCTGGAAGCCAGCCATCCCGGCTTTGTAGTGCGCTTGATAGGTGGTGCGTTCTTCCTTATCGGCATGCTGCTGATGGCCTACAACGTATGGCGTACTGTTCGCGCCTCCAAACCGGCTGAAGCTGAAGCCGCTGCGCAGATGGCCTGAGGAGTTATACGATGAAACAACATGACATAGTCGAAAAGAATCTAGGCCTGCTGGTAGTACTGATTGTGTTCGCCATCAGCTTTGGCGGCCTGACCCAGATCGTACCGCTGTTCTTTCAACAGGAAACCACCCAGCCGGTGGAGGGCCTACGGCCTTACACCGCGCTGGAACTGGAAGGCCGTGACATCTATATCCGCGAGGGCTGTGTAGGTTGCCATTCGCAGATGATTCGTCCGTTCCGTTCCGAAACCGAGCGTTATGGTCACTATTCAGTAGCCGGTGAAAGCGTCTACGAGCATCCCTTCCTGTGGGGCTCCAAGCGTACTGGTCCGGATCTGGCGCGGGTTGGTCAGCGCTACTCCGATGACTGGCACCGTGCTCACCTGATCAATCCGCGCGATGTAGTGCCTGAGTCCAAGATGCCATCTTATCCCTGGCTTCAGGATGCAGTGCTCAGCGGTAAGCACACCGAGCGCAAGCTGCGGGCCATGCGTACCCTGGGCGTGCCCTACACCGATGAAGACATTGCCGGTGCCAGTGAGGCCGTTGCAGGTGTCAGCGAGATGGACGCGCTGATCGCCTACCTGCAGCACCTTGGCACCGTACTCTCCGAGCGTCGGTAACTGACCATGGATATCAACTTTCTACGCGGCATAGCGACTCTCCTGGCACTGATGGCCTTTATCGGCATCACCTTGTGGGCTTACAGCTCTTACAAGAAAAAGGACTTCGATGAGGCAGCTCAGTTGCCCTTCGACGACGAAACAGAGACGGAAAAGGCCGCACGATTGAAGCAGCTGGAAGAAGACGCTAGGAGTAAAAGAAAATGAGTAATTTCTGGAGCGGCTACATCATTGTTCTGACCGTGATTACCCTGGGTCTGACGCTTTGGCTGCTGTTTGCCACCCGCAAGGGACAGCGTACCGAACAGACCGAGGAAAAGGTCGGGCACTCCTTTGACGGTATCGAGGAATACGACAACCCCCTGCCCCGCTGGTGGTTCTGGTTGTTCCTGCTGACCATCATCTTTGGCGTTATCTACCTGATCCTCTACCCCGGTATGGGCAAGTTCCCGGGTGTGTTGGGCTGGACCCAGGTCAACCAGTATGAAGAGGAAGTTTCGCGGGCTCAGGAGCAGTTTGCTCCGATCTTTGCCCGCTACGCCGACATGCCGGTTGAAGAAGTAGCCAGGGACCCTGCCGCCATCCGTATTGGTCAGCGCCTGTTCGCGGTCAACTGTTCGGTGTGCCACGGTTCTGATGCAGGCGGCTCCTTCGGCTTCCCTGATCTGACCGACCACGACTGGATCTGGGGTGGTAGCCCGGAACAGATCAAGACCACGCTGGAGCGTGGCCGTCAGGCAGCCATGCCTGGCTGGCTGGCCGTCATAGGTGAGTCGGGGGTGCGCAGTACAGCTGCCTACGTACGTCACCTGTCAGGCCTGGAAACGCCGGATGTCGATATGACTGAAGGTGAGCGTATCTTCCAGACCAACTGCGTGGCCTGCCATGGCGCAGAGGGCAAGGGCAACCCGCTACTGGGTGCACCTAACCTGACCAATGACATCTGGCTGTATGGCGATAGCATGCGCCAGATTCAGCAAACCCTGCGTTACGGCCGCAACGGCAACATGCCGGCTCAAGCCCACCTGGGTGATGACAAGATCCACATGCTGACCGCTTACGTCTACAGCCTGACGCTGGACGACGAGTAACACCGCCGCGACGCCAGGTCGCATGGTGTTGCACGACCGGCCCCACTATTCTGGTGGGGCTGGTTACTACCCGCCCCGACCGTTAGCTCGGTCGGGCACCCTCCCGCCAGACTTCCGTGGTCCGCCATCATGAGCAAGAAGATTCCGGTAAAAAACCTCAGCACCGACAAGGTCGAAACCTTTGACCTGTATGCGCAGCGGGAAAAAATCCAGACACGTTCCTACAAGGGGCTGTTCAAGAATGTACGCCTGATCGGCGTTGGCTTTCTGTTTCTACTCTATTTTGGTACCGCCTGGCTCAGTTGGGGCGGGCGTCAGGCGGTGCTGTTTGACCTGCCTGCAAGGCAGTTCCATATCTTCAGCCTGACAGTCCAGCCGCAAGATTTCTTCCTGCTGTCTTTCCTGCTGATTATCTGCGCCTTCGGGCTATTTTTTATAACGGTCTTTGCCGGGCGTATCTGGTGCGGCTACACCTGCCCCCAAACGGTCTGGACCTGGATATTCATGTGGGCCGAGCGCGTCACCGAAGGTGAGCGGCATGCGCGCATCAAGCTCGACAAGGCACGCATGAATGCCAACAAGCTGGCCAGGCGCACAGCCAAACACGCTATCTGGCTGACAGTATCGCTGGCCACGGCAATAACCTTTGTCGGCTACTTCACTCCCATCCGTGAACTGGTCCCCGACACCCTGATGCTGCAGATCGGCGGCTGGACGCTGTTCTGGATCTTCTTTTTTACTGCAGCAACCTACATCAACGCCGGCTGGATGCGTGAGCAGGTGTGCTTTTATATGTGCCCCTACGGCCGCTTCCAGAGCGTCATGTTCGACAAGGATACGCTGATCGTCGCCTACGACCCACGCCGTGGCGAGCAGCGCGGGCCACGCAAGAAGGGCGTTGAACCAGCGGCCGTCGGCCTGGGTGACTGCATCGACTGCAGCATTTGCGTGCAGGTCTGCCCCACCGGCATCGATATCCGCGACGGCCTGCAGTACGAGTGCATTGGCTGCGCCGCCTGTGTCGACGCCTGTGATGAAGTCATGGACAAGATGAACTACCCGCGCGGCCTGATCAGCTACACCACTGAACACAACCTCAGTGGCGAGGAGACGCGCTTTCTGCGTCCGCGCCTGCTGGGTTATGGTACCGCCCTGCTGATCATGCTCAGTCTGTTTGCGATAACGGTTACCAGTTTGTCCCAGGTTTCTCTGGATGTGCAGCGTGACCGCAATGTATTGTTCCGCGAGGTCCGCGGCGGAGATATCGAGAACGTCTACATTGTCAGAATCTTCAACAAGACCCAGCAGGAGCGCAGCTATACGCTGACTGTTGAGGGGCATCCTGAGCTGCGGATGAATCTGTCCGCCGATCGCCTGACCGTAGAGCCCAGCAGCCAGCTGCAACTGCCGGTCAACGTGCACCTGGATAGTGAATATATCAGCAGCAGCAATATGCCGATCACCTTCCGGGTCAGCGCCGTTGATGACGAGAGCATCAGCGCCTCGTCGGAAAGTCGCTTTCTGGCTCCCAACCTGAGGTAACACAATGCACGAAGATGAAGTCATACCACCCTGGTACAAACAGTTCTGGCCCTGGTTTCTGATCAGCATTCTGATCTTTGCGGTGATTATTGGCCTGGGCTTGCTGTTTATCGCGCTGTTCAACCAGGACAGCATGGTCCGCGACAATTACTACAAGGAAGGCCGCGCCATCAACATGCACCTGGGTCGTGATCAGATGGCCCGTGAGTTGAATCTGGCCGCGCAATTTACCGTGGATGAGCTGACCGGAGAAGTGAGTCTGACCTTGAGCGGCAACCTGGATAGTCCGCCCGCCGACCTGCAACTGGACCTGATTTCGCCCTCGCATGCAGATCGTGATCGTGTGGTGCTGCTCAAGCGCGTGGCCGAGTCCCAGTACAGTGGCCAGGTGGCAGAAAAGCCCGAGGGCCGCCACTATGTGGACCTGAGTGATCCGACCCGCCCAGGTGAGGATGGCTGGCGCCTGACCGACGAAGTCACCTTTGGCTCCGATCAGAGCTATCAGCTCAACGCCCGCTGATCATGAGTAGCCCGCCCCCCTGCTACCACTGTGGCGAGCCGGTACCCAGCGGCTCGCACTGGACCTGCAGCATACTCGGGGAGCCCCGTTCCATGTGCTGCCCCGGCTGCCAAGCGGTAGCCGAGGCCATAGTCGCGGGCGGCCTGGAATCCTACTACCGTCACCGCACCGACCACGCCAGCAACCCTGAAGCCCTGCCCAAGGTGTTGAAGGACGAACTGGAATTGCTCGACCGCGCCGATGTGCAGCAGCGCTTTGTAGTCGAGGAAGGTGAGCAGCACCAAATCCAGTTATTGATCGAAGGCATCAGTTGCGCCGCCTGCGGCTGGCTGATCGAAAAGCGGCTGCTGCAAATGCCAGGCGTTGCGCAGGCCAGCCTCAACCTGGGCAATCACCGCCTGACCCTGGCCTGGGACCCTGAGCAAACCAAACTCTCGAGCCTGATGGCGGAAATCAAGCGTATCGGCTACGGCGCGCACCCCTACGAGCAGGACAAGGCCAGCGCACAGATTGCCGCCGAGAATCGCCAGTACCTGCGCCGCCTGGGTCTAGCCGGGCTGATGTTCATGCAGGTGATGATGGCCACCATGGCCCTGTATGACGAATTCAATCAGGACCTGACCGAGGATATGGCGATTATCCTGCGTTGGGTCAGTCTGCTGATGACTACGCCGGTAGTGCTCTACAGCTGTGTGCCGTTTTTTCAGGGCGCCTGGCGCGATCTGCGCAACCGGCGCCTGAGCATGGATGTATCGGTCTCACTGGCGATTGGCGGCGCCTATCTTGCGGGCATCTGGGCGACCGTTACCAATACTGGCGAGATCTATTTCGACTCCGTGACTATGTTTGCCTTTTTCCTGCTCGCGGGTCGTTATCTGGAGCGCAGGGCGCGGCAGCGCACCGTTGAAAGCACCGCCAAGCTGGTCAATCTGCTGCCCCCGAGTGCAATGCGCCTGGGCGCAAACGGCGAGGCCGAGCGCATCATGCTCGACGAAGTGCGCGCTGGCGATGTGCTGGAGGTCAAGCCTGGCGAAAGCATCCCTGCCGACGGCGAAATCCTCAGTGGCATCAGCAGCGTCGACGAATCAGCCCTGTCGGGCGAATATCTGCCACTGGCCAAGCGCAGCGGTGATGCTGTGACTGCAGGCACGCTGAATGTCGAAGGCCCCCTGCGTATAAGAGTCAAAGCAATTGGCGAGTCCACCCGTCTGTCAGCGATCGTGCGCTTACTCGAACGGGCCCAGTCCGACAAGCCCAGACTGGCGCAGATTGCCGACCTGGTAGCCCAGTACTTTCTGCTGGTTGTGTTGTCGGCCTCGGTCATCGTTGGCGCCCTCTGGTGGTGGACAGTGAATGGCGAGACCGCATTCTGGATTGTGCTGGCGATGCTGGTAGCGACCTGCCCCTGCGCGCTGTCACTGGCCACCCCCACTGCCCTGACTACCGCCACCGGCAGCCTGCAAAAACTCGGCCTGCTGATTACCCGCGGTCATGTGCTGGAAGGTTTGACCAAAATCGATACAGTGATTCTGGACAAAACCGGCACCCTGACCGAGGGACGCATGACACTGGAGCGTATCGAGCCTTTCCCGGGCCACGATGCCGACCAGGCGCTGGATCTTGCACGCATGCTCGAAGCCTGCTCCGAGCACCCCATCGCGCGCGCCTTTGGCCGCTCACTGAATCAGGCTGAAGAAGTTGTAAGTCACCCCGGACTGGGCCTGGAAGGTCGCTGCGGCGAGCGCCTTCTGCGCATTGGCAAACCCGACTTTGCCGTGGCTCTGAGCAGTGTCAGCGCCCCGCCACTACCCGATCAGCCCGGCCAATGGCTGCTACTGGCGGACAGCCAGGGGCCCATTGCCTGGTTTGTGCTCAATGACCGCCTGCGCAGTGACGCAGCCGCCCTGATCAGCGGTCTCAAGGCGCGCAAGCTGCGGGTCATACTGCTGTCCGGCGATCATACCCAGGTGGTTGAACGCATGGCTGCCCGGCTTGGCATAGACGAAGCCTTTGGCAATGCCAGCCCCGCCAGTAAGCTGGAGTTTGTACAGCAACTACAAGCCCAGGGCAGCAAAGTGCTGATGCTCGGTGACGGCGTCAATGACGTACCGATCCTGGCCAGCGCAGATATTTCCATCGCCATGGGTGAGGCCTCTGACCTGGCCAAGACCAGTGCCGACGCTGTGCTGCTCAGCAGTCAGCTTGATGTTTTGCTACAGGCGCTGAACGGCGCCAAACGCACCCGGCGCATCATGCTGCAGAACCTGTTCTGGGCCAGCGTCTACAATGCCGGTATCCTGCCCCTGGCAGCCTTGGGCATGGTAACCCCGGCCTGGGCCGCAATCGGCATGTCCGCCAGCTCGCTTTGGGTGGTGCTTAATGCCCTACGCTTGTTGCGTCTCGGCAAGGTCACCAAGCCGCAGCCAAGGGCAGAACTGCAAACCATGGAGCGCTTGGTATGACGGTACTTTACATCCTGGTCCCTATCGCCGTGGTACTGGTCATAGTCGCCATCTGGGTGTTTACCTGGGCGGTCAATACTGGCCAGTACGACGATCTGGACGGCCCGGCACACAGCATCCTCTTCGATGACGAGGACCCGGCTCACCTGGAAGCCCAGCGCCAGGCCAAGGAAGAGCAGCCTGAAGCCGATACCGAAGCAACCGATAGCTCGGATAAACCACAGTGATGGCACTGGAGCTGACCCCGCTGTTTCTCACAGCGCTAGCTCTGGGCTTGCTCGGCGGCGGGCACTGCATCGGCATGTGTGGCGGCCTGATGGGTGCCCTGACCATGGCCATACCGGCAGAACAGCGCAAGGGCTGGAACGTCTGGAAGTTGCTGCTTGGCTACAACCTGGGGCGCATCTGCAGCTACGCCCTGGCCGGGGCACTGCTCGGTAGCCTGGGCTGGCTGGCTCAGGACATGGGCTTAGGCATGCTACTGCGTACCCTGGCCGGATTGATGATGATTGCCATGGGCCTGTATCTGGCCAACTGGTGGGCCGGGCTGACGCGGATCGAGCGCCTGGGTCGCGGGTTGTGGCGACATATTGAACCCCACGCCAGGCGCCTGATCCCGGTGAGCAATCCGCGTCAGTCGTTCCTGCTTGGCACCCTGTGGGGCTGGCTGCCCTGCGGCCTGGTCTATAGCACCCTGATCTGGACCAGCAGCCACGGTAGTGCGCCATTGGCTGCCGCCTTGATGCTGACTTTTGGGCTGGGCACCCTGCCCACCCTTATGGCCACTGGCCTGGCTGCCCAGCGCATGACCGCAATCCTGCGGCGGCGTAGTGTCAGGGTCACCGCAGCGCTACTGGTTATCCTGTTTGGTATCTGGACCCTGCCTGGGCCGCACAAGGCCTGGCTGATGGGCCATGGCGCGCCTGGCACGCATAGTCAACATCAGCATTGAGCTGCCTGCTTACACTTCGACAACAGACTTTTGCAGTATGGCCAATGGCACATGGGAATGGCATGTTGTACGCTTGAGCTATCATTGTACCAATCAAGTGTTTCGCCAATCAGGAAAGCCCCATGAGCAACGCCATCAACCTGCGCAATCTCCCGGAAGCCCATTGCAAGGATTGCAGTCTGTCAGGCATGTGCTTGCCATTGGCGCTGCAGGACGGGGAACTGGAACTGCTTGACGATATTGTCAAACGCGGTCGACCGCTTAAAAAGGGCGAGCTGCTGTTCCGCCAGGGCGACCCCTTCGCGTCCATCTACGCATTACGCTCCGGTGCAATCAAGACCTTCAGCCTGTCCGACAACGGCGAAGAGCAGATCACCGGCTTTCACCTGGCCAGCGAGCTGATTGGCTTGTCGGGTATGGATAGCGAGCGTTATCCGGTTTCTGCAGTGGCGCTGGAAACCACCTCGGTATGTGAGATTCCCTTTGAACGCCTGGATGATCTGACCGCCAGCATGCCGATGCTGCGCAAGCAGGTTATGCGTCTGATGAGCCGAGAGATCCGCGACGATCAGCAAATGATGCTGCTGTTGTCGAAGAAGACCGCCGACGAGCGCATTGCCACGCTGCTGATCAACCTGTCCGCACGCTTCCGCGCGCGCGGTTACTCAGCCCGCTCCTTCCGCCTGGCAATGTCGCGAAACGAGATTGGCAATTACCTGGGCCTGGCGGTAGAAACTGTCTCCCGCGTCTTTACCCGTTTTCAGCAGCAGGGCCTGATTGCCGCTGAAGGCAAGCAAATCGATATTCTTGAACACACCGAACTCTGCGCACTGGCCGGTGGCCAGAGCGAATGACAGCCCCGTAAGGGAAGGCAATCCATGATCTTTGACCAGTACACCATCAAGTCCCTTATTCGCCCGATTGCAGACTTCCCGAAAAAAGGCATCGTATTCCGTGACATAACGCCCCTGTACCAGTCGCCCAGGGCAATGCGCATGGTGGCGGACAGCCTGATACAGCGCTATGTCGAATCGCCAATCACGCACATCGCGGCGATTGATGCGCGCGGCTTTCTGCTCGGGTCGGTGCTTGCCTATGAGCTGAACAAGCCGCTGATTCTGCTACGCAAGGCAGGCAAGCTACCCGCCGATACCATCGCCGAAAGCTACAGCACCGAATACGGTGAAGCAGTGATCGAGATGCATAGGGATGCGCTGGTAGGCGGCGAGCAGGTACTGCTGCTGGATGATCTGATCGCTACTGGCGGCACTTTTCTGGCCGCAGCCCGTCTGATCAAGCAGATGGGCGCACAGGTCTACGAGGCAGCAGCCATTATCGACCTCCCCGACCTGGGTGGTTCGCGCAAGATGCAGGACGCGGACATTCCCACCTACACGCTCTGTGCCTTCGAGGCTAGCGAGTAGCCAAGCGTTACCTGACCCTAAACTCCTCTGATTTCCTGGCTAGCTAAAGCTGGCTGGAGTGTGATGCGATCATGAATAATACCCTGGACATTTCTCAGCCGTGGCGCGAACGTCTCGGCGAGCTGATTGAACACCCGCGCGCGCAATTCACCGTCATGGCACTGATTCTGGTCAACGCCGTGATCCTCGGTCTGGAGACCTCGGCCACTGCCATGCAGCACTGGGGCGGATTACTTACCCGTCTCGACCAGATCATTCTGGGGCTGTTCGTGATCGAGATCAGCCTGCGCTTTGTTGCATCCGGTTGGCGGCTGCTCAAGGATCCCTGGGGGCTGTTTGACACGCTGGTGATCATGATTGCGCTGGTACCGGCCAGCGGACCGCTGGCGGTGTTGCGCGCGTTGCGTGTGCTGCGTGTATTACGCCTGGTATCGATTGTGCCAAGCATGAAGATTGTGGTGCAGTCATTGCTGTCGGCGCTGCCCGGCATGGGCAGTATCGTTGCGCTGCTGAGCCTGGTGTTCTACGTCGCAGCGGTGATAGCTACCCAGCTGTTCGGCGAGCAGTTCCCCGACTGGTTCGGCACCTTGGGCGCCAGCCTCTATACGCTGTTCCAGGTCATGACTCTGGAAAGTTGGTCAATGGGCATTGTGCGCCCGGTGATGGAGGTCTATCCCTTCGCCTGGCTGTATTTCGTGCCCTTTATCCTGATTGCCACTTTCATGATGCTCAACCTGTTTATTGCGGTGATCGTTGACGCCATTCAGAACCAACGTGAACGCGTTGCCGCGGGCAAGGCACTCAAGGACGGCATCAGCCCGGTGCCGGAACCCGCGCACCATTCCAGCAGCCTGTCCGGCACCCAGCAGGAATTGATGCTGGAGGAAGTGCGCGAGCTGCGTGCCGAGCTCAGCGCATTGCGCCAAGAACTGCGTGAGCGCTGATGGCTTGATCGAACCAGGCACGCCGGCCTTCCGCCGGGCCTGCCTGGGACTGGTTATTGCCTCGCTGGTGGTATTCGCCAACCTCTATGCTATCCACCCCCTGCTGCCTTTATTGGCGAGCACCTTCGAGATATCGACTCTTCAGGCCAGCAGCGCCTTTACCCTGACCAATCTGACCCTGGCAGCGTCCCTGCTGCTACACGGCCCACTCTCCGATGCGCTGGGCCGCAAGGGTCCACTGTTGGTCAGCATGCTGCTCACCGCACTCTTGACCTTGGCCATGGCCTTCACCAACGACTTCACCACGCTGTTGTGGCTGCGGGCGGCCCTGGGTTTGTGTCTTGGTGTACTGCCCGCAGTGGCCGTGGCCTATCTCGGCGACAGCATGTCGCGCAAGGCGCTGGTTTCGGCGGTGGGGCTGTATATCGCTGGGAATACCCTGGGCGGATCCGGCGGGCGACTATTTGGCGGCTTTGTAGCCGAGCATCTGGGGCTGCAGGCGGTTTTTCTCGGGCTTGCCGGGTTTAGCCTGCTGGGCTTGCTCGGCGTGGCAACTCTCCTGCCCCGCGCCAGCGGCTTCCGGCCACAAGCATTTTCGCTGGCCGGGATATACCGAGGTTTCAGCGACCACCTGCGCAATCCGCAGTTGCTCCCAGCCTTTGTGCTGGGCGGTCTGAACTTCATGATCTTCATCAACCTTTATACCTATCTGACCTTCCGCCTCAGCGCTGCCCCCTGGCAGCTCGGAGCAGGCAGCCTTGGCCTGCTGTTTCTGACCTATCTGGCCGGTACTTTCTCTGCAGCATTGGCCGGACGCGTGCCAGGCAAGGACGGTCT
>JBKBSI010000299.1:0-3083 GCA_046291745.1 Pseudomonas sp. | reverse complement strand
AAGTCATTTCATTCTCACTTTTGAATGTTGTTTTTGATGTTTCACTCAGACCTCTGGGGACTCCGAATACAGGTCTAACGTTGCTCATGGTAATGAACAGTCATTCTCTTAGGTTCTTTTTTTGGATTAAATTCAAGACAGATGTTGAATTTGTGCGCCATTGCGCATTTTTATAGGTCAGTGCTGGAAGTGGGTTGGTGTTCGCGATAGACACAAAAAAACCGGCCAACCCGAGAGGGTTGGCCGGTCCGAGAGATCAGGCTCGTTTTTTACTGACTTGTTCAGCTACTTAGTTGATGCCTTTGCGCTGTACGTCCCAGTTGCGGTCAGCACACAGGCGGCAGTTGGTGCCGTAGAAGGTAGCTTGGGCGCTGTTGTCACCCATCAGGTGATAACGGAACCAGGCGGTTGAGGGACCACGGTACTCGCCGCCATTATTGGCTGGTTCGAAGTGACCAACGCTGCGACGCTCACCCCAGAATACCGGGACGTTGGCATTGCGGAACACGGGTGCGGCGTTGGAGCCTGGTGCAGCAATGGTATCGTTGCCGCCAGTCATCAGGAACATCGGGCCGTTTTGCTGGCTCTGTGAACTGGAACGGTGACCCAGGCCCAGGGTGTAGGGCTGGAAGGGCGCGGTAATGGTTACACGGCGATCGCGACCAGCCATGATCGAGCCGCCACCACCTTGCGAGTGACCCGAGGTCGCTACGCGGTTGACGTTCAGTTTGCCGGCATAGGTACCGCTGGCGCGACCGTTCTGCTGTACCAGGTAGTCCAGGCAGGCGATCATTTCGGTGCCGTCACCGGCGTTGGAAGTACGTGCAGCCGCTACGACAAAGCCATGGCTGGCCCAGTGGGTCAGCAGTGCGCTATAGCCGCTTGGTGTGCTGCCAGTGCCGTTACCCCAGAGAATGATCGGGTGGCGGCGGCCTGCGTCACCCAGGGTGCGCGGGCGAAAAATGGTACAGCTTGGGCCTTCGTTGCCGCTGGTCGTGGAGAAGGAGCCGGAGCGAGCAAAGTCGGAAACAGTCGGGAATGCACTACCACTGCCTGGGGGTGGAGTAGGTTCGGGCGTAGGAGTAGGAGTCGGGTTGGAAGCAAGGGCGTTGGCTGAGAGCATCAGACCAAGGGCCAGGCCGGTCAATTTGAAAGCAGTTGCGTTCATGATGTTACCTGTAAGTTGTATTTTTGTTTTTATTGCCTTCTTTGCAGAGTCCTGCGAGAACATCATGAAACGAGGGCTCCGACAGCAGCGAATGTATGCCTGATCCAGGAAATAAGAACTCGCCCAATTGGGTGAATACCGCAACTATTTTTTGGTCTACTTGAAAAGCCTCCAGGCCCCATTTTCAGGGGCTTTGCGGCGAAGGCCCTGGCCGGGCAGTTACGCCCTCAAGTGTGGCAAAAGAGGTGTCTTTGGCGGTGAGCAGAAAGTCCTGCATGTAGGACACTTCCAGCATGTCTTCGCGCACTGCCGCATACAAAGTGCCGAACAATCCTTCCGCTCCCAGAGACCGCGCACTCACGTAACCGCGCTGCAGGTACTCGGCGATGGCCCAGTTGGGTAGGCAACAGACGCCACGACCGGATGCAACCAGTTGCATCATCATCACCGTCAGCTCGGCATTGCGGACTGCCGCGGGCTCGACGCCAGCGGGGCCGAGAAACTGTTTGAAGATATCCAGGCGCTCGCGATCCACCGGGTAGCTGATCAGGGTTTCTGTAGCCAGGTCGGCAGGCTCGATATGGCTGCGGTTGACCAGTGGATGTTGGTTGCTGATCGCCAGCATGGCTTCATAGGTGAACAGCGGTACATAGCTGATGCCGCTGATTTCCTGTGGGTCGGAGGTGACTACTAGGTCCAGTTCGCCGCGCGCGAGGGCTGGCAGCGGGGCGAAAAAGAAACCTGAGGCAAAGTCCACTTCTACCTCGGGCCAGGCATTGCGGAACTGATCGATGGTCGGCATCAACCACTGAAAACAACTGTGACACTCGATAGCCATATGCAGGCGTCCGGCCTGTCCGCCAGCCAGGCGCTGCAGATCGCGTTCGGCCTGGCGTACCTGTGGTAGCAGGTTATCTGCCAAGCGCAGCAGCCGCAGCCCTGCGCTGGTAAAGCGTACCGGTTTGCTCTTGCGCGCGAACAGCGGCAGGCCCAGACGTTCTTCCAGATCCTTGAGCTGATGCGACAGCGCCGATTGGGTCAAATGCAGGCGTTCCGCCGCTTCAACCAGACTTTCCGCTTCGCGCAAGGTGGCCAGGGTGCGCAGGTGGCGTATTTCGAGCACAGGTGAGCCCTTTTTAAACATGAGTGAAATTGAAGTTTAGCATTAACAGGATGAGTTTGATTCAGTAACTGCCTGGGAGGACCATAGCGCCACGACATCAGATTCCTATTGGAGAACGTTATGGCTTTAGCTCACTCACTGGGGTTTCCCCGCATCGGCCGCGACCGTGAACTGAAAAAAGCGCTGGAGGCTTACTGGGCTGGCAAGACTGATCAGGCCGCTCTGCTGCAGACCGGCGCTGAGCTGCGCGCCCGGCACTGGCAAGTCCAGGCGGAGGCCGGTATCGAACTGCTGCCGGTCGGTGATTTCGCCTGGTACGACCAGGTACTGACCCACAGCCTGACCGTTGGCGCAGTGCCGCCGCGCTTTGCTACCGAGGCCGCCCCAGCCCTCGATACCCTTTTCCAGATGGCCCGCGGCGTGAGCCAGGGTGGCAAGGAAACCTTCGCCTGCGAGATGACCAAATGGTTCGATACCAACTATCACTACCTGGTACCGGAATTCACCCGCGATCAGCGCTTCAGTCTGCAATGGACCCAACTATTTGATGAGGTAGCCGAAGCCCAAGCCCTGGGCCATCAGGTCAAGCCGGTGGTGCTTGGGCCGCTGAGTTTTCTGTGGCTGGGCAAGGTCAAGGGCGAGGAGTTTGATCGCCTGACACTGCTCGAGCGGCTATTGCCGGTCTACGTTGAAATCTTCAATCGCCTGGCGGAACAGGGTGTGGAGTGGGTACAGATAGATGAACCAGCACTGGTGCTGGATCTGCCCTCCGACTGGAAGGCCGCCTATGAA
>JBKBSI010000298.1:0-3173 GCA_046291745.1 Pseudomonas sp. | reverse complement strand
TACAAGGGTGATCCGAACGACTTCAAACGCCAGTGCTACATCCCCTATGAAATAACCGTGGATGCCAATGGCCGCATGTTGTCCTACGAGATTGATCGCTGCGGTGATGCTCTGCTGGACGCAGCTGCCGAGCAGGCTATCCGTGCTTCCGGACCCTTTCCGCCGCCACCGAACCAGGGCGCGGCATCCTACATAATCTATGGCACGGCCATCTTCATAAAATAATAAAGAGGAGCTCAGCTATGACAATCAGGTTTTGCTCGACATTGACCTTGCTGGCTAGCGCCATATTGGTTGGTTGTGCCACCGAGCCGGTTTCTGGCCCGGTAGAGTTTCATGACTTCACGCCGCGGATTCAGGAATCCCGTACCCAGACGCTTGCCAGCTTTGAATGCGGTGGGGCGCTGCCAGCGGTACATCGGCAGATCTGCGCCAGTGAGGAGCTGTCGCGGATGGATCGTGCGCTGGTTGAACAGCAGCGCGAACGCTTGCAGGGCCTGGATACCGTAGGCGCCTTGCTGCTGGAGGCCAATCATCGTCAATGGCTGCTCAGCCGCGGCAGCGCTTGTGGTATCGAGTCCGGGACCGGTACCGAAATTCGTCCGGATGGTCAGGCAATTGCCTGCCTGCAGGCCCAGTATCGTCAGCGTGCGCGGCGTCTGGCGGAGTGGCCGCAGGCGACTAGCCAGACCCAGGGCGAGGCTCACGCCTATGCGTCCTATGTCGACTTTCGCCTGGCAGATAGCCGTGACGCTGCAGTATGCACACCTTTGATGGAGGCGCTGAACAACGAAGTGCGCCGCAATGGCATGCCGGTGCCCGCACGTCTGCCAGGCGTGACCGCATTGGCCGGCTCCAACGGGCCCCAGAATGAAGCCGTTGTTGACGGCACGACAGTGCGCGTCGAACTCCACAATGCAGGGGTTTTTGGCGGCTACCAGACGCGTGCACGGGGCCTGACGCTGAATGGCCAGGCGGTGATGGATGACCGTACGCTGCCGCGCTGGATAGCCGAGCAGCCAAACTACGGCGGTCGCGCGCATGCGTCCTCATCGCAGACCGGCGACTATGGCTCAATGGACCTGTTCCGCTACCGCGACAGCACCCTGTTGCTGGTCAACGAAAGCTGGGGCTTCTATTCGCCTGCGGCGCGCGGTGAATCAGCTTTCAGCGGTGTCTATCGTCTGGCTGGCCAGCAGTTGCAGCAGCTTTGCCTGTTCCAGACCTATTTGACGCCACCGCGCACCAATACCCTGGCAGGTATGCCGGTTTACGCAGCATTGCAGAAGGAAATGGACAACCTGGCAGGGGATCCCTTGCCCGCGTTTGCCCAACACGAGCGTCGCGACAATTTCCAGGCCTGGAAGGAACAGCAGTGGACGCTGCTCAATCTGCCATTACTGGGCGCCGACGCCATGGCCCGCTACGGCCGCGAGGCGGCAGTGCGTGAGCGCAATGATCTGGCCATGGATGCCTTCTTCAACTGGTCCGAGCGCAACCTGAGCAACAAGGCGCTGTACCGCCGGGTCATGCCCTTGCTGCAGCCAGCCCATCAGGAATTGGTGCAGATGTATGGCATGCAGGGGCTAAACCCACAGGAAGCGCGTAACGCGGCAGACCTGTTGTTCCTGGAGACCACCTCGCGGGCGATGGAGAACCTGGCACCGCCAACCCAGGTCCCGGACATGCCCTTGGCGCCGCAAGCCAACTATCGTCCGCGCTTCGCCATTGCACCGGTAGCCGGAGAGCTGGAGCAAGGCCGTAACTTTGCCACGCTCTACAGCGTGCTGCTGAACAATGCACCGGGCCACGTGGTAAGTGACTTCATTGCCTATGAAACCCGCGAGCTTGGTAACCGTCGTGGTCGGGGGCCTGACGATAGCCCCGCCTTGATGGCCGCCGTAGCCCAACCAGCGAATCTTCAGTTGCTGCTGCGCCAGGGTTTTGATCCTAACGACACCAATCTCTGGGGCAAGAGTGCACTGATGACCGCTGCGCAGCTGAATCACGGAGAAAGCGTGCGGCTGTTGCTGGAACGGGGTGCCACGGTACACCAGCAAACCAAGCGGGTAGCAGACGCCGGCGTAGGTGGGCCCGACCGCCGTGAAGCTGCGCAGGCACGGCGTACAGCCTTGCTGTTGGCAGCTGAAAATGCCGACGCAGAGCTGATCGATACGCTGGTGCAAGTCGGCGCCGCAGCACAGGCCTGGGATGGTTACCATCAGCAGGTGTGTAACGCGCTGGATGTGAACTCACAGCTTTCTGACAGCCAGCGAACTCGCCTGAAAGCACCTCTGTGTGCTGCGGTCTACACGCCGCCACCGGTGGCCTATCAGCCCGTTGCAGACCTGCGCGCTGGTGATGTACTGACGTTGCGTGAGGACGGTATCGGCTATCAGATTCGCCTGCTGGAGCGCCCAGCCATGAGTTTGCTTGGCCGCTCCGTACAGATGAGCCCCGAGCGCATGCGCAATGATATCCGTGGCATGGCGCGGCAAATTGGCACCACCGCAGTAAGACGGGGCAAGATGCGTCTTACCGGGCCCCTGACGCTGGTGTTCAATGACCTGTCCCAGGTTACGCCAGAGAGCCTGCCCTTCATCATGAGCTTTCCGGTGGACGGTTCAGGTGCAGCAAACGTAGGCAACCTGGTTATGCAGCAAAAGCCGGAGCAGCAGGTGCTGAGTGTGGATTTCGATGCTCAGCAGGCAGATGCAGAAAGTACCTGGCGCGCGCTCTACAGTGCAGCCCTGACCAATGGCTTCACGCCGACGGCCCAAGGCTACGTGATAGTGCACACGCGTGGGGCACCGCGTACCGAGTATCAGTTGGTGGTGACCGAGTAGCGGTGGCGGGGCAGCGGCTGCTAGTATGGCAAACCGCTGCCCCCGACCACTGACAAGAACAACTGCCCATGCCCCTCAAGCAATTCGCCATGCTCTGCCTGCTGTGCCTCAGTCTGGTCAGTCAGTCAGGCTGTGCGACCCGCCTGCCTGAGCACGATGCGCCCCCTAGCCATGCGATAGAAGTTCCAGCCCACGGCATACTTGCGCGCTATATGCGTCAGCAACCGGCGGACGGCCTGGACCAGTCCGGCTTTATTCTGCTGTATCACGGCATCGATGCGCTGTCGGCACGCCTGCAGTTGATTGATACCGCCGAGACCAGCCTTG
>JBKBSI010000297.1:0-3185 GCA_046291745.1 Pseudomonas sp. | reverse complement strand
CAAGCGACCCAGACGACCATCCAACGACAACAGGATAACCAGCAAACTGGCACCGATCATGATGGGCACATCAAGCCGAATCAGTTGGCGCGAGACGACCAAGGGCGCAATCAACGCAGACAGACCGAGAATAAACAACACGTTGAAGATGTTGCTGCCCAGCACGTTACCCAAGGCGATATCACCCTGACCGCCAAGTGCGGCCCGGCTGCTGACCGCCAGCTCAGGGGCACTGGTTCCGAAAACCCACTGCCAGGCGCGAGGCGCCCTTGACCAGCACTTCGGCTCCGGCGACCAGCAAAACCAGACCCACCACGAAGAGTATCAGTACCATCCAGTCCACGATTGCAGCCCCTCCAGGGGGCAGTTGATGCCGGTTATGCCGGATGCGCCAATCTAGCATGCCGCCTGCGTCCGCGCTGGCCGGGCAGAAAATATTTCCTGCCAGGCAGTGCTTTTGCTCAAGCCTACAACCGCCCTGTCACGGCTGCCATCTCGCGCGGTTTTATCATCCATCATTTGGCAGATGGTTTAACGCAGACCACACCCTTTGGCTCAGGCAGGCTAGACTAAATTCAGTTCATCACAGGTATAAAACCATGCCCAACAGCAACCTCAGCTTTGTCGTCGACCAAAACAACCTGGACCAGTGTGCAAGCCTGCCACTGGCTGTTATTGATCCCGCACAACTGGCCGAGGGCGAAGTACTGCTGAGCGTCGATCATTTTGCCTTTACTGCCAACAACATTACCTATGCGGCACTGGGCAAGCGCTTCAAGTATTGGGATTTCTTTCCTGCCACAGAGCCCTGGGGGCAGATCCCGGTGTGGGGCTTTGCTGACGTGGCTACGTCGCGCCATCCTGAGATCAAGGTCGGCACCCGCGTATACGGTTATCTGCCGATGGCGCAGCAGTTGCTAGTCAAGCCCGGCAAGGTCAGCCGCAGCAACTTCGTGGATACCGCGGCGCACCGCCAGCATCTGGCCCTAGCCTACAACCAATACCTGTTTACCGACGCCGACCCCGCCTACAAACAGGAACACGAAGCCCTGCAGATGCTGCTGCGGCCCCTACTGATTACCTCCTTTCTGCTGGATGACTTCCTCGCAGTGGAAAACTTTTTCAATGCCGAGCAGATCATCCTCACCAGCGCCTCCAGCAAGACCGCACTGGGGCTAGCCTTCATGTTGCAGCACCAACGCAGCCAGCGCAGCAAGCCACTGACCATTACCGCCCTGACTTCCCCCGGCAACACGGCCTTTGTTGAGAGCCTGGGGTATTACGACCGAGTGGTGAGCTACGCCGACATAGCCCAACTGGATGCCAGCCAACCCAGCGTATCGGTGGACTTTGCCGGCAATGGTGAGGTGTTGGCCAACCTGCACCAGCATTTCGCCGACAACATGCTGTTCAGCTCACTGGTTGGCGCGGCGCACTGGGATCAGCGCGGCGGTGACAAGAACCTGCCCGGCGCCAAACCCGAAGTATTCTTCGCACCCGGTTACTGGGAACAGCGCGGCAAGGAACTGGGCAACGCCCAACTGATGCAGAACTTCGCCCAGCTATGGGTGCCACTGGTGAGTTCAGTACAGAAATGGATGAAGATCACTCAGGTCGAAGGGGGTGATGCTGTGGAGAAGGCCTACAGAGATACCCTGCAGGGCAAGGTCGATCCAGATCAGGGGTTGATTCTGAAGATGTAAATCATGTTCGGTGAGCTGCGCTGTTCGCGGTCAAGCCCAGTGGCTCACCCTGCACACTAATCAACACAACGCACCCCCGAATCATCCAGATATTCCTGCAACAGCGGCGCCATACCCTTGAGCACCTGCACCGGCAACGCCGAGGTGAAACGGAAACCATCCGCTGCCCGACCCGGAACGAAGGCGCTCAAGGTGCCGAAATGGTCATCTCCCAGAAAGAACACAAAAGTCGCGGTGCGGTTCATCACCTGACTGCCGACCGAGCGGCCACCCGCGCTCAGGCTGTGAATGCGGTTGTCTCCGGTGCCGGTCTTACCACCCAAGGCAATGCCGCTACCGTCTGCGCTGACAAAGGTATTCTGCAAACGCCGGGCAGTACCGCCATCCACTACATCCGAGAGCGCCTCGCGCAGGGCATCCGCCACCTCCACGGCCATGACCCGCTCGCCCGGCTCATCCCCTCTAGCCAAACGAGTCTCGTAGGGCGTGTCTGCAGCAAAGTGCAGGTCATTGATACGGCGACTGGCATAGCGCACACCGCGGTTCTGGATGATACCCATCAACTCTGCCAGGGCTGCGGGGCGGTCACCCGAACTGCCCAGCGCGGTACCCAGCGAAGGCACCAGATGCTCGAAGGGATAACCCAGGCGCTGCCAGCGACGATGCACTTCGAGAAACGCCTCCACTTCGAGCATGGTGCGTATCCGCGTGTCACGGGCACTGCGGTGGCGGGTACGGAACAGCCAGCCATAGACTTCCTGGCGCTCGGCATGACTGGCCGCCACGGCGCCAGTGAAGGTGGCGTCGCTGTGTGCCCCAAGATAGCCGAGCAGCCACAATTCCAGCGGATGCACGCGGGCAATATAGCCCTGGTCCGGCAGACTGTAGCGGCCAGGGCCGTGATCGTCATACAACCGCTGCAAACGCTGCGGCGTGAGATTATCTGAGGCCAGGCGCTCACGCATAAAATCAGCAAAGGTAACCTGATCTGCCTCGGGGTAAAGATAGCGGTGCACCGCGGCCAAGCGTGTTGCCGCAGGGCGCAAACCATCGAGGAATACCTCGACGCGCTCAGCTTCACTCAAGCCTGCGTACTTGCGCCAGAAGCGCAGTAAAAAAGTGCGCCCCTCGCGATCAGCAAAGCGTTCCAGGTACTCGATTCGCGCCGGATCCTTGTCATCACGCATCACGCTCATACTGCTACCCGGCGTCTGGTAGGTGGCGTAACGCAGAATATCGCGCAGCAGGCGCACGAACGGCAGGTTGATCGACTCGCGCATGGCTTCCTGCAAGGTCGGGTTACGCTGATTGTCCTCGCGGCGGAAGTTGCCAAAACGCTGCACACCGCCGCCGGTAAAGAAACGCTCATCCGGATTGGCCGAATAGCGACGCTGCAGCGCGGCCGCCAGCATGTCTTGCAGGCTTGCCTGCGGATTGGCTGCCACATAACCAGCGGCCCAGACACCCAAGGGGTTGTCCGGT
>JBKBSI010000296.1:0-3261 GCA_046291745.1 Pseudomonas sp. | reverse complement strand
AAGGCATGGGCATACTTCATCGCATCAACCCATTGCGGCTTGATACTGGCCTCTACCGTGGTGATACCGCCCTCGCTGAAGTAGAGGTACAACACCTCCTTGTCGACGCCGGTCCACTCAGCTACCTGGATGGCAGCCTGCAGGGGATCATCCTGAATCCAGCGCTGGGCTTCCAATGTCGCTTTCAATACCGCCTCAACGACTTCTGGATATTGGCTGGCAAAGGCTTCGCGTACGACTATGCCGTGGAAGGTCGGCACATCGGCCTCACTACCATCAAAGATCTTGCGGCCGGTGCCACGGAACTCCATGACCTCCGACCAGGGGCAAAAATCGGCATGCGCGTCGATGCGTCCTGCAGCAATATTCGCCACGCCTACCGGCGGACTCTGATTAACGATGCGCACCTTGTCGCTCAGGCCGGCTTCACGCAGCGCCTTGAGGGTCATGCCCCAGGCCGCGCTGCCCACCGGCACTGACAGGGATTTGCCAGCAAGATCCTGCAGGCTCTGGGCGGATGAGGCCATCGGCACCACAATGCCGTTGCCGGTACCCTTGAGGTTGTAGCCGGTCACCGCGATAAAGCGGGTTTGCTGCGTGCCTGTTTCCTCGAACTTGGCACCGTTGACTATCAGTGGGTAATCGCCCATTACGCCAAAGTCCAGATTCCCCGCCAGCATGTGATTGGTGATGGGTGGGCCGGAATCGTAGTCACGGAAAGTGATGCGGTAATCAACATCCGCGTATTTGCCGGTGGTCGGCAAATGCTTTTCTATCAGCTTCAGTTTTTCCAGTACTACACCACCCGAAACGGTGTTGGTCACCATACTCTGGTGGCCGATGCCGATACGGATGGTCTCTGCATGCAACGTCGTACTTAGCGCGGAAAATGCGACGGTGACCGTCGCTGCTATCAGGCTTCTCACTTTATTCATTGTCTTCACCTTGCCGGTTAGTCAACTTGTATTAACAGGTCATAATGCCTGCCATTAACTATGCACCGGCTGTGCCACAAGCCTTGCAAACAGGGCTATGCGGCTGTTTTTGTTGAACAAAGAAGTGAGCAGGGAACGAGCTGTACATTTTTTGAGCAGGCGGTACTTCGCTCGTATTTGGTGCGGTTAGCTGAAGGGGGGACCAGAGGGGAGCAGGATCAAATTCACGATCTATAACAAGTAGTGCAAGTTGAGCTACCCTGCGCGGGCCACGGACAAACACTCCGAACGGACGCGCAGACAGTTCAGGCTTACAGAGGTACAGGCAGATCAGGAGGGTGGTAGAGAAGTCGCCCCGGCGACAGAACGCAGCCGGGGCAGGCACAGCAGAGGTGAATTATTCCTGCATTTGTTCCTCGAGCCACTGCATCAGCTCGTCGTCGTTATCGAAGTCGAACTCCGTTTCCGGGGGCTGCTCGGCTGCAGCACCGGGAACCATCATGCCGAAGAGTGATGCCAGAGCTTCCGGTGGCAACTCTTCACCGTTGAGATTGATCACGCCATCGGCATAGGCCAGCTCCGATACGATGTTCTCCTCGCCCTGTTTGGTAGCCAGATTCATCGCCACCGCCATCTCGGCGACCATTTCGGCAAACATATCTGCCTCAAAGGCGACCTGCTCGGGATCCAGGTGCGGCTGGAAAACCAGTTTGAGCATGGTCAGATCGCGCAGCATCGGCCTGGACAGCTGCAGACGGGCTTCCAGCCGCGTTATCAGCTCCATCGCCAGTGCCATGGGGTCAAGCGTCAGAGCGGAAGTCTGACCCAGCTCCAGCGCCAGACTCAGCTCACTTTGACCATTGGCCGTGCGCAACTGGAACGAGTCCAGATTGATCTGCGGGTTGCCTTCCAGCAGTGCGGCAATCGCGGCCTGCAATCTTTCCATTGCTTGCTCGTCAGCCGAGCCGAAAATCAGTTGGTTGTAGATGTCGTTCAGCTCGGACAAGGCCGCTACGTCCAACTGGGCATAGCTCCAGTCGGCATTCAGCGAACCCAGCTCCTGACCTTCATAACTGATCTTTCCCTGCTTGTAGGTCAGCTCTCCGGCCAGTTGCCCGTTCTCTTCACGCATGCTGTCCTCTTGCGAGAAGTCGGTCATTACCAGCGTACCGCCATCGGGCAATATCAGATCCCACTGCTCGAGGGCCAGACGTCCATCACCCAGATAGAAGCCGCCCTCTCCCAGGTGCTTGTCCATCTGCAACTGTGCGCCGGACAGGGACAGGACGAACGGAGGAGTGCTCTGGGCGCTAACGCGCAGGCTGTCGAAGCTGCCATCCAGCTTGATGTTGCTGGCCTGAAGATCGGTGGTGTAGTCCACCTCCATGCCGGAAAAGCTCACCTCGAGTTCATCGCGGGTGAAAGTCAGCGGGCTGATATTGAAAGTACCCCACATCCGCTCATCGTAACCCAGCACGGTGTAAGCGGTTAATGGGCTGGCGTCGGTGCTGCTGGCAAACAGCGGCTCGAGCATCTCACTGCGCTCCAGTTGGGAATGGCTGGCGGCCATGACTGGCCACAGCTTCAGCGAGGTCAGACGCGAGAGCGGCAAGGGACCGTGCTCGATGCGATCGGTGGAGAACAGCACCGGCACCGGCTCATCGTCCTCACCTTCCTGCACACTCAACTGGTACCGCGCGGTACTGGAGAACAGGCCGCGTTCGAAGGTCACCAGTTCCATCTGCATACCCAAGCCCGGCAGCGCTTCAGCAAGCTCGGCATTACCTTCTGCCACCATGTTGTGCAGCACCTGCTCCAGCTGCGTACCTGTGTACCAGGCGCCACCGCAGGCCGCGATGCCGATGGTGCCGAGTACAACTGCAGCTATCCCTGTTTTTTTCATTACTTGTCTTTCCTTGCTTTGGAGGGTGTGAAGAACGGCACCGATAATAGGCGATTGCAGCCATTCTGTCAGTCCCCGCCAGAGATCTGCACAGAACCCAAAGCTCGCAACGACACGCCCTTCAACGAGCAATGAACCTGCATTTACCAAGCTGATGATACTGCCGATGCGTTGCGCAGCAATGCTGAAGCACGCATGCTGACTGATTACCTACAAGGATCCTTTTCCGCCATGCCCGATATTTCAACCAACGCCTTCGAGTGCAGCATTGCGCCACGCTATACCGACCTGGACACCTGGCGCCACGTAAACAATTCGCGGCTTTATCAGTTGCATCAGGAAGCACGCATCCTGGCGCATATCGACCGCTTCGGGCCTGACTCCTGGTTTTCCGATGGTGTGCGCCTGCGGCCCCTGCGCACC
>JBKBSI010000295.1:0-3268 GCA_046291745.1 Pseudomonas sp. | reverse complement strand
GGCCACCTCTTACGATACGTTGCGCGTGGCGATTCTTGGTCCCGAGCCGGTCGTGACCACTGATTACGTCAACAGCCTGAACGGGCCGGCACTGGTAGTGAATCTGGGTCAGGCTGAGGCGTTGCTGGTACAGGCTGCGAGCAACCGGGGCCTGACTGAATGGCATGGGCTGGAACAGATGCTGGTCACTCACAATGGCCGCCTGGTGCAAAGCGCTGGATTGCCTGAGCAGGCTGATCTGATTGCTACCCTGCTGCCGAACGACCCCTTTCTGGGCGACCTGCGCCAATTACCAATCCAGCCAGTCACGCGGCTGGTGGATATGCCCCAGCGCAACCTGCACGCACTGCCACAGCATGCCGAATACCGTATGGGCCCGCTGGAGGGCATCGAGATAATGGGTAGCCGCCGCATGCTGCAGCGCATTGACGAGGCCATACGCATGCCCGGCCTGGGCTTGCGTGCTACCAACTACTACTGGATTGAGCCGGATACCGGCAAGGTAGTAGCCAGCAAGCAGCATCTGGCACCTGAGCTGCCGCCGCTGTTTCTGACCGAGGTGCAGCCCCAGCGCACCCTGCCCGCAAGCGGGAGCCAGCCATGAGAGTTTCTTTCGCACTGTCCCTGCTGGCTGGCCTGGCACTGACCTGCAGCCAGGTCGTACTGGCTGAGCAGCCCGAACCCCTGGTGGTAGAGATTGAAGGTGCTGTACTCAACCCCGGTGGCTTTTTGTTTCCCCAGGGCGCCCGTTTGAACAGTGCCGCCGCCACTGGCCGGGTACGTGCTGACGCATGGTTTGTAGGAGCAGCCCTGCTGCGCCAGAGCGCCATCAACCCGCAGCAGCGACTCAAGTCCGGCATTCTGTTTGAGCTGAACGCCAACCGCGTACATGCCCGGGCGCAGAACAACCAGCCGCTGCTGGAATTGGCAAATCGTATGTACGGTGCGGTCAAGGCCATGCCGACTACCGGCAGGGTGACTGTGCAATTAGACCCGCTACAGCAGCTGATTCTGGCCAATAACGATCTGTTGGAGCACGGCGATAAGCTGATCTACCCGCTGCGCCCAGATCATGTGCGCGTGACCGGGGCGGTACAAGCTGACTGCCGTCTGGATCACCAGCCCTACAGTCAGGCCCGGGATTATCTTCGCGCCTGCCCGCGCCATGCCCTGGCGGACCCGAGCTTTGTTTACCTTGTGCAGCCCAACGGCCAGGTACAACGCCTGGGCACTGGCTATTGGAACACTGAGCCAGCTAACGTTGCCTTGGGCGCCGTAATCTACGTGCCTTTGCAACCCAACAAACTGGCGCCGGATACCACTGGCCTGAATGATGATATGGCTGCAATGCTGGCCACCCAGTATGCCTTGGGAGGCCGTTTTGCCGAATAACTCCAGATTACGCCCGCTGGCCCTGCTGATACCTGCACTGCTCACAGGCCTGAGCTGGAGCGGCGCTGCCAATGCCGACCGCTACCGCACCACCCAGAGCGATTTTGGCGGTGTTGGTCTGCTGCAGACACCGACTGCCCGTATGGCTCCCGAAGGCGGCTTGAGCTTTAATGCCAACCGCACGGCGCCCTATAGCCGTTACAGCCTGTCCTTTCAGCCTCTACCCTGGCTGGAAGGTACTATCCGCTATATGGCGATCACTAACAGGGACTATGGCCCCAGCATTGCTGGGGACCAAAGCTACAAGGACAAGGCTGTAGATGCCAAGGTTCGTCTTCTTAAAGAGACCTACTTGCTCCCTGACCTATCACTAGGAATGCGGGATATAGGTGGTACCGGCTTATTCGCCAGCGAATACTTAGTCGCCAGTAAGCGCTATCACGACCTTGATTTCAGCTTAGGTCTGGGTTGGGGTTACATTGGCAGTAGAGGTGATATAAAAAACCCACTTTCTTTGTTTGGTTCAGGCTTCAATGATCGCCCTGGCCGCTCAGCGACCAGTGCAGGCGATCTGTCGCTCGACAATTTCTTCCGAGGTCGCCCCGGTTTTTTTGGGGGCGTAGAGTATCAAACACCATGGCAACGCTTACGCCTAAAGTTAGAACTTGACGGCAATGACTATGCGCTTGAGCCTCAGGGCAATAATCAGGAACAGGACTCCCCATTCAACTTCGGCGCCGTCTACCGGGTCAGCAGGGGTATTGACCTGACCGCTGCCCTGGAGCGCGGCAATACCGCGATGTTCGGTATTACCTTCCATGGCAACCTGAAAACCAGTGCCATGCCCAGCAAAATTCTCGACCCGGTGCCAGAACCGCGCAAGGCGCTGCCTGCCGGGGTAACCGCCAGCGCCGTAGACTGGGCTGATGTCAGCCGCCGCCTGCAGGATAACGCTGGCTTTGAAGTGGAAAGCATCGAGGTCAAGGATCGCGAGCTGATTGTTACCGGTGAACAGAAAACCTTTCGCAATGAAGCACAGGGCCTGGGCCGCGCTAGCCGAGTACTGGACAACAGCACCGGCGAAGGTACTTACGACTGGTATACCCTGGTACACAAGCCCCGCGGCATGGCGGTGAGCGAAACCAGCATCAACCCGGCGCGCCTGCGCGAGCTGGAAAGCAACAGCATCGACATGCAAGGCATGCGTCGCTCCACCGTGGTAGCAACGCCCAGCGTGCTGGAAACCGATGTGCTCTATACCGCGCCCCTGGATCGCTTTGATTACAGCCTTTCCCTGGGCTACAACCAGAACGTCGGCGGGCCGGATGGCTTTATTCTCTATCAATTCCTGGCCCGTGCTCAGGCAGAGTATCGTTTCAGCCGTAGCCAGTGGGTGCGCGGTAGTGTTGCGGCGGACCTGTTGAATAACTTCGAGAAGTTCCGTTACGACGCCCCGAGCAACCTGCCCCGCGTGCGCACCAATATCCGTGAGTACCTGACCACTTCCGATGTAGTGCTGGAGAACCTGCAGTACACCCAGACCCGCCGTCTGGACCGTGATCTCTACGCCATGGCCTATGCTGGCCTGCTGGAGAGCATGTACGGCGGTGTGGGCGGTGAAGTGCTCTATCGTCCACATGCGGACAACTGGGCTGTCGGTGTGGATGCCCAGTGGGTACGCCAGCGCGGCTTCCGTCAGGATTTCAGCTTCCGTGATTACTCCACCTGGACCGGCCACGTTACCGGCTACGCCCAGACTGGCTTTCACAACATATTGGCCAAGGGTAGTATCGGCCGCTATCTGGCCGGTGATTACGGCGCCACGCTGGATCTGTCGCGCCGCTTCAACAACGGTATAACCGTTGGTGCCTGGGCG
>JBKBSI010000294.1:0-3295 GCA_046291745.1 Pseudomonas sp. | reverse complement strand
GAGGGGTTGGGTACCCTCGACGTTCGCGCCAATGTTGATGACCCCGGTGGCGAGCAGACGCTTGAAGGTGAGTACCGCATCGAAGGCCTCAAGCTGGATATCCTGCGGCCCTTCCTGGCACAGGTGGAAACCCTGCGTGGGCAGATGAATGGCCAGGGCCGTCTGACTGGCAGCTTGACCGAGCCCCAGGTTGACGGCGAACTCCTGCTGGAAGATGGCCACCTGAGTGGCCCCGAACTGCCTATCAGCCTGGAGCAACTCAGCCTGCGTGTCGCTATAGCCGGGCAGGGCGCGAGAATCGATGGTCAGTGGCGCAGTGGTGACGAAGGGCAAGGTAGCCTTGAGGGCAACGTCACCTGGGCACCGGAGCTCGACCTGGAGCTGCTCCTCAAAGGTCAGTCATTGCCGGTCACGGTTGCACCTTATGCCGACTTGCGCGTCAGCCCGGACCTAAGCATCAGCCTGGCTGAGAACCGTCTGCAGGTACGCGGACAGATTGCCGTGCCCGAGGGCGACATCATCATACGCGACCTGCCCGAACAGGCGGTCAGGCTCTCTTCTGATGTGGTTATCGTTGGCGAGGAGCCAGATGAAGAGAACCCACCACTGGATATAAGTGCCAGAGTACAACTGGTGATCGGCGATCAATTGCGTTTCAGTGGTTTCGGCTTGACCGGGCGGCTTCGTGGTCAAATCGAGGTGGAGGAAAACCTCAACGCCACCGGCGATCTGAACGTACTCGACGGACAGTACCGTGGTTACGGCCAGCGTCTGACGCTACGCCGTGCGCAAATTCTGTTTGCCGGTCCGATTACCCAGCCGTTTCTGAATATCGAGGCCATCCGCAGGATTGATGACGTAGTCGCTGGTCTGAGGCTTACCGGCCGTGCAGAAGCGCCACAGTCCGAGGTCTTTTCCGAACCGGGTATGCCCCAGGAACAAGCCCTGTCCTACCTGATACTGGGACGGCCGCTGGGCGGTGAGGGTGGTGACAGCAACATGCTTGGCCAGGCGGCCTTGGCAATGGGGCTGGCAGGGAGCGCACCTCTGGCGGGCAATATAGCCAGCTCCCTGGGTATCGATGGCTTTGCCCTGGAAGCGGAAGGCAGCGGCCTGACGACACAGGTAGTGGCTGCAGGCTATCTGACAGACAAGCTCAGCTTGCGCTATGGTGTAGGGGTATTCGAACCCGCCAACCAGTTGGCCCTGCGCTATGAATTAACCCGGCGCCTGTATCTTGAAGCAGTGACTGGCTTTGCCAGTTCGCTGGATTTCTTCTACCGTATCGATTTTTGAACGACCCTAGGCGACCTCGACCAGGAGCCTGGGTAACTGACAGTGGCACAGCACCTGTGCCTATTCTGAAACAAGTGAGGAACCAACATGTCCAGCGTTACTTTAGGTGGTAATCCGGTATCCATTGGCGGCAAATTTCCACAGAAGGGCGACAAGGCACCTGGCTTCAGCCTGGTGGCCAAGGATCTGTCCGACGTCAAACTGTCGTCCTTGGCCGGCAAGCGCAAGGTGCTGAACATTTTCCCCAGCGTCGACACCCCGACCTGCGCCACATCGGTTCGCACCTTCAACAGCAAGGCCAGCGCTCTGAATAATACTGCGGTACTGTGCATTTCCGCTGATCTGCCCTTTGCCCAGGCACGTTTTTGCGGTGCAGAGGGACTGGAAAACGTTATGAACCTGTCTACCCTGCGTGGCCACGAGTTCATCAAGGACTACGGCGTCGCCATGGAAAACGGCCCGCTCGCAGGCCTGACCGCCCGAGCTGTAGTGGTACTGGATGAGAACGACAACGTCCTGCACAGCGAACTGGTCAGCGAAATTGCCAACGAGCCTGATTATGACGCGGCATTGGCTGTTTTGAGCTAAGAAATTCTTGCCAGATAGAAAAAAGGCGCCGGTTAAGGCGCCTTTTGCTTTTGCGGTTTCAGGTTTAACCCGCAACTTTCACTGCAATCTTCGCAACATGCTCACCCTGAAAACGTGCAATCGCCAGTTCGCGGTCATCCGGCTGACGTGAGCCGTCGCCGCCTGCCAGCGTGGTTGCACCATAGGGTGTGCCACCGCTGACCGTAGAAATGTCGAACAGCTCTGAGGTGCCATAGCCGATCGGTACTATGGTCATACCATGGTGGGCGAGGGTGGTCCAGGTTGAGGTAATGGTCATTTCCTGGCCGCCGCCGGTACCGGTAGACGCAAATACACTGCCTACTTTGCCGTGCAGTGCGCCCTTGGCCCAGAGACCGCCAGTCTGGTCCAGAAAGTTGCGCATCTGGCCGGACATGTTGCCGAAACGGGTCGGTACGCCAAACAGGATGGCGTCGTAGTCGGCCAACTCAGCTGGACTGGCAATTTCAGCATCCTGATCAGTCTTGCCGCCAGCGTTCTTGAAGGCTTCGGCAGGCATGGTTTCAGGAACGCGCTTGATGGTGACTTCAACACCGGAGACACGGGCGGCGCCTTCAGCAACGGCTTTGGCCATGGTTTCAATGTGGCCGTACATGGAGTGATAAAGTACAAGTACCTTGGTCATGATGTGATCCTCTGGTGGCTTTGGTTTGCTGATGATCATGCTGCATCAAATTTGTGGCATTAAAAAATCAAATTACCGGCAGTTTTGATCGCTTTATTCGATAGATGTTCGATCTGGTCAGGACAGGTATGGTTTTAGGCTATTCACGGCTTGGAGGGTGGTGGCCCAACGCTGGGTGGCAATACGCTCCCCACGCGCCATACGTAAGTACGCATAATATATATTATGTTAAATAGCGTATTAACATACCTATGGTCTTCGGCTCAGACCTTTGATTATCACGCTGACCTCATCCAGTAGCCTCCCTACTTTCGCGCTGTTGCTACCCTGTACCTGCTGCTTCTGGAGCAACTTCCGTGTCGCCCAAGTAAATCCTTCAAGTATTCTCCCATGGGGCTTGCGCGTTACGGACTCAATCGTATTTGACTGCACATCCATAGGGACGTGTCACAGCCGTAGTGACGGGCTTTCCTGCAAGAGCCTCATTGAGTGCAACTTCAACGTAGTTCGTCGCTGAAGCAATGTCACTCACGCGTGTGCTCCGCGTGTCGTCAATCGCACCGGTATATATCACTGTACCCTCGGGATTGATTACAAACATGTGTGGTGTAGTTCTCGCGCCATACATTTGAGCTAAGCTCGATTCCAGGTCCATTATCAGCGCAGTTGGTGTCGCGCCCTGCTCTTCAAGCCAGCCGTTCATGTCATCCGAATTCTTCCTGAACAATCGCGTCACTATCCCGGATT
>JBKBSI010000293.1:0-3308 GCA_046291745.1 Pseudomonas sp. | reverse complement strand
TTGGTGTTCGCTGCTGTGTGCTTGGCCTTGCTGTGGTCCAGTCTCCGTTATGCCGGAACGGGAGCCTGGCTCGGTGTGTTGGTTTTGCTAGCAGGTGCGCCGCTACTGATGTTGCGCCGGAGTGCCAGAGGTGCCACATAGGTATGCTTGAGAGGGCAGAGCGGTAAAAACGAGTGGGAGGGGTGTCGGCACCTCAGGGCAGATTCAAGGTGGCAATACATGGCAAAAAGGCCTGACTCCGTGGGTATGGGGTCAGGCCTTTTAGAGAACGCCGGAGCAGAAGCTCAGCGTATGCGCATGTCGTTACTGACCGACTTGACCCCCTGAATGCCGCGGGCCACTACTACAGCGCGATCTGCCTGGGCTTTGGAGCCGACAAAGCCACTGAGTTGTACTGCGCCGCGATAGGTCTCTACCTTGATTTCGGTGACCTTCAACTGTTCATCCTGAACGAATGCCGCCTTGATTCGCGTGGTGATGACGCTGTCATCAACGAACTCACCTGCGGTTTTTTGCCCAGAAGCGACGGAGCAACCGACCAGGGTAATCAGTGCAAAAGCCATAAACAGCATGGAAAAGTGCTTGTGTAATGCGGTCATGACATCTCTCCTCGGGTAGTCAGATGGGAGGCAAGGGGCCCCCGCTTATCTGGATGCTTCATACAAGGGTTGGACTCTGGGTATGGCGCTCTGCAGAGTCTGAATGCGCCCGCCCGAAGTGGGGTGGGTGCTAAGAAAAACGGGGGGCTGGCCTTCCGAAGCACTGGCCATTTTCTGCCAGAGCGTGATGGATGCCTGGGGGTTGTAGCCAGCCCGTGCGGCCAGCTCGAGACCGATCAGGTCCGCTTCAGTCTCGTTGGCTCGGCTGTTCGGCAGCGTCAGACCCACCTGTACGGCCTGATCTGCAACCTGCCGGGTGCCTTCACCTAGGCCCAGTAGTGCACCGGCAATCTGCGTACCCATCTGCGAAGTGTAGGCACGGGAAATGGCTTCACGACCATGCTCGCGCAGGGCGTGGGCGATCTCGTGCCCCATGATCTGGGCGATTTCGTCATCGGTAAGCTGCAGCCGGGTGATGATGCCGCTGTAGAACAGAATCTTGCCGCCGGGTGCACAACTGGCGTTGATCTGGTCGCTCTTGATCAGGTTGACCTCCCAGTTCCAGCTGCGGGCATCCTGGCGGAAATGCACAACCTGGGGGATGAGGTCATCGGCAATACGCCGCAGGCGCCGGACCATTGCCGCATCGGTATTCAGTACTTTCTTGCTGCGCGCCTCTTCCAGCATACGGTTGTAGGACTCAGCGGCCATCTGGTCCACTTCGGCACTGGACAGTGCGCTGAACATGCGTTGCTGGCGGTCTACGCCAACAGCGCCGCCTTGAGTGGTCTGAACAGTCTCGCAGCCAACCAACAGGAAAATAGGCAGACAAAGTAGAAAACGCGTACGCATGGGTTTGGTGTCCTTTTCAGCTAATGCAGAGGGTGAGGTCTGCGACCAAGCCATTATGCGGCTTTGACCACGCTTTAAGCTAAAATATTCATCAATGCTGATTAAGTTCTGCAGATTCCCGCGTGGCAGCCGATATTACGACAACAAGAAGCGCTCAGCCGAGGTTAAGCATGAAATTCAAGTCGATCCAGTTCTCTATTGCCACCCTGGCAGGGGCCAGCCTGTTTGTCGCCGTCGGTGTCATGACGCTCTATAGCCTTTTTGCCACAGAGCGCAGCATGGATCTGGTGCAGCAGCGCAGTGGTGCGCTGCTCGAAGCCCAGGTTGAGCAACGCCTGATTGCCATGGCGACTGGCGAGAGTGAGCGCATACGTCGGCGGCTGGAATACCCCTTCGTAGTGGCCAATCAGTTGGCGCAGTTGAATCAGATGCTTGATGAAATGCAGGACGACGGGCTACCAAGCCTGATGATGAGCCGCGAGGAAATGAACCGGGTGGTGCGCAAGACGCTGGCTGAGAACCCTGACCTGCTAAGCGTATTTGTGGGCTGGGAACCGAATGCCTTTGATGACCTGGACCAGTATTTCGAGGGGGTCGAAACGGATGGCTATGATGGCACCGGACGCTTTATGCCCTGGTGGTACCGCGACCAGGATGGCTCCTTGCAACTGGATGCACTGTCTGACCTGGAAAGCGAAGAGTTGACCGCTACGGGAGTTCGACAAGGCGAGTATTACCTGTGTCCGCGTGACAACCTCAGGCCCTGCGTAGTTGATCCATCTCCTTACGAGCTGGGTGAACGTACGGTCATGCTGTCTTCTTTCAATGTGCCGATTCTGATTGATGGTGAATTCAGGGGCATAGTCGGTGCAGATCTGTCGCTGGACTTTATTCAGGACATGCTGCGCAGCAGCAACGCCAAGCTGTTCGATGGGCGTGGCGAGCAGGCGCTGATCAGTGCCGAGAATCGAATTGTCGCCTATACCGGCTCAGGCGCGGTGCCAGGTGACTCAGCCGATCGTATTCTGGATGCCAATGAGGTGGCCAATCTGCGCAACCTCGGCGATGAGCTGGTTTACGATGTTGATGAGGCCGGTGGCCACATCGAGTTGATCATGCCCATTCGCCTGGGTGAGACCAATACCCGTTGGGTGTTGCTGATGATACTGCCGATTGACGCGGTAATGCAGGAGCTCAACGCGCTCAACGCTGAGACGGATAGTCGTCAGGCTGCCGACGCCCTGACCATGGCGATTATCGGGCTGGTGGTGGCGCTTGTGGGCCTGGCAGTCATGTTGCTGGTGGGTATGGGTTTGTCAAAACCGGCCCGCCGACTGGTGGCCATGCTCGATGACATCGCCAAGGGCGATGGTGATCTGACCAAGCGTCTTGAAGTGGATAGGCGCGACGAGTTTGGTGATATCGCCCGGGGCTTCAATGCCTTCCTCGACAAGCTGCAACTGATGATCCGCGAAGTGGTAGGCTCGGTGCAGCAGGTCACTGACGCCTCGGAAAACACCGCCGATATTGCCATGCGTACCAACGATGGTATCCAGCGTCAGCTCAGCGAGATAGATATGGTCGCCACTGCGGTGACCGAGATGACTGCGACGGCGCAGGATGTGGCGCGCAATGCCGCGCAGGCTGCTGGGGCGGCCAACAATGCCGATGGTTCGGCCAATCATGGTCGTGAAGTAGTGCGTAATACTGCTGCCTCTATCCAGAGCCTTTCCGAGGATATTCAGAAAGCCGTCGCCAGCGTCCAGTCGCTGGCCCGCGACAGCGAGAATATCACTGGTATTCTTGACACCATCCGCGGCATTGCCGAACAGACCAATCTGCTGGCACTGACTGCAG
>JBKBSI010000292.1:0-3320 GCA_046291745.1 Pseudomonas sp. | reverse complement strand
ATACCGGAAATTACTGCAGTGCGTGACGTGACCGATCACACGGTCAAGGAAAACGCTTATTATTAAGGCGCTACCCTTCAGAATCTGCGGGGTCGGCAGATAAGAGTTATACTGACGTTCTGCCACCCCACCTGCGAGGCTGCCCATGGCCGGAGTATTGGATACCGTCGATCAGCGTACCCGGCTGGTCGGTGAGAATCGGCTTGAGATCCTGCTGTTCAGGCTCGCGGGCCAACAACTGTTTGCCCTCAACGTATTCAAGATTCGCGAAGTGCTGCAGCTGCCGCGCCTGACCCAGCTGCCGCAGCGTGCGGCTCATGTGGCAGGGGTAATTCATCTGCGTGGCCAGACCATACCCGTGATAGACCTGTCCGGCGCCATCGGCATGCGGGCCCAGGTCGCTACGGCCGAAAGCACCATTATCGTCACCGAATACAACCGCTCCGTGCAGGCCTTTCTGGTCGGTAGTGTCGATCGCATCATGAATCTCAACTGGGATGCGGTGCAGCCACCGCCCAGAGGGGCAGGGCGTACGCATTACCTGACCGCCATTACGCGGCTGGATGACCAGCGACTGGTGGAAATCATCGATGTCGAGAAGGTCCTGGCCGAGATAGTGCCCTTCAATGCCAAGGTCAGTGACGGCTTGCTGGATGATGAGCTGCTGAACAAGGCGCGGGGGCGGGAGGTGCTGCTGGTTGACGATTCGCCGACCGGTATCAATCAGCTGAAGGAAACCCTCTCGCAGCTCGACCTGACCATGCATGTGGCCACCGATGGGCTGCGTGCCCTGCGCCAGTTGCAGGCCTGGGCTGACTCTGGCGAGAACCTTTCAGATCGGCTGCTGATGGTGATAACCGATGCGGAAATGCCGGAGATGGATGGTTACCGGCTTACCTCTGAAATTCGCAAGGATCCCCGCCTGAAGGATCTCTACGTGGTATTGCATACCTCGCTGTCAGGCAATTTCAACAAGGCCATGGTTGAAAAGGTTGGCTGTGACGGCTTTCTCTCCAAGTTCCAGCCCGACAAATTGGTAGAGGTAGTACGCAAGCGGCTCAGTTTGCTCGACAACTGAGCCGCGCTGCTCACAACCATAGTGCCGCTAGCGCGGCTCCAGGTAGCGCTCGTGCTGCTCCATGACGACCTGGCGAATGCCCATCTTCTGGCCGTATATCACCGAATAGCTCAATACGCTCTGTACGTACTGGCGTGTCTCGTCGAACGGAATATTTTCGATCCAGATGTCAGCCGGCATCGAAGGTATGTCCCTGGTCCACTGGCGGACCCGGCCAGGGCCCGCATTATATGCCGCTGAGGCCAGTACTCGGTTGCCTTGGAACATACCGTTCAACTGCGATAGATAAGCGGTACCCAGGGCAATGTTGCGCTCCGGAATCAGCACGTCGTTGGGATTGTTCAAGGCAATGCCGTAACGTTGCGCGGTCTCCCGAGCGGTGCCGGGCATTAGCTGCATCAGGCCCATTGCACCAGCGTGGGAGCGGGCGTCAGACATAAACGCGCTCTCCTGGCGGGTAATGGCATAGACCCAGGGTGAGCTGATCTGTCGGGCCTGGGCTTGGGCCTTGATCGGCTCCTGGTAGGCCATCGGGAAGCGGATATCCAGATCGTCCCAATACTGGGCCTGGCTAATGCCTCTGATGGCAGGAAAATACCACTCCATATCCTTGGCCATGACTGCCTGGGCTATGAGTTCCTCGCGGCTGAAGCTGCGTCCCACGTGGTACCACTCGCGCCTTGCGTCAACTATCTGGCCGCGGGCATAGAACTCGCGGGCGCGGCGAATGCCGCCGGTCTGGCTGACCTTGGCGAAAACCTTCGGGTCCACCTGGGTCTGGGCCGGTTGGTGGTTGAGTGCGTAAGGCTGATTACTGCGCTCGGCAGCCAGAAAGCCATAAAAATCCCTTTGGCCCGCCAGGTCCTTGTATTCCTCCAGCAGTTCGCCAACGCTAGGTTCGGCCAGTTGCGCGCTGCGCAGCCGCCAGTAGCGCCAGCGACTCTGGTCCTGCATGGTCTCCGACATGCCGCGGGTCAGATCGCGGGCTTTCTGATATTCGGCGTTGCGCAGGGCCAGGCGAATGCGCCATTCGCTGATCTGATCGTCGCGCATCTGTGGGTCGTTGGCTGCCATGAAGGCCAGGGCGGCTGGGTCCTGGCGCTTGGCCATGCGTACGCCAATGTCGCGGGTGATCGCCAGCAGGTCTTCTTCGCTGTAGGGCAGCTTGTTGTAATGCGGCCATAGCGCCAACGCAGTAGCGGCATCATCCCGGCCCAGACGGCGCAGGGAGACGGTGGCTATGTCTGCCAGCTTGTCGGCTGGTTTGCCCGGGCCAGGTTTGAAATTGGCGGTCTGGCTCAGGCCCTGGGGTTTGGTCGCGGTGTCGACAAAGAGTTCGGCCAGGGCTTTCTGGTTGGGCATGTAGCGTGTGAGGTAGCGGGCAAGGGCATCCTGCCGATACAGCAGCGCCGAGCGTATGCGCGCCCAGGCCACATCTTCGGTCAGGCCGCCGGCGGCGCGCCAGCGCTCAAACAGGGCGTTGCATTCGTTGGGTTGTGAGCGGCCCACGGTCCATAGCGCTTCAGCCTGGGCCATGGCCTGGGCTTGATCGCCGCCTTCACGCCAGCGCTGCAGGGTCAGTTGGCAGTCCACACCAGCCTGCTGGCTATCGGTATCGTAGTTCTTCTTCAATCTTTCCCACTGGCCTTCACGGGCCAGACGCCGGAACCATTCATTCTTCAAGCGTTGTGCGGTGGGCAGGTCGCCGTGGGCGACAAAAAACGCTTCCAATTCCTGGTGCGAGGCGGTCTTGCTGCGCTGATTGAGGGATTCGAGAAGCAAATAGGGGTATAGCGGATAGTCACTCAGGCCAGCCTTCAGCGATTCATAGCGCTGTAACTGACCGGATTTGAGGGCGCTCATGGCTTGATCGTACTGCTGACGTTGCTGCTGGGCGCGATCTGCCAGGGTGCTGGTGCTGATCAGCAGACAGGAAGCGAAGAGGGCGGCAATCGTCAGGGCTGTTGTTTTTCTGCGGGGCATCGTACGTCCTGACCCAGCGGGTCATTGAAATGAGAAGGTCCGGGGTGTTGATACCGTTACTGCGCTGCTGCGGTGTTGATCAACTCTTGTACCCGAGTTTAGCGTTTTGTCCCCGGCGGGCATAGGGGGAAAGCCTAAGTCACCAACTAGGCATGCAGGGCAGGCCCGCAGCAGGTAGAATGCCGCCCTGAACAACCAAAAGGTGTGTTATGGCGCTGCTTTCATTTACCGATGTATCCCTGGCCTACGGCCTCAATCC
>JBKBSI010000291.1:0-3323 GCA_046291745.1 Pseudomonas sp. | reverse complement strand
CGGTATCGGCCGGGTCGAGGGTGTGGAGTGCATGATTGTTGCCAATGACGCCACGGTCAAAGGCGGCTCCTACTACCCGCTGACGGTCAAAAAGCACCTGCGCGCCCAGAGCATCGCCCAGCAGAATCGCCTGCCCTGCATCTATCTGGTGGACTCCGGCGGCGCTAACCTGCCACGCCAGGACGAGGTCTTTCCCGATCGCGAGCACTTCGGTCGAATCTTTTTCAACCAGGCCAACATGAGCGCCCAGGGTATTGCCCAGATTGCCGTGGTGATGGGCTCCTGTACTGCAGGCGGCGCCTACGTTCCAGCGATGGCCGATGAGGCCATCATGGTCCGTGACCAGGCCACCATCTTTCTTGCCGGACCGCCGCTGGTCAAGGCCGCGACGGGCGAAGTGGTCAGTGCCGAAGAGCTTGGCGGCGCCGATGTACACTGCCGGACATCCGGTGTAGCCGATCATTACGCCGAAAACGACGAACACGCCCTGGCCATTGCCCGACGCTGTATCGCCAACCTGAACTGGCGCAAACAGGGCGAGCTGAGCCTGCGCCCGCCCCTGCCGCCGCGCTATCCCGCTGAAGAGCTGTATGCCATAGTCCCAGCCGATCCCAAGCAGCCCTTCGAGGTGCGCGAAGTGATCGCCAGACTGGTAGATGACAGCCAGTTTGACGAATTCAAGGCACTCTACGGCAGTACCCTGGTCTGCGGCTTTGCTCACTTGCATGGTCACCCGGTAGCCATTCTGGCCAACAACGGCATTCTCTTCGCCGAATCGGCGCAGAAAGGCGCGCACTTTATCGAACTGGCCTGCCAGCGCGGCATACCCCTGGTGTTTCTGCAGAACATCACCGGTTTTATGGTCGGACAGAAATACGAAGCAGGTGGCATCGCCAAGCACGGTGCCAAGCTGGTTACTGCCGTGGCCTGCGCCCAGGTACCCAAGTTTACCGTGATCATCGGCGGCAGCTTCGGCGCGGGTAACTACGGCATGTGCGGCCGCGCCTACGATCCACGCTTTCTGTGGATGTGGCCCAACGCACGGATCTCGGTGATGGGCGCCGAACAGGCTGCCGGTGTGCTGGTGCAGGTCAAGCAGGAGCAGGCCGAGCGCAGCGGCGGCAGCTTCACTGCTGAGCAGCAAGCACAACTGCGCGATCCCATCCTTGAACAGTACGAGCGCCAGGGTCACCCCTACTACTCCAGCGCCCGGCTCTGGGACGATGGCATCATCGACCCGGCCCAGACCCGTGACATACTTGGCCTGGCGCTCTCCGCGGCGCTCAATGCACCAATAGCGCCGACCCGCTTTGGCGTGTTCAGGATGTAGGTGCGCCAAAGGCGCCAGCGGCAAGCGGTCAGCAGCAAGCAGCAAGTAATAACCCTATGCAAACGGATCGATTAAAACACGCAGGAACAGCTTGCCGCTTGAAGCTTGCGGCTTGAAGCTCACATACAAACTGGACACCCGATGCCTGACTTCAACACCCTACAACTAGACATCTCCGACACCGGCATCGCCACCCTGTGGCTCAACCGGCCAGACAAGAACAATGCGTTCAACGCCGAGATGATTCGCGAGTTGCTGCTGGCCTTTGACGAAGTCGAAGCGCGGCCTGAGCTGCGCTTTATGCTGTTGCGTGGTCGCGGCAAGCATTTTTCTGCCGGGGCTGATCTGGGCTGGATGCAGGAGAGCGCCAAGCTCGATTACAACGCCAACCTCAACGATGCCCGCGAGCTGGCCCAGGTCATGGCCAGCCTGCATCAACTCAAACTGCCCACCCTGGCGGTGGTACAAGGTGCCGCCTTTGGCGGTGCGCTGGGCCTGATCAGCTGTTGCGATATGGCGATTGGCAGTGAAGACAGCCTGTTCTCGCTCTCCGAGGTACGCATCGGCATCCTTCCCGCCGTAATCAGCCCCTATGTGGTCAAGGCCATCGGCGAGCGCGCAGCGCGCCGCTATGCGCTCACCGCCGAGCGCTTTGACGGTCGTCAGGCGGAACAGCTCGGGCTGCTGGCCGCCAGCTACCCTGCTGAAGCCCTTGAACAGGCTCTGGAGGACTGGACCAGCAACCTGCTACTCAATGGCCCAGCGGCCATGCGTGCGACCAAGGCCCTGCTGCAGGAGGTCAAGCACGGCGAGCTGACTACCGCTTTGCGCCGCTATACCGAATCAGCGATTGCCCGGGTTCGGGTCAGTCCCGAGGGCCAGGAAGGCCTGAACGCCTTTCTGCAAAAGCGCCCGCCAACCTGGCAACAAGCTCCCGGCGCCGCGCAGAACAAACAAGGGAATACAGCCGATGACTGACAGCCCTCTTCGCCCGGCAAGCCGCATGGGCAACTTTATCCGGGAGACTCTGCAGTGATCGATACCCTGCTGATTGCCAACCGTGGCGAAATTGCCTGCCGCATCATGCGCACCGCCCGCGCCATGGGTATCCGCACCGTGGCCGTGCACAGCGACAGTGACCGTGATGCCCGCCATGTGCGCGAGGCCGACATGGCGATCAACCTGGGTGGCAGCAAGCCCGCCGAAAGTTATCTGCGTACTGATCTGGTCCTTGCCGCTGCCGCCGCCAGTGGCGCCCAGGCGATTCACCCCGGCTACGGCTTTCTGTCTGAAAACGCCGACTTTGCCCGGGCCTGCAAAGAGCAGGGCCTGATCTTTATTGGCCCGCCTGCCAGCGCCATCGATGCCATGGGCAGCAAGGCCGCAGCCAAGGCCCTGATGCAGGATGCTGGTGTGCCCCTGGTACCGGGTTACCACGGCGCCGACCAGGATCTTCAGCAGTTTATCGCTGCGGCAACACAGATTGGCTACCCGGTGCTACTCAAGGCCGTGTCCGGCGGTGGCGGCAAGGGCATGAAGGTGGTTGAAAACCAAGCCGAACTAGCTGCTAACCTGCAGTCGGCCCAGCGTGAAGCACAAGCGGCCTTTGGTGACAGCCGCATGCTCATCGAACGCTACCTGGAGCGTCCGCGGCATATTGAAATTCAGGTTTTCGCCGATCAGACGGGTAACTGCATCCACCTGAACGAGCGCGATTGCTCAATCCAGCGTCGGCACCAGAAAGTCCTCGAAGAGGCACCCGCTACCGGCCTGGATCCACAACTGCGTGCCGCCATGGGCGCGGCGGCGGTCAAGGCCGCCCAGGCGATCAATTATGTCGGCGCCGGTACTGTCGAATTCCTGCTCGACAGCCAGGGGCGTTTCTATTTAATGGAAAAGAACACCCCCCTGCAGGTCGAGCACCCCGTGACCCAAGCCCATAACGGTCTGGTTCTGGTTTTATTGCAATTAAGCATCGCCCACGGTAAGCCCC
>JBKBSI010000290.1:0-3350 GCA_046291745.1 Pseudomonas sp. | reverse complement strand
TGCATCAACCTGGTCTGCAGTGCGCGAGCTGTTATTGGTCAGAGTGAAGTAGACATCGCCATTCTTGGGATCTACCGCACCCCATTCAGGACGATCCATCCGCGTAGCACCAACAAGAGTCGCCGCGTCACGCGTGTTGATCAGTACATCAGCCTGGCTGGTGTAGCCATTGGCAGGAGTCAGACCGTTCTGACCGAATACCAGCGGCAGCCATTCACCGCTACCATCGGAGTTGAACTTGGCTACGTACAGGATACCGTTATCCAGCAAACCGCCATTAGCCGTCGACTTGAAGTAGTTGTCGCGGCTGACGTATTTGTAGATGTACTGGTTCTGGGCATCGTCACCTGCGTAACAAACCAGTTGCTCCCCTTCAACAGCCGGGGCGAACACCACACCTTCGTGGGCACAGCGACCCAGCGCAGTGCGTTTTTTTGGCACGCTGTTCGGGTCAAAGGGATCTACTTCCACCATCCAGCCAAAGCATCGCGGCTCATTACGGTAATCGCCGGTAGCATCGGCAGCCTTGATGCTGGCATCAAAACGGATGTATTGATCTTCGCGACTTTGCGCCAGCTCCCAACCGTAGCGTCCACGACCAGAGGCACGCACGCCAAACTGTGCGGTTTCACGCGGGTTGCTGCCGCCATTAACAAAGTAACCGGCCCAGTTCTCTTCAGAGAACATATAGGTGTTCCAGGGCGTTACACCATGCGCGCAGTTGTTCAGGGTGCCGCGAGTCATGGTGCCGTTCGGGCTGTACAGAGTACGAACAAAAGCTGACCCACGTACCGGGCCCTGAATTTCCATTGGCGTCAGCGCGGTAATACGGCGATTACGAGAATCCTGCTGAATCTGCCACTCGTTATTGATCTGCTTGCGGATGCGGAAAATGCTGATGCCATGAGCATTCATTTCTTTCAGCACTTCATCGGTAGTACGGAAAGCACTTTCTTCCGGACCGAAATAGCGCACGGTGCCAGAACCCAGCGGCTGCCCAATAGAGTCTTCGTGCATAAAGCGCGGTTCTACGTACTCATGGTTGATCACCAGCAGGCCGTCTTCCGAGCTGCCTTCTTCCGGCTCTTCGCCCTCGATCGGGAAGAAATGCATACCATCATGATGGCTGCCAATCTGCTCGGCCTGGTCTGCACCGGTATTGAATACCGAGAAAGCCGGCATGCTACCCAGAATCGGCTCGCCCCAGGCGCCCAATACGTGGTAACTGTAACCTTCTGGCACGACTATCTCGTCCGACTCGCTGGCGGGTATAGCATTGAAGCCAAGCAATGGGGTTGGGGTTGGCGCTGGCGCGGGAGCCGGGTCACTGCTGGAGCTCGAACCGCTGCTCAGACAGCCTGTCAGGCCGGTACCGAGAAAGCCGAGTGCCGCAGCACCCATGGTACCCTTTACCAGGTCACGACGCCCTAGGCGTGCCTCTAGTACCGATGCGAAAGTAGGGTTAGGCGCCATATTGATATGCGGCTCATCACCATCACCATGGTCCAACAACGTTACGTGCTTGTTATCGACTGACATCCGTATTTCCTCATAGGGGCTGTTGTAATCACGTCGCTATGATGGGAAACCAAGATGACAAATCAGGCACGAAACGATGAAGCTTTTGCGCACTTTTTGCGACAGGCAAAGCAGTGCAATCATCGCGCCATTACCCATTCCAGAGCCCTGGCGAAAAATGGAAGGGACTTGCAGGGTACTGACACACGGACGCAATAAAGTACTGGCAAGCTAGAGTGCTGTCATATTCAGCTTCCAGGTTTGCAGATGCCCTACCCCCTTGCCGTTGGCCAGCCCCTGCCGGACTTCCTGCTCAGCCCGGTCAATGGTGTCAGCCCGCTTTTTTATGAGATCTATTGTGGCCAGCCACTGCTGTTGCTGGTCGCCGATAGCGCCTGCGAGTTAGTGCCTTTCTACAACCTGGCTACCCGGTACTCGGTACTGGCGTTGATCCGCAACAAACAAGACTTGTACGAAGGCCTGCCCTGGCCAGCGCAGTGCGGCAATACCTCCTTGTGTGATCGCCTGACCGGCTCCAACAGCCGCAAGGTGCATGCGCTGCTGTTAAACCATGAGTTACGCTTGGTCGCACGAATAGAAAGCCCCAGCCTGAGTGAGCTGAATGACCAATGCCGCTTGTTGAGTCCGCCGCCAGCATCACGCCTGCTCGAACGTGTGGCCCCCATCTTGATGGTGCCCGAGATGATCCCGGCAGCACTGCGCGAACGCCTGATCCAGGCCTGGCAGCAGGACCACAGCAGCAGCGGCATGGTGCGCATGCAAGCTGGCAGCCGCGTGCTGCAACCTGATCCGACCTACAAGAGTCGCCTGGATCATGCCCTGACCGATCCGCACCTGAATGCTGAGTTGAACCAGTGCCTGGTGCAAAACCTGCTACCTGTTATCGGTCGCAGCTTCCATTACCATGCCGACCGCTTTGAGGGCTTCAAGATTGTCGCCTATCAATCCAGCGACCACGGCCATTTTGCCGCCCACCGCGACAACATCAGCAAGGGTACAAGGCACCGTCATTTTGCCCTCAGCATCAATCTGAATGATGAATACGAAGGTGGCGAGCTGACCTTCCCAGAATTCGGGACGACCTGCTACCGCGCTCCGGCAGGCGGTGCCATGGTGTTTTCCGGCTCCCTGCTACACAAAGTCCACCCGGTAACCAAGGGTTGCCGCTACGCAGCACTGACCTTTCTCTGGCAAGACCGCTCATCTTGAACGGCTTTTAGAACCATTCAGCACTGACATCACAACAGCAAAAATACCACCCAAACGGGTGATAGCTTGAGCGCATACGCAGTCTTATTGTGAGACAGCCTTAAGGCGGCGAGACATTTTTTACAGTCGAGACATATTAGCCGTAAAGGGTGGCGCCGGAAGCTCGTTTCCTGCAGCACCCATCCGCCCCTGGCCGAGCCGTAACACCAAATAAAAACAAAAGGATAAGGTTATGAAAACGCGTACAAAAATGCTGCCAATGCTTGCCATGCTGGCAGCGCTGCCCTTCGCTAGCGCTGCCAATGCCTGCAATGCGGATCCCATCGTATTCGTGCATGGTTACTCAGGCTGGGGCGCCCAGTTCGACAACATGATAAACCGCTTCAGAAACGACGGCGTCCCCGCCTGCTCAATGTACAAATTTGGCTATAACAGCCTAGGCGCCAGCAACAAGACCAGTGCTCGCAATCTCCGGAACTACGTCAACAACCTGCGCCCCAATCACAACAACCGCCGCGCCAAGATAGTTGCGCACTCCAATGGCGGATTAGTCTCGCGCTGGTATCGCGTCTTTGAAGGTGGCTCATCGGCAACAAACCGCC
>JBKBSI010000028.1:0-23685 GCA_046291745.1 Pseudomonas sp. | reverse complement strand
TTCATCAAAGGTGCCAGCCTGCAGCGCGTCCAGGGTAATGGCGCCCCATAATCGACCCTCGACATACAGACTCACACCCATGCAGTCATGCACCGGCAAGGGCGCGCCGGGCGAGTCATCCAGCAAACCGTCATAGGGGTCAGGCAGCGGGCTCTGCGGATCAAACCAGGTCGGCTCCCGCCGCGATAGCAGAGCAGCCAGGCGCGGATGCCGCGCGGTCTGAAACCGCCGCCCCAGTGCATCCTGCACCAGGCCCACAGCGGCCACTGGGCGCAGACAGTCATCGGCATGCTGCAGCAACACCACCGCACCACATTGGAAATGTTCGCGCAGCACCTGGACCAGACGCTGCACTCTGACGGCAGCGGGCAGTTCGGTTACCAGATCCGGCAACAGCAGCGGCTCTATCATGGTGATTATTACCCTTTATGGTTTTTTATACCCTAAATGCACAGGGTATAAAAAACCATACAAATCACAAGACATTGATTTTATTTACTTAAATTCATGGCACGAGGATTGCTCTAACTACTTCAGACGCTGAAACCGCGCTTATCCCATACCCCTGGAGAGACCATCCCATGTCTACAGACCTTCTCAACACCGCCCTTGGCGATATCGCTCGCACCCTACCCGGAGCTACTGCCGTATTCCATGCCAACCGACTGGACTTCTGCTGCCAGGGCCATTACAGCCTGGCCGAAGCCACTGCCAAGAAAGGTATCTCCGCAGAGGCGGTCATCGCCCAGCTGCAGGCTTTGGCTGCAGGCGAGATTGATCAGCAGGACTGGCAGCAAGCCAGCGCTGCACAACTGATTGACCACATCTTGCAGCGCTACCATGCGCGCCACCGTGTGCAGTTGCCCGAGCTGATCCGCCTGGCTCGTCGGGTAGAACAAGTACACGGCGACCGGGCAGACTGCCCCAACGGCTTGTCGGAGCACCTAACCAACATGGCCCAGGAGCTGGAAAGCCACATGCTCAAGGAGGAACAGGTACTCTTCCCGCTGCTGGTGCAGGGTGCCCAGGCGCAAGCAGGCGGGCCCATCAGCGTCATGCGTTACGAGCACGACCAGCACGGCGAGGCACTGGAACGGGTAGTCGAACTGACCAACGACATCACCCCTCCGCCCGGGGCCTGCAACACCTGGCAGGCGCTCTACCGCGGGCTTGAAGAGTTGCGTCAGGATCTGATGCAGCACATCCACCTGGAAAACAACATCCTGTTCAGCAGCGCGCCACGCGAAACCGCGCAGTCCTGCTGCGCTACAGGATAAACCCAGAGCGCCAGCCTGCACTGAACAATGGAGCAACTCATGACAGATCACCCCTCCCCCGGCTCAGCCCTGTTCGAGCTGGGGTTTCGGCCATTCTTTCTCGCTGGCGGCCTGTTCGCAGCGCTGGCTATCCCGCTGTGGGTAACTGCTTGGCTCGGCGGCACCGGTGCCTGGCAGCCCACCGGGGGTTGGCTTGCCTGGCACTTGCACGAGATGCTGTTTGGCTTTGTCATGGCGATTGTTGCCGGTTTTCTGCTCACTGCGGTGCAGAACTGGACCGGCATCCCCGGCCTCAGCGGCCGCCCCCTGATGGCGCTGGCGATGCTCTGGTTACTGGCGCGCATGGCCTGGCTGGCGGGGCTGCCACCCTGGTTGGTAATCGCCCTGGACGTGCTCTTCATTCCCGCTTTGGCCGCTATCATGGCCCGCTCGTTATGGCGCGCACGCCAGCGGCGCAATTATCCGCTGGTGCTGATATTGGTACTGCTGGCTCTGTGCAACCTGATCAGTCTGGCGGGTCTGGCGCTGAATGATTATGCCCTGCTGCGCCAGGGCAGTCTTGGCGGCCTGTGGCTGATCGCAGCGCTGATGGGTGTGATTGGCGGCAGGGTCATCCCCTTCTTTACCCAGCGCGGGCTGGAGCTGCCAGAGCAGGCGTCGACCGCGCCCTGGCTCGATCATCTGATTCTGATCGGCAGCATCAGTATCGCCCTGCTGATGCTCAGCGGCGTAGCCTTGCAGCCCCGCCTGGCCACCGGGCTCCTCTTTGCGTTACTCGGCGCCGCGCACCTGATCCGCCTGATGGTCTGGCACCATCCGGGGATCTGGCGAGTGCCGCTGCTCTGGTCACTGCATGTCGCCTATGCCTGGCTGGTGCTCGCGCTCTACGCCATGGCGCTGTGGCATCTTGGCTGGCTGGTAGATTTCAGTCAGGCCATCCACCTGCTGACGATTGGCAGCATGGACGGGATGATTCTGGCGATGCTTGCGCGCGTGAGTCTGGGCCATACCGGCAGGCCCCTGAAACCGGTACCGGCCATGTCGCTGGCCTTCATACTGCTGAATCTGGCGGTACCTGTCCGGGTCTGGCTTGCCCCGGTCTGGCCACAAACCGGGTTCTGGCTAGCAGCGCTATGCTGGAGCGGGGCCTTTGTGCTGTTTGTATGCTTCTACGCCAGGATTCTCTATCGCCCAAGGCCGGACGGCCGACCGGGCTAGCCGGGCTCAATTGGCATTCTGCATGGGGTTTTGGCTGAGGTTCTGGCAGACACCCCTGCCTTGATTACGAGCGGCGTCAGCCGCCCGTGGCGTTCATGAAACGCACAATCTGTACATCCCCGTTCGCCGAAAAATCATGGTGCGCCGGTTTGCCCTGCAGGGCCTTGCCCAGCGCTGCCAGCAAGGGCGCATCGGTGGTTGGATGGCGGCGCAGCAAGGCGCGCATATCAATCGCGTTCTCCTGCCCCAGGCACAGCAGCAGCCGTCCTTCGACGGTCAGACGCACACGGTTGCAGGTGGAGCAGAAGTTATGCGAGTGCGGCGATATAAAGCCGATGCGGCTGGCCGGATAGCCCTCTACCCGCACATAGCGGGCAGGCCCTCCGGAGTTCTCGGTGCTCTCGATCAGCCGGTAACGCTGGGCGATCATCTCGCGCACTTCGTCACTGGAGCAGAAGGACTCGCCCCGTGAGCGGCCGACATGCCCCAGGGGCATTTCCTCGATAAAGGTAATATCCAGATCGCGCGCCAGGGCGTAGTCGACCAGTGCTGGCACCTCGTCAGCATTACGGCCCTTCATCACTACCACATTGAGCTTGGTACGCTGAAAACCCGCCTGCCGCGCAGCCTCTATACCGTCCAGTACCTGCTGCAGGTCGCCGGTGCGGGTGATAGCCCTGAACTTGTCCGGATCAAGACTATCCAGGCTGATATTCAGGCGTTTGACCCCGGCATCCGCCAGCGGCTGCGCCAACTTGACCAGTTGCGAGCCGTTGGTGGTCATCACCAGTTCACGCAGGCCCGGCAACGCGGCGATCTTTGTGCACAGCTCAACGATGCCGCGCCGCACCAGCGGCTCTCCGCCGGTGAGGCGAATCTTCTTCACGCCCTGGCTGACAAATAGCGCCGCCAGGCGCTCCATTTCCTCAAGGCTGAGCACTTGCTGGCGTGGCAGGAATGTCATCTCCTCAGCCATGCAATAGACACAGCGAAAGTCGCACCGGTCGGTCACCGACATGCGTACATAGTCGATGCGCCGACCCAGTCCGTCGATCAGGCCTTCGTGCTGTCCTGTATCCACCATAGGATGTCCCCTACTGCAGCAACGGTGATGCCGCTGCGCGTAATGCGATGCCTTCAATCCGGGCCTGGCCCACCAATGTCTCCAGATACTGTACCACGGCCTTGGTCCAGACTCGCCCGTCGAGCTCCTCGCGGATCGACTCGCGCACCGCCTCGAAGGGCAACTGGCGCCCTTCTACGCGCTGCTGCACCTCAACCACATGGAAGCCATAGCGGCTTTCCAAGGGCTGACCGGCCAGCCCTACCGGTAAGCGTAGCAATTGCCGTTCAAACTCCGGCACTGTCTGCCCAAGACTGAGTTGCCCGAGGTCGCCGCCCTGTTCGCGGGACGGACAGGCTGAAAGGCTCAGTGCCTGCTCAGCGAAACGCGCCGGATTGTTTCGCAGTTCGGTGATCAGCGCAATCGCCTGTTCGCGCAGGCGGCTACGCTCAACCGTGTCATCCGGCGCTACCGCCAGCAATATGTGCCGGGCCTGCACCAGGGGCGCGCTGCAAAAGCGTGGCAGGTTGTTTTGATAGACCTGCTCCAGGCTCTGCTCGTCACTTACCGGCACCTGCACTTCGCGTTCCAGCAGCACGCGGATCAGCGCTTCATCCGCGCTTTCCTCGGCGCCTGGTACTGCCTGCAGCTGCAGCTGGGTCGCGCGCTGGTTCAGCAGCATGCGGATCACCAGCGCCTGGGCGGCCAGAAACATGGCCTCGTCCGGCGTGTCGGCCGGGTGATATTGCATTTCCATGCCGAGCATTTCCTGGTCCAGCTCGACGCCGTTTACCTTGATCAGCGGCCAGGCCTGCTTGGCACTGGAGGCGATGATTGCACTGTTATTCATGATGCTTTTGTCCATGACCCTGTCCTCATTGAGTTGCACCCCGAGGGGGCTGGCTGGCGCAGGCAATCAAGCCTTGCGCCGCACGATTTGATAACGCCGTCCCAGATACCAGACCGGAGCACTGACCACGTGTACCAGGCGAGTGAAGGGAAAGAGCACAAACAGGGTAATACCGAGGAATACGTGCAGCTTGTAAGCCAGCCCGACCGGTTCAATGCTGGCAGCTGCCATCACCGGTTGGAAAGTCACCACCTGCTGCGCCCAGTTGGCCAGCAGCACCATTTGCGAGCCGTCCATGTGTGCTGTGGATACGTAGATGGTGAACAGCCCGAGCAGCAGTTGCACCAGCAGCACCCAGAGAATCATGATGTCAGAGGTGCTGGATTGCGCCCGTACGCGCGGGTCAGTCATCCTGCGCCACAGCAACATGACCAGACCCACCAGACACAGCAGACCGAAGAAGCCGCCAATCAGCATCGCCATCAGCTGCTTGTTCTCGTTACTCAACCAGCGCGCATAGACCGCCGAAGGCGTCAACAGGCCAACAAAGTGGCCCGCGAGCACGGCAATGATGCCGATATGGAACAGGTTGCTGGCCAGACGCATATGCTTGTCGCGCATGAACTGGCTTGAGCCGGCCTTCCAGGTGTACTGCGACAGGTCGAAACGCGCCCAGCTGCCAACGATAAACACCGCCAGCGCCATGTAGGGGTAAACCCCGAACAACATGAGATTGATATTGGACATGATGATCTCCTAAGCCCGGCCAGCCGGCACGGCCTTGTCGTTAAAGTCGACCCAGTGCACTGGCACGGCGATCTCTTCCTTCGCCTTGACATTGGCCGGGCGGGTCCCGCAGGCAGCAACGCTGTCGCCATTCAGGAAAGTGACCTGCTCCTCCTCCCAGTCCCGGTCGAGTGCTTCCAGACTGTTGTCCGGCAGCTCTTCCAGTACCTGCTCGCGAATGGCCGCCATGGCCAGTTCGGGCACAGTGCCGGCAATCTGCAGCAGCGCGCGGAAGCAGGCGGCGTAGTCCGAGCCGCGCTCCTCCAGTCGGCTGGCCAGCAGGGCTAGCAGGTGCTCGACCTCACCGAGTCCGGCGCGCGCTTCTTCGCTGTCGCGGGTTGCAAGAAATTCGAGGTACAGCGGGATGTAGTCGGGCAGCTCCTTGACGCCGATGGCGAAGCCGGCAGCCTCGTACTGGGCCATCAGATCCACCATCGCCTGACCACGGTCACGCGACTCGCCATGCACATGTTCGAACAACAGCAGCGACAGGTAGCGGCCACGCTCGAACAACTCGGTGTAGGCCTCCTGCACGTCCAGCAACTCGGTGTCTGCCAGGCGCATCAGCAGATCCAGCAGATCCTGACGTTGCTGCGGGCTGATCTCGCGGGCGGCACTGACCGCCGCCTCGAGTTCGGCCCTGGCTTCCACCAGCGGCTCGGTTGGGTAGTCCATCAGCAGGGATATCACCTTGAGAATTTTCATCTTCACTCCTCCCAGATCTGCACGGTTTTCAGGACATCCCGGCGGGTGGCTTTCTTGCCGCCGAACATGTTCACCTCCGATTCGCCACCGCAACCACTGCCAAAGCTGAAGCCGCAGCCATTTCGCTCGGCAAAGACTTCACTCATGGCCTCTTCACGGTGGGCACTGGGAATAACAAAGCGGTCCTCGTAGTTGGCGATCGCCAGGTAGCGATACATGTCTTCGGCCAGGGCGCGGGTCAAACCAACGTCTTCCAGCACCGCGAGATTTTCCACGCCGTCGACCTGCTGCGAGCGCTTGTACACACGCATGGCCAGCAGCCGCTTGAGCGCCAGTTTGACTGGCTTCTCGTCACCCGCGGTGAGCAGATTGGCCAGATAGCGCAGGGGAATGCGCAGACTATCGACGTCTGGCAGGATGCCGTTCATACCGACCTTGCCCGCCTCCGCGGCGTTCTGAATCGGTGACAGCGGTGGCACATACCAGACCATCGGCAGGGTGCGGTATTCCGGGTGCAGCGGCAGCGCCAGGCGCCAGTCGACCGCCAGCTTGTACACTGGTGACTGCTGGGCAGCCTCGATCACTGACATGGGTACGCCGTCAGCCAACGCCTGTCCGATCACCGCCGGATCATTGGGATCGAGGAACAGGCTGAGTTGCCCTTCATACAGATCCTGCTCGCTGGGCATGCTCGCCACTTCATGAATACGGTCGGCGTCGTACAGCAGTACACCCAGGTAGCGGATTCGCCCGACGCAGGTTTCCGAGCACACGGTGGGCATGCCCGCTTCGATGCGCGGGTAGCAAAAAATGCACTTTTCCGACTTGCCGCTCTTCCAGTTGAAGTAGATCTTTTTGTACGGGCAGCCGCTTATGCACATGCGCCAGCCGCGGCACTTCTCCTGATCGATGAGGACGATGCCGTCTTCTTCGCGCTTGTAGATCGCGCCGCTCGGACAGGCGGCCGCGCAGGTCGGATTCAGGCAGTGCTCGCAAAGGCGCGGCAGGTACATCATGAAGGTGTTTTCATATTCGCCGTAAATGTCCGCCTGGATCTGGTCGAAGTTCTGATCCTTGCGCCGTTTGGCGAACTCGGTTCCGAGAATTTCCTCCCAGTTGGGACCCCACTCGATCTTCTCCATGCGCTTGCCGGTGATGGCCGAACGTGGCCGTGCAGTCGGCTGGTGCTTGGACGAAGGCGCGGTGTGCAGGTGCTGATAATCGAAGTCGAAGGGCTCGTAGTAATCATCGATGGTCGGCATGTCGGGGTTGGCGAAGATGTTCGCCAGCACCCGGAACTTGCCGCCAATACGCGGATTGATCGAACCGTCGGCGTTGCGCTTCCAGCCGCCCTTCCACTTGCTCTGATTTTCCCATTCCTTCGGGTAGCCGATGCCGGGCTTGGTTTCGACGTTGTTGAACCAGGCGTACTCCATGCCCTCGCGGCTGGTCCAGACGTTTTTACAGGTGACCGAACAGGTGTGGCAGCCGATGCACTTGTCCAGATTCAATACCATTCCTACTTGTGAACGAATTTTCATGGCTGAGTCCTCACTCGATATCCTGTGGCAGTGGTTGGGGTAGCGCGTCGCCGCCAAGACCACCCAGTTCGACGTCATCCAGCCAGTCGATCTTGTCCATCTTGCGGACCACGACGAATTCGTCGCGGTTGCAACCGACTGTGCCGTAATAGTTGAAGCCCCATGACTGCTGGGCGTAGCCGCCAATCATGTGGGTTGGCTTGAGCACTACCCGGGTAACCGAGTTGTGATGGCCGCCGCGGGTGCCGGTCATTTCGCTGCCGGGCATGTTCACGATGCGTTCCTGGGCGTGGTACATCATCACCATGCCCTCCATTACCCGCTGACTGACCACCGCCCGGGCGACCAGGGCGCCGTTGGCGTTGAAACACTCGACCCAGTCGTTGTCCTCGATCCCGGCCTTGACTGCGTCCACTTCGGACAGCCAGATGATCGGGCCTCCCCGGCTCAGGGTGAGCATGATCAGGTTGTCCGAGTAGGTGCTGTGGATGCCCCACTTCTGGTGCGGGGTGATCCAGTTCAGCACTATCTCGTTGTTGCCATTGGGCTTCTTGCCCATGACATAACCAGTGGTACGGGTGTTGACCGGCGGCCGATAGCTCATCAGTTGCTCGCCGAAGGCTTGCATCCAGGGGTGATCCTGGAAGAACTGCTGGCGGCCGGTAATGGTGCGCCAGGGGATAAACTCGTGAACGTTGGTGTAACAGGCGTTGTAGCTCACGTGTTCGTCTTCCAGGCCAGACCAGGTCGGGCTGGAGATGATCTTGCGCGGCTGCGCCTGGATATCGCGGAAGCGGATCGCCTCGTGCTGCTTGCCGACTGCCAGGTGGCTATGGTCACGGCCAGTGAACTTCGACAGCGCTTCCCAGGCCTTGACCGCGACATGGCCGTTGGTCTCGGGGGCCAGGGACAGAATCACTTCACAGGCATCGATGGCAGTGTTGATCTGCGGACGTCCCTGGCTGATGCCCTCCTCCAGCACTTCGTGGTTCAGTTGACCAAGAAACTCGACCTCGTGATCAGTATTCCAACTGATGCCCTTGCCGCCGTTGCCGAGCTTCTGCAGTAGCGGCCCGAGGGAGCTGAATTTCTTGAAGGTGTTGGGGTAGTCGCGCTCCACCACCACCATATTCGGGCAGTTCTTGCCGGGTACCGGCACTTCACCGGCGGTTTTCCAGTCGGTCCCGCCAAAGGGCTGAGCCAGCTCACCGGGGCTGTCATGCAGCATCGGGATGGTCACCAGATCCTGTTCAACACCCAGTTCACCTACGGAGATCTCCGAGAACTTCTTGGCGATGGACTTGTAGATATCCCAGTCGGAGCGGGACTCCCAGGCCGGATCAATCGCCGCGGACAGCGGGTGGATGAAGGGGTGCATGTCCGAGGTGTTCATGTCGTCCTTCTCGTACCAGGTCGCGGTCGGCAGCACTATGTCGGAGTACACGCAGGTCGATGACATGCGGAAATCCAGGGTGGTGACCAGATCGATCTTGCCGATGGCGCCTTCTTCCACCCAGTCGGCTTCGGTCGGCTTGACCCCGTCGCGCTTGCCCAGGTCCTCGTTCATGACCCCATGCTTGGGCGTACCCAGCAGGTACTTGAGCATGTACTCGTGGCCCTTGCCGGAGCTGCCGAGCAGGTTCGAGCGCCAGATAAACATGTTTCGCGGAAAGTTGTCGCTGTTGTCCGGCTGCTCGCAGGCAAACCTCAGGCTGCCATCCTGCAGTCTCTGCAGCGCATAGTCCTTCGGGTCCATACCCTTGGCCGCCGCCTCACGGCAGATCGCCAGCGGATTGCGGTTGAGCTGCGGCGCGCTCGGCAGCCAGCCGCCGCGCTCGGCGCGGATGTTGTAGTCGAGCATGTGCTCGGGGAACTGCGACTTGTCGGCCAGCGGCGAGAGAATCTCGTGCACGCTCATCTTCTCGTGACGCCACTGCGAGCTGTGGTTGTAGAAGAAGCTGGTGCCATTCATCTGCCGTGGCGGGCGGTTCCAGTCCAGACCAAAGGCCAGGGGCAGCCAGCCGGTCTGCGGGCGCAGTTTTTCCTGCCCTACATAGTGCGCCCAGCCACCACCGGTCTGACCCACGCAGCCACACAACATCAGCATGTTGATCAGGCCTCGGTAGTTCATGTCCATGTGGTACCAGTGATTCATCGCCGCGCCGACGATGATCATCGAGCGGCCCTTGGTCTTGTCGGCGTTATCGGCAAACTCGCGGGCTACGCGGATGACTTTCTCGCGGCTGACCCCGGTAATCTGCTCCTGCCACGCCGGTGTACCGGGTACGCTGGCATCGTCATAGCTGCTGGCAACGTTGGCGCCGCCCAGGCCGCGGTTGATGCCCAGGCCGGCAGCCTGAATGTCGAACACGGTAGCAACACGCAGTTGTTTGCCATCTGCCAGGGTCAGCACGCGACTGGGCAGGTGACGGTACTGGATCTCTTCGCCATCAGCCTGCTGGAAGTGGTCGTGCAACTGGCCACCAAAATACGGGAAGGCCACATTCACCACTTCGCCGTTGTCGATCTGACTGAGCTGCAGTGCTACTTCACGACCCTCACCACCCTCCCGGGCTTCGATATTCCACTTGCCCGACTCACCCCAGCGGTAGCCGATCGAGCCGAGCGGCGAGACCAACTGGTCGGTAGTGCTGTCGACGGCGATGGTTTTCCACTCGGGGTTGTTGTCCTGACCGAGTTGGTCGTCCAGATCCGAGGCGCGCAGGAAACGCGTTGGCTTGTAGCCCTTCTCGGCCTCTTCAAGCAATACCAGCATCGGCAGGTCGGTATAGCGCCGCACGTAGTCGGTGAAATAGGCGCTGGGCTTTTCAAGGTGAAATTCCTTGAAGATCACATGATTGAACGCCTGGGCCAGCGCCGCATCCGTGCCCTGCTTGGGGTTCAGCCAGAGGTCGGTGAGCTTGGCCACCTCTGAATAGTCGGGCGTGATGGCAACGGTCTTGGTGCCCTTGTAACGCACCTCGGTAAAGAAGTGCGCATCGGGGGTGCGGGTCTGCGGGACGTTGGAGCCCCAGGCAATGATGTAGTTGGAGTTGTACCAGTCGGCCGACTCCGGCACGTCGGTCTGCTCACCCCAGGTCATCGGCGAGGCCGGTGGCAGATCGCAGTACCAGTCGTAGAAGCTCAGGCACACGCCACCGATCAGCGAGAGATAGCGACTGCCGGCGGCATAGCTGACCATCGACATGGCCGGGATCGGCGAAAAACCCACGACCCGATCAGGCCCGTACTGCTTGACGGTATAAACGTTGGCCGCAGCAATGATCTCGGTAACCTCGTTCCAACTGGAGCGGATAAAGCCACCCAGGCCGCGTTCGGACTTGTAGGATGCCGCCTTGACCGGGTCTTCGACGATACTGCGCCAGGCATCGACCGGGGCCATGCTGGTGCGCGCCTCGCGCCACAGCTTGAGCAGCGCCTTGCGCACCTTGGGGTATTTCAGGCGGTTGGCACTGTAGATATACCAACTGTAACTGGCGCCGCGCGGACAACCGCGTGGCTCATGGTTGGGCAGATCCGGACGGGTACGCGGATAGTCGGTCTGCTGGGTCTCCCAGGTGATCAGACCGTTCTTGACGTAGATCTTCCAGGAACAGGAGCCGGTGCAATTCACCCCGTGGGTCGAGCGCACGATCTTGTCGTACTGCCAGCGCGCCCGGTAGACGTTCTCCCAGTCGCGGGACTCGATACGGGTCTCGCCGTGGCCGTCGGCAAACTCACCCTGTTTGCGGTTGAAGAAGCGTAGCTGATCAAGCAAGTGGCTCATGGTGTTTCTCCTCATTCGGTCTGGTCTTCGCCGGACCGGCTATCAGGTAATCAGGGCGTCGCGACGCGGCGCACACAGGTTGTTGTTCAGATGACTTTCTGCGCGTTCTGGGCCTCCAGTTGGCGGTCCACCGAGGACACGTAATATTCTTCAGAGAAGGCCCCTTCCGGCTCCTTGAGCCAGAGCAGGCACAGCCCGAAGCTGACGAAGGCGCCCGCGGCGATGATCAGAAAGAACTGCGATGGGGTAACGAAGGTGTAGAGCGTCAGGTAGCAGACCGCACCGACGTTGCCGTAGGCCCCGGCCATGCCGGAGATCTGCCCGGTAACCCGGCGCTTGATCGAGGGAATGATGCCGAAGGTGGCGCCCTCAGCCCCCTGCACAAAGACCGAACAGGCGACGGTAATGAACACCGCGACAAACAACGGCCACTTTTCATTCATCAAGCCCATGAACAGAAAGCCCAGACCGATACCGAACATGTAGGCGAGCATCACGAAGCGCCGGTTACCCATTCGGTCGGAGACCATGCCGCCCATGGGTCTGGCAACCAGGTTGACGAAGGCAAAGGAGGCGGCGATAAGTCCTGCTACCGTGGGTGTCAGACCCCAGGTCATTTCAAAGAACATCGGCAGCATGGATACCACCGCCAACTCGGCGCCAAAGTTGGCAAAGTAGGTGGAGTTCAGTGCCGCGACACTGTTGAAGGGGTATTTATCGTCCTCGGGCACACCCTTTTTCAGAATCGGGATATTCACCCGGAGAATCTGCACCACCTGGTAAACCACCACCGCAGCGATAACGCCATAGCAGATCCAGGCGCCTTTCTCGGACAGGTAGCCCATGCCCTCGACCCGCCAGACCAGGATTGCCAGCACCCCGACCATGGGGATGGTCCAGAGGATCAGCTTGACCATGTCGGCCCAGGTGCTGACCTCCAGCGCCGCAGTCTTGTGCGGCTTGCGGTGTACGGTACCGACAGGACCATCGGTAATGGCAAACCAGTAGAACACCCCATAGGCCGCCATGATGATGGCCGAGCTGGCCACCGCCCAACGCCAGCCCTCTGGCCCACCAAAGGCATGAATGGCAATGGCGGGCAAGGTCATGGCCGCCGCAGCGGAACCAAAGTTGCCCCAACCGGCGTAAAAGCCCTCGGCGAAACCGATATCCCTGGGCTTGAACCACATGGCGGTCATATGGATACCCACCACAAAGCTGGCGCCGACCGAGCTGAGCACCAGGCGCGACACCAGCAACTGCACGCGGGTATCACCAAAGGCAAAGAACAGCGCCGGTAATGCCATGACCACCAGCAGGATGGAAAACACCCGACGCGGCCCGAAACGGTCCAGTGCCATGCCGACCACGATGCGCGCCGGAATGGTCAGGGCCACGTTTGCAATGGCAAACAGCTTGATATCGTCTGGCGTGAGCCAGTTCAGGCTCTTGAGCATGCTCGAGGCCAGCGGCGCCATACCGAACCAGACAAAGAAACTGATGTAGAAGGCTAGCCAGGTCAGGTGCAACGCCCTGATTTCCGGCCGCTTCCACTGAAAAACCTCTGCCACTTTCATAGTCCATTCTCCATATTAGGCATCAGGGGCAGGCCTGGATCAGTACCGGACAGGGCGCACGCCGAGCCAGGAAGGCGCTGACGCTGCCGAAGGTCATGTAATCGAGTTCATCTACAAGCAGGTTGAGTGAGCGGGAAATGAAGCCGCCATCGGGCTCCTGACTGTGGCGGGCAATCACCAGCAGATCGGGCTTTTTGTGCTCCACGGCCTTGAGGATCATCTTGCGTACGTCGCCTTCGGCAATGATCACTTCGGCATCCAGGCCCTGGGCAACAACCCGCTCGGCCGCCAGGCGCAGGTAGGCTTCAAACTCGGTGCGCTGCTCGGTGTAGCTCTGTCCGGCAACGCTGCTGGTATCCAGACTTTCTTCCACCACGCCCACCAGCATGATCAGCGGGCCCAGCGGCTTGAACATCTCGATAGTGCTCTGCAGCGCCTTGATGGCATTGCGCGAGTGGTCGTAGGCGATCATGATTTTCATCTCGGTACTCCGCTCAGGGGTTTTTCACGTAGGCGTTCGGGCGCAGGTAGAACCACCAGTTGAGGACCAGGCACAGGGCGTAGAACACCGCGAATCCGTACATGGCTACCTCGGGTGTCCCGGCCTTGACCTGTTCACCAATCACGATGGGCGCGACAAAGGAGCCGTAGGCCGCTACGGCGGAGGTCCAGCCCAGAACCGGACCGGCTTTCTCACGGTCGTAGAGCACGCCAATGGTGCGAAAGGTGGAACCGTTGCCAATGCCGGAGGCGGCGAATAGCAGCAGGAAGAGTGCGAGAAACAGGAAGAAGTACTGCTCCGGCTGACTGGAGCCGTAGGCCTGCTGCATGACATAACCGGCAGCCAGAGAGCCCGCGACCATCACTACCGAAATCACCTGGGTAACGATGGAGCCGCCAACCTTGTCAGATACCCAACCACCCAGCGGACGAATCAGCGCGCCGACAAAGGGTCCTATCCAGGCGTAGGTCAGCGCGCTGGGTGCATTCGGATTGGCTACTCGCGTCACGCTACCGTCGGCGGCAACCTCGTTGACGAAGCCGAAGATAACCGTAATCGACAGCGGCAGCGCCATCGAGAAGCCGATAAAGGAGCCGAAGGTCAGGATGTACAGCACACTCATGGACCAGGTGTGCTTGTCACGGAAGATCTCGAACTGACGCTTGATGTTGGGTTTGATACTGCCCGGCAGCAGCCGCAGCATGCCCAGCGTAGCGCCCATGATCAGTACCATGGCTACCCACATATTGAGCACACCCAAGCCGATCGGTGCTGGCAGGTAGAGGTACAGACCCAGGCCTGCGGCAAGAAAGCCGACGCCGTACAAACCCAATATCTTGCCGAAGGCGCTGAGCGGGTTGCCCGGGTTGGGGGTGATCGGCAACAGGTTGTTCATGCCAAACCAGCCAGCAAAGGCCAGAGGGATGAGAAACAGCAGCCAGATAAAGCCGGCATTCTGAATCCAGGTCGGGGTGCCTGCGGCAATGCGACCGATCAGAGTGCCGCTGTCCTGGGTCAGGATCATAGAGCCACCAGCAAAGGCGCCAAACACCCCGGCGGTCATCACCAGCGGAATCAATATCTGCATGGTGGTCACGCCAAAGTTGCCGAGCCCGGCATTCAACCCCAGCGCCAGGCCCTGCTGGCTCTTGGGGAAGAAGCCGCTGATATTGCTCATGGAGCAAGCAAAGTTGCCGCCACCAATGCCGGAGAGAAAGGCCAGCAACTGGAACACCCACAGCGGGGTGTCGGTACTTTGCAATGCCAGACCGGCGCCAAAAGCCGGAATCATCAGCAGGGCAGTGGTCAGGAAGATGGTGTTACGACCACCGGCAATACGAATCATGAAGGATGCCGGAATGCGCAGCGTCGCGCCGGTAAGCCCTGCTATAGCGGTCAGGGTAAAGAGTTCTGCGGGGGCGAAGGGAAAGCCCAGGTTGAGCATCTGTACCGTGATGATTCCCCACATCAGCCACACGGCAAAACCCATCAGCAAACTGGGGATGGATATCCACAGATTGCGGTTGGCGACCTTCTTGCCGGTCGCCTCCCAGAAGGCGGGGTCTTCCACGTCCCATTTCTTCACATTACTCATGGCGTATCCTCGGTCTTGTGCCGGCAGACCCGGTAATCCGGCTGCGTGGCTGCAAACTAAGCCGAGGGGAGCGGTGGAAACTTGACCTGTATCAAGGTGTAGAGCTGGACCGGAACCACCGAAAAGCGCGACTACCTACTCTTGGGTATCCCTTTGTTATTGAAGAAAATGTTCTAATTCAAGGCATTGCAACGTGTGCAGGAAAACGCAACAGGGCCTGCACCGCAGCACTGGGCATTCGGGATACCCACCCGGGGAATTGCAATCAGGCCTGGATAGCCCACAATCAAGTCAACCATTCGATCCCCACCGGTCCACGCCATGCCGCAGCAAGCCAGCGATCCCTTAAACCCCAAGCATTCGGTTGTGTTCGAAACCCTGCTGGCCTTTGTGGTGATCATCGGCGTGTCCCTGCTCAGCCTGCTTGGCAACCTTTACCTTGCCGATGCCCTGCATGGTGATGCGGCAGCCATCAATCAGGCCGGCAGCCTGCGTATGCAGTCCTATCGTCTGGCGCTGACCCTTGACCAGAGCGACCCGCAACTACTGCAAAAGCAGATCGACGGTATGAACGCGACCCTGGCTGCGCCAGTCCTGCGCTCGACCCTCAGACGCCATCCCAATAGCGAGCTGAGCGCCAGCTACCAACAGGTAATTCAACACTGGCAAGAGGTCATGCAACCGCTGCTGCAAGCCGACGCAACAGCAACGCTCTACTCCGAGCAGCTACCGGGCTTTACCGCGGAGCTGGAGGTCTTTGTGCACAGTCTGCAGGCGGCCTCGGAGGCCAAGCTGGGGATCATCCGCATCCTGCATATCAGCACCCTGTTCATCATTGTCATCATCGCCTTCATCCTCATCTATCGGCTGCACAACAATCTGACCAGCCCCCTGCGCGCCCTGACCGCCATGGCCCGCAGGGTCGGCCAGGGTGATTTCAGCAGCCGGATGCAGGTCAAAGGCGATACCGAACTGAGCCTGCTGGGACGCACCTTGAATCAGACCAGCAGCGAACTGGCGGAACTCTATGCGCGCATGGGCGAGAAAGTCAGCGACAAGACCGCCGCCCTGCAGCGCAGCAACGAGACCTTGCAACTGCTGTTCAACAGCGCGCAGATTCTTTACAGCCAGCCCCAGGACCCGCAGCACCTGATGGGCCATATGCTCGGCAAGGTGCAACAGATTCTGGGCAGCGGCCCGGTCAGCCTGTGTCTGAATCGTGAACAGAGCAGTGACAGTTACATCGCCATGACCTCGGTTGATCAGTTACCCCCCGACTATTGCCGACTGCCCAGTTGCGATGAATGTCCCGCGCACAACGCTGCGGGCAAGTTGCCCAATGGCGGGCACCTGGTCAGTTTCAACCTGCAGTCAGGTCAGACCCAGTTGGGTAGCCTGCGAGTGGAACTACCGAAAGGCGGGCAGCTGGAAAGCTGGCAGTCGCAGTTGATGGCCACCCTGGCCGATCTGTTTGCCGCGTCGCTGAGCCTTAACCAGCTCGGCGAGAAGCAGGCACGTCTGGCGCTGATGGAAGAGCGCACCATTATCGCCAGAGAACTGCACGACTCCCTGGCCCAGGCGCTATCAGCGCAAAAGCTGCAAATTGCCCGGCTTAAGCGCCAGGCTGCCCAAGGCAGCGATAGCCTGACGCAGAGCGCCACCATCCGCGAGATCGAAGCCGGTACCAATGCCGCTTACCGGCAACTGCGCGAATTGCTTACTACCTTCCGCATCAAGCTCGATCAGCCAGGCCTGAAACCTGCGCTGGTGGCGACTGTAAGCGAGTTCAGCAGCAACTCAGGCGTCAGCATTGATCTGGACTTCCAACTGGACCATTGCCCCCTGACCCCCAACGAAGAAATCCACTGTCTGCAGGTTACCCGCGAAGCGCTGAGCAACGTCATCAAGCATGCACGGGCCACCCATTGCAGGGTCAGCTTCAGCCAGGACCGGCACGGCACTATCCACCTGCGCATCGAAGACGACGGTGTGGGTATCGAGGTCGCGGATAGTCCTGTCGGACACCACGGCCTGAGCATCCTTCGAGAGCGGGCAAATAGCCTGCAAGGCCGCATCAGCATCGAGCGCGGGCTGACCCGCGGCACCTGCGTCAGTATGGACTTCACCCCGGATTACAAACGCATTCACCTGCACGAGGAAAAACCCAATCATGGCTGACGAAGATATCATTCAGATTCTGCTGGTCGACGATCACCCGATGATGCGCCGTGGTCTGCGCGACCTGCTGGCCATGGAAACCGACATGCAACCGGTCGGCGAGGCTGGTAGCGGCATGGAAGCGCTGGAGCTGGTCAGCCAACTGGAGCCGGACCTGATCCTGCTCGACCTCAACATGCCCGGCATGGATGGCCTGGAGACGCTCAAACGCCTGCGCGACAACGAGGTGGATGCACGGATAATCATGTTCACCGTGTCCGACGAGCATGAGCATGTACTGGAAGCGCTGCGCCACGGCGCCGATGGCTACCTGCTCAAGGACATGGACGCCGAGCACCTGGTCGAGCAGATCCGTCTGGCTGCACGTGGCAAGCTGGCCCTGAGCCCGGAGCTGAATCTGGTGCTGGCTGAAGCCATTCGCGGCCGCAGCAAGGCCAGTCCGCAACTCAAGGCCTCCAGCCTGACCAAACGGGAAAAGGACGTGCTCAAGCATATTGCAAAGGGACTGAGCAACAAGATGATTGCGCGCAAGCTGGATATCACCGAGGGCACGGTCAAGGTCCACGTCAAACGCCTATTGAACAAGCTGGGCATGCGCTCGCGCACCGAGGCGGCGGTGTGGGTAGTGGAGAACAACATCGCCTGAGCGCTTAGTAAGTTTATTCAGCGCGTCCCTAGTCCGGGGTGGCTCCCCGCTCCCGGCCCAGTTGCCAGATCATCTCCACCAGTTCGTCTTCCAGCGTATCAGCCTGAAGCGGGGTACAGTCTTCACCGAAGCGTTTGCGCACACCGAAGTCGCCCAGCATCACATGCAGATCCGGCTCTACGCCCGCCTGTTGTAAACAGGCTTTGGCACAATGCAGTTTGCAGCCATCGATCGCCACCACTGGGCGACCGGAACGGGCTATGCGCACCAGCGACGGCACACCCCCGCCGACACCAGCGATACAGGACATTTCAGCAAGCCCCGCACGATCCAGGCGCAGCGCCAAGGTATTGGAAAGCTGCGCCACGTTGGAGCAACCTGAGCAGGAGTAGACCAGCGGTTCGCTTCTGGCAGGCATGTGAGCCTCCTTTGTAGTGATGCTTCAGACTGGATGAGCCGGGCCTGGTAATGGCACCTCAGCGGCGACGCCTGCGCCCAACCAGCGCAACATCCGCCACAGACGCGGCGGCAGCTCGTCAGGATCAAGACTGTCGATCAGGTTTTTTACTTCCAGACCCAGTTCGGTATCGCCTTCTATGGTCAAGCGTCTGCGGAAAAACAGGGTATCCGGATCTTCGTGGCGGCTGGCCAGCAAGAGAAACTCGCGCCAGTTACCACGAATCACCAAGTCAGCTGCGGCATGCTCACCAAGCTGCAGCCCGAGACGTCCACGGGTCAGGTTCCAGGCCAGCCCCAGATCCTCTACCTCAAGGCGCAACCAGCGACCCTGAAGACAAGCGAAGCTACCGTCCGCCACCGGCTCGGCCAACAGGCTGGCCATGGCACCTTCTATTGCCAGGCGCTGCACGACAAAGGGCGCGTGATGACCCAGGCTCAGCAGCGGTCCGGTAACACGTAACGCCAGTTGCACGGGGCTCAACATAAGCCGACCTCCTCGACCCGCAGCATGCCCGGCTGGCCATGCCAATAGCCGTTACAGCCGTCCACTGCCAAAGGCGGCTCGGCGCCATGGCGCACCTGATCAAAGCTTGCGACTATCTCGGCCATGCCCTCCTGCCGTGGACTCAGGCGCAGCGCTGAGATACCCATGGCATGCATCTGCGAGTACTCGGCTAGCAGGTTGGTGACACCTGCGGAAAGGGTTTGTATGCCGTTCAGGGTAAACAGCGATTCTCCCTCCTGGGTCAGCAACGGCATGCCTTCTGGGTAATGCTGGCAAACAAAGCCGCAATCATCCTTGGGCAGGTTCTCCGCCCGGGCGGTGAAACAACGTGCCGAGTAGGCCAGCGGCAGGTAGCCCCAGGCGAAGACCTCGATCTCCGGTAGTTGCAAACCCGCCTGAGCGGCCTGGTCGCGCAGGGCCACGAGCAATTGCCGCGAGACCTCCACTGGCGGCACCCAACGCTGCATGCCGCGCCGCACCAGCTCATCCACGGCAAAGGCGTTGTACAGGTTAAGCGCCGGACCACCGACAAAGGGCAGCCCCTTGCTGCTGAGAAAGTGTACGGCGGCCATGTCGTTGGCTTCGACCATCAGCTCACCGTTGTCACAGAGGCGGCGCAGACCCGACAGTTCCGAGGCTGCCTCGATCAGGGACAGCCCGGAGAGCACCACCTCGGCGCCGGATGCACTGCGCAGATCACGCGCCAGACCCATCCAGTCATTCAGTGACAGGGCCCGGCGTTTGGCGCAGACCGTCTCGCCCAGATGAAAGCGCTGCAGCGGCTGCTCGGCCATCTGCGCATAAAAGTCCATGATCTGCTGGCGTTGCCAGTAGAACAGAATGGGTCCAAGGGTCAGTTGCATGCTTGCCTCCTATTGCCAGGCTCGGTGGTAGGCACCCAGGGTGGTGCGGCTGCCCTCTGACAGACTGGCCAGCGCCCGACTCCATTGCGGCAATACCTTGAAGGCCTCAGGCTGCTGGGCGAAGCTGTCCAGCGCCTCACGCCAGACGCCGGTGACCTGTTCAACATAGGCCGGGCTGCGTTGCCGCCCTTCAATTTTTACTGCCGCCACACCTATGGCGGTCAATTGCGGAATCAGATCCAGAGTATCCAGACTGGTCGGCTCCTCCAGCGCGTGGAAGCGCTTGCCGTTGACCATAAAGCGGCCCTTGCACAGGGTCGGATAACCCGCCGCCTCATGGGACTCATAACGATCAATCAATACATTATTGAGCCTGGAGCTGAGCGCGTCCGGGTCCTGACTCCAGCGCACGGCGGAGGCCGGGGAGCAAACGCCACAAAGATTCGGCGATTGCCCGGTGACATAGGACGACAGGTGACAACGGCCCTCGGCCATGATGCACAGACTGCCGAAGGCAAAGACCTCAACCGGTACCGGACTGGTCTCGGCCACCTGACGTACCTGATTCAGCGACAGTACGCGCGGCAGTACGGCTCGGCGAATGGCATAGTGCTGATGGTAGAATTCCAGCGCTGCAGCATTGGTCGCTGAGCCCTGTACCGACAAGTGCAGCGGCAGCTGCGGATGCACGCGACTGGCATAGGCCAGCACCCCCGGATCAGCCGCAATCAGCGCATCCACGCCCAGGTCGGCGGCCTGATCGACGGCGCGTTGCCAGCGCTTCCAACCGTCGGGCAAGGCATAGGTATTGACGGCGATATACAGCTGCTTGCCAGCACGGCGGATCAACTGCAACCCATTTTCGAGTTGGGCGTCGGTGAAATTCAGGCCGGCGAAATGCCGCGCATTGGTATCGTCGCGGAATCCGGTATAGACCGCATCGGCGCCCTGCCGAATGGCGGCTTTCAGTGCCGGTAGACTGCCGGCAGGACAGACCAGTTGCATAAAAGGCTCCCTGACTCAGATTCAAACGGCACTGTGCCGCAGCAGCTTTGTTCGGTCCTTGATACGGATCAATAGAGCAGTTCAGACAGGGGCCAGTAGCGCACCGGATCACCGTGACCCAATGTCGCATCGGCACCAATATCAGCCAGGCCATCCGCCCAACTGGCGGCCGCGAGCATGGCTGAGCCCTGCTGCGGGTGCAGAATGATCTGCTGACCGCTTGCGTCAGCCTGCACCCTGGCGCGCAGAAACTGGCGTCGCGGTTTGGCCTTGGGCCAGTCAAAAGCAGCGGGCATCAACCAAGCCGTTGGTGCTGGCTCATCCCGGCCCTGGGCTTTGAGCAACCAGGGTCGGGCGACAATAAGGGTGGTAATCCAGACCGCCACCGGATTACCCGGCAGGCCTATCCATGGCGTACCGGCCACCTCACCGAAGGCCAGCGGTTTGCCGGGCTGAATCGCCAGTTGCCATAAATCCAGTCGCCCAAGCTGCTGAACCGCCGCCTTCAGATGGTCCTCTTCACCCACGGACACACCACCGGAGCTGATCAGCACGTCGGCATTGGCCGCTGCGGCCAGTAGCTGTTCGCAGGTCTGTGACAGGCTGTCGGGCATGACCCGAATCTCGCTCAGGTAGCAGCCCCAACCCTGCAACAGGTTGGCCAGCGTGTGCTGGTTGGCGTTATAGATCTGACCCGGCGCCAGCGGCTGGCCCGGCTCGCGCAGCTCATCGCCGCTGCTCAGCAGCGCTACGCGCAGCGGCCGATATACCGGTAGCTGGTCAATCCCCTGACTGGCCAGCAGCCCCAGGTCCTGAGCGCGTAAACGCCTGCCTGTCGCAAGCAGCAAGGCGCCAGCGCTGCTCTCCTCAGCGCGCTTGCGTACATGCTGGCCCACCCGCACCGGCGGCAGTTGCACGCCGCCTGCCTGCAACTGCACGTCTTCCTGGGCCACCACGGTATCGGCCAGAGCGGGTAAAGGGGCGCCGGTAAAAAGTCGTACTGCATGGCCTGCCATCAGCGCCGCTGCGGCCTCCCCTGCTGCAATACGCCCAGCCAGCGGCAACCAGCCACCTTCAGCAGGTAAATCAGAGGCGCGCAGGGCATAACCATCCATCGCACTGTTGTCCCAGGCCGGGCTATCCAGACGCGCAAACTGGGCTTCGGCCAGGATCCGTCCACTGGCCGCGTCGAGCGCTACCCACTCAATGGGCGGCGGGGTCGGTGCTTGGGCCAGCAGGCGGGCTATGGCTTCATCGACCGGCAGCCATTTGTTGCCCTGCGGGCGTTCGCAGGCGCAGGCGGTCATGCCCGTGTCCCACAGCTGGCGAGCGTCTGCGCCTGCGGCAAACTCAGGTGCGGTACGACATTGCAGGGTCTGCTGCGCGCATCCAGTTGCGCGGCCAGGATGCCATCCCATGCGCTGCGACAGGCCCCCGGCGAGCCAGGCAGGCAACAGATCAGCGTGCCGTTGGCAAACCCGGCCAGGGCCCGGGATTGCACAGTCGAGGTGCCAATCTCGGCGAAGGACAGTTGCCTGAACAACTCGCCAAAGCCGTCCATGACCTTGTCGAACAGTGGGCTTAAAGCTTGTGGGGTATTGTCCCGGGCGGAAAAACCGGTGCCACCGGTAATCAGCACCACAGCTATGTGCGGATCGGCTATCCATTGCGACACCTGGGCGCGCAGCAAATAGATATCGTCGATACACAGCTGGCGGTCGGCCAATTGGTGACCAGCGCTGTGCAAGCGATCAACCAGGGTCTGGCCGGAGTCGTCGGTTGCCAGTGAACGGGTGTCACTGACGGTCAGCACGGCTATCGGTAGGGGAGTAAATTCAGTCTGTAGAAGGTGGGCCATGGTAGCTGCTCCAAAGGGCTTTGCAGCAGCATGACAAGGCCTGGCGGAGAGCAATATTCCCCCTTGGGGGTAGCGCGGCAGGGCATTATGGGCAGCGCCACTTCTCCAACGCCTGGGTATCACTGTCGCGGGCATCCACCCAGCGCGGCCCCTCGGCACTGTCTTCCTTCTTCCAGAAGGGTGCACGGGTTTTCAGGTAATCGATAATAAAATGGCAGGCCTCGAAGGCCGCAGCCCGGTGCGCGGAGCTGACGCCGACAAACACGATCGGCTCGCCGGGCTCCAGGCGCCCAACCCGGTGCAATACCTCGACGCTGAGCAGCGGCCAGCGCGCCTGGGCCTGCTCGACTATGGTCTGCAGGGCCTTTTCGGTCATGCCCGGATAGTGTTCAAGCAGCATGCCCGCCACGTCCTGTCCGTCATTGAAGTCGCGCACATAGCCGGTAAAACCGACCACCGCCCCTACCCCAAGTTGCTGGGCGTGCAGACGGTTAAGCATGGCCCCGGGATCAAAGCAGGCGGTCTGGACAGTAACAGTCATCTCAGCCCCCGGTCACGGGCGGGAAAAAGGCCACTTCATCACCATCCTGCAGCGGCGTATCGAGGCTGACCATTTCCTGATTCAGGGCACACATCAGCCGCGGCTCGGCCAGCACCTGCCAGCTTTCACCCCGAGTCAGCAGCGCGTCGCGCAGGGCGCGCAGGTTGCTCAACTCTGGTGACCAGGCCAGTTGTTGCTGCTCGACGCCGAGCACCTCACGGTAGCGGGCAAAAAACTGCAGATTGATCATGACGCTTCCCCGCCCTGCTGCGGTTCTGCCTGATAGTGCCCGCTCTTGCCGCCAAGCTTTTCCAGCAAGCGGGTCGATTCAATGACCATGCCCTTGTCCACCGCCTTGCACATGTCATCCAGGGTCAGGGCGGCGATGCTGGCGGCGGTCAGGGCTTCCATCTCTACCCCGGTCTGCCCGGCCAGCTTGCAGCGTGCGGTGATGCGCACGGCATCAGGCAGCTCCGGGCTCAGCTGCACCTTGATACTGGTCAGCAACAGCGGGTGACAAAGCGGAATCAGCTCATGCGTGCGTTTGGCCGCCATGATGCCGGCGATGCGCGCCACGGCAAATACATCACCCTTGGGGTGGCCGCCCTGCTGGATCATCTGCAGGGTCTCGGGGCGCATACGCACCAGCGTCTCGGCTAGCGCTTCGCGTTCAGTATTGGCCTTGGCGGTCACGTCGACCATATTGGCCTCGCCCTGGGCATTCAGGTGC
>JBKBSI010000289.1:0-3350 GCA_046291745.1 Pseudomonas sp. | reverse complement strand
AGAACGGGAAAACGATGGCTGCGGCAATCAGAAAGCACCAGAACAGGCGTTGAAAGACCGGGCTGTCCTTGATATCGGAGAGCTTGGGTGGTGTCTGTGGTAGACCGGGTACCGCCTGCCAGAGGGCCTTTAGCTGATCGCGGAAAAGGTTGTAGAAAAAGATGAAGGTCGCCGCCAGGGCGATTTTCCACAGTACATCTGTTCCTGCGCCGGTAACCGTGAGGCCGGTACCGGCCTGGCCAAGTCGCACGCCCATAAGCAGGCCGGTGAGGATCACCACGACAACAGCGGAAATAATGGCTGGCTTGAGGTTGTGGCGGATCATACTTTTTCTACCTCGGGTCGGCCGAGGATGCCGCTGGGACGGAACAGTAGGATCAGGATCAACAGGCTGAAGGCCACCACGTCCTTGTATTCGCTACTGAAATAGCCAGCGGTGATGGCTTCGGTTACACCCAGCAGCAAGCCGCCGAGCACCGCGCCGGGGATACTGCCGATGCCGCCCAGAACCGCTGCGGTAAAGGCCTTGAGTCCGGCCATAAAGCCGATATAGGGGTTGATCACACCGTAGTACATGCCCAGCAGTACCCCGGCGACCGCAGCCAACGCAGCACCTATGACGAAGGTCAGGGCGATGATGCCATTGGTGTTGATGCCCAGCAGGTTGGTCATCTTCAGGTCTTCGGCGCAGGCGCGGCAGGCGCGGCCCATGCGTGAGCGGGTAATAAACAGCGTCAGTACCGTCATGGTCACCAGGGTGACGACAAAGATGATCATCTGCATGTACGACAGGCTGGCCTGAAACCCTTCCTCCGGGCCGATGCTGACCCCACCGGTGATTAGGCTGGGCATGGCAATGTCACGCGAGCCCTGGGCCAGGCGCACCAGATTCTGCAGAAAAATCGACATGCCAATGGCGGAGATCAGCGGGATCAGGCGGTTGCCGCCACGCAAGGGTCGATAGGCGACCCGTTCGATACTGTAGCCGTAAGCACTGGTAACTATCATGCTGACCACGAAGGCGCCGATGATCATCAGCGGCAGGTATTCCAGACCCATCAGGGCCAGGGCTGCGAGCGCCATGAAAGCGATATAGCTACCGATCATGTACACCTCGCCGTGGGCGAAGTTGATCATGCCGATAATGCCGTAGACCATGGTGTAACCAATGGCTATCAGCGCGTAGGTGCTGCCCACGGTCAGACCGTTAAGCAACTGCTGAATAAAGTAATAGAGTGACTCTGGCATAACCACGACACCTGGGGATTACAGGAGGATCAATGCTGGTCAGAATGGACGGGCATCTTGAAAACCAGGCCCGCCATACCGGATGGCGGGCCTGAGCCAGGGGGTGTTACTCGGTCAGAGCGGTTTTGCTGGCGTCAGCGTGCCACTTGTAAACGATAAAGTTGAAGTCTTGCAGATCGCCTTTTTCGTCAAAGCTCAGATTGCCTGTGGGGGTCTCGAAGCTGTTGGCGCGCAGTGCTGCAGCGACCTGCTCGGTGTCGGTGCTGCCAGCCAGTTTGATACCGTCAGCAATGATTTGCACCGCAGCGTAGGCAGGGAATACGAAGGGACCAGTAGGGTCTTCGTTCTTGGCCTTGAAAGCCTCAACCAGGTGAGCATTCTTCGGATCTTCGTCAAAGGCCTTGGGCAGGGTAACCAGCAGACCTTCGGATGCGGCACCGGCAATGGCGGAGATGTCGCTGTTGCCCACGCCTTCAGGACCCATGAAGCGCGCATTCATACCTTGCTCGGAGGACTGACGCAGCAGCAGACCCAGCTCGGGGTGGTAGCCGCCGTAATACACGAAGTCGACATTTTCCTGGCGCAGTTTGGCGATCAGTGCAGAAAAGTCCTTGTCACCAGCGGTGATGCCTTCGAAGACAGGTACGTCGATACCGGCCTCAGTCAGCACATCGCGTACTGCGGTGGCTATGCCTTCACCGTACTGCTGCTTGTCGTGGATGACCGCGACCTTGCTTGGCTTGACCTGCTCGGCAATGTACTTGCCTGCGGTCGGGCCCTGCAGACTGTCCAGGCCGATGGTGCGGAAAACCAGCTCATAGCCGCGGGTAGTGATTTCCGGGCTGGTGGATGCCGCGGTGACCATCAAAATGCCTTCATCCTCGTAAATGTCAGAGGCTGGCTGGGTTGAACTGGAGCACAGGTGGCCGACCACGAACTGGATGTTCTGGTTGACGATACGGTTGGCGACAGCCACGGCTTGCTTCGGATCACAGGCGTCATCGAACACCACGCCTTCGAGTTTGCTGCCATTCACGCCACCGGCGGCATTGATCTGCTCGATAGCCATCTTGGCGCCGATAAACTGCATGTCGCCATACTGGGCAACGGGGCCGGTTACCGGGCCCGCGAGGGCGATCTTGATATTGTCCGCAGCCACAGCGAAGCTGCTGGCACCCGCAATGGCGGCGGCGGCAACAAACTGGGACAGTGCTTTTTTGTGTGCTTTTTTCATTTTAACTGCTCGCTGATTATTGCCTGGAAGGCTTGGAGGATGGCGTGCGCTGGCTTTACTCACAGGCTGCACCCACTAACTGTACCGCAGCAGTTTAGCAACGGCCATGGGGGTAGGGAATTGAACTGTGGAGAAAATCCACAACAATGTCCTTAAACTGCAACATATTGTCTATAAAGCGACATAACTCCGGTTTGCGGGCGGATTGCGCAGGATTTGCTCCGTTACGGCGGGCTGGTTAACATGCTCGGGTTTATTATTCTCTCGGGGAAAAATCATGTCAGGTTCAAGTGAAACCTATGCCGCCATTCTGGGGGCTACTGCGGCCATCGAGTGGAAGGCACTTGAGCCGCACTTTGCTCTGGGTCATTTGCTGACTGTCGCCCCTGAGCTGGATCTGGTTGCCGTGGCCAAGGCATTCATCGACGATGATACCGCCAGGGTCAAGGGCTGGATGTCCAAGGGCAAGGTCCGAGTGGCCACCGACGAACAGGCAGCCGACTGGAATCAGCGTAACCCAGACAGCCTTTGGGCTGTTGTTATCAGGCCCTGGGTCCTGGTCCAGGAGCGGGCGACCCGGCACTGACCGGGTTAGCCCAGACGACTGCGCCACCAGGCGCTGAGTGCATCGACCAGCACCACCATCAGCAGCATTGCCAGAATCACGCTAAGAGCACGGGGTTGCTGGAACAGGCTCAGGGTTACATAGAGCATTTGCCCTAGCCCCCCGGCCCCGACAAAACCCAGTACTGCGGCCATGCGGATATTATTTTCCCAGCGGTACAGGCTGTACGCCAGCCACTGTGGCAGTACATTCGGCAGGGTACCGTAGAGAAAAGCGGCAATGGCTCCGGAGCCGCTATCGCGT
>JBKBSI010000288.1:0-3432 GCA_046291745.1 Pseudomonas sp. | reverse complement strand
ACATCAAAGATCAAGGTCAGATCCGGACGCAGATCGCCCTGGACCCATGTTTCCAGTTCGGCGATACGCGGTTCGGCAATACCGCGACCGCCGCCCTGATAGGCGTAGGTAGCATCAGTAAAGCGATCGCTGATAACCACCCTACCCTCTGCCAGGGCTGGCTTGATCAACTGATCAAGATGCTGGGCACGGGCTGCAAACATCAACAGCAGTTCGGTATCCGAACACAGGGTTTCACTGTGGTGGCTGAGCAATACATGGCGAATCTGTTCAGCAACCGACGTACCACCCGGCTCACGGGTCAGAATGGGGTCACAGCCAGCCGCCCGCAGTGCCTGGGCAAAAACCTGCAGATTGGTCGACTTGCCCGCGCCTTCCGGGCCCTCGAAGGTTATGAACAATCCGCTCACTCAGCCGCCTCGTCCACGCTGTTGATCACCGGGGCCGGACTTGAGCGATAATTCGCCGCCCGCTGCTCGATCTGATAATGACGCACCGCGCGGTTATGATCACGCAGGTTGTCGGAAAACACATGGCTGCCGTCACCACGGGCGACGAAGTACAGACTGGTCCCATCCTCGGGGTTGACCGCTGCCTGCAGCGCCTCACGCCCAGGCATGGCGATTGGTGTCGGCGGCAAGCCATCGATGGTATAGGTGTTGTAAGGCGTGGGCTCACGCAAGTTGCTGCGGCGAATCCTGCCAGTATAACTGTCACCCATACCGTAGATTACTGTCGGATCGGTCTGCAGGCGCATGCCGATCTGCAAACGCCGGGTGAAGACCCCGGCTATCTCACCGCGCTCACGCGGCACGCCGGTTTCCCTTTCGATGATCGAGGCCAGAATAAGCGCTTCGTAGGCGCTGTCTATCGGCAGGTTGTCGGCGCGTTCGGCCCAAACCTCTTCTAGCACCGCCTGCATGCGGCCATAGGCGCGCAGCAGAATATCCCGATCACTCATGCCCAGGGTGTACTGATAGGTATCGGGGAAAAACTGACCTTCGGCATGAATCCCTTCCAGCCCCAGGTGCACCATGGTCTCCTGCATGCTCCATTCAGGGTCCAGGGTCTGCTCAAGACGCTCGGCGCGTGCCAGTTGCTCACGCACCTGCTTGAAGTTCCAGCCTTCTACCAGAGTAACCGTGCGCTGCAGGACAGCTCCACTGCCCATACGCTGGAGCAGATCTCCAGCGGTCATACCCGGCTCCATCACATACTCACCTGCTTGCAGAATCGCCCCAGGCTTCTGCCACTGCCAATAACGCCGCAGCCAGACCGAGCGTTGCAACACACCTTCCTGTTCAAGGTTGCTGAAGACTCTGGCCGGAGTACTACCAGGCATTACATCAACACTGCGTGGCGCCTCGATCAGCAGTGGCTGATGGATGGTGGATTGCAGCGTCAGATAACCCCATACCGCTACGGAAACAGCAATTAATGCTGAAAAAACAACGCATAGGGTGATAAATCGTATAATCAACTTCACATCATTACCTGCTCAACCAGGGTTTGGGCGAAACGGGTATGGTTGCCCACCTGCCAGCGTTTATCTTCAAGGCCAATCACCGGCCATACACCATACAGACTGTTGCAGCAAAATACCTCAGTGGCGCCCAGTAGCTCTGCATAGCCGGGCGTGCTCTCCAGCACCACCTCACCCGCCTCGCGCAGACGCTCGACAAGGTAGTCGCGCATCACGCCGCGGACGCCGCAAGCTGCCAGGTCAGGCGTAACCCAGCCAGCACCCGTGCGCAGAAACAGGTTACCCATGGTGCATTCGATCGGCAGCCCTTCGGTGTCCCGCACCAGCCCCTCGGCGTACTGCGGATCGGTCCATTCGCTACGCGCTAACACTTGCTCCAGTCGATTCAGGTGCTTGATCCCGGCCAACAGGGGTTGGCGGGCCAGACGTGTCTGGCAGGGATAGAGGAAAATACCTTTCTGCGCATGCTCAGGCGGATACTCGCGAAGCGGAAAGCTCTGCAGGATACGCGTGGTGCGGGCTTCAGCAGCTATGGCGTAACCGCGTTGCCCACCACTGCGGGTCAGCAGCAGCTTCAACACACCCTGCCCCAGCCTTGCCGCCGTATCGCGCCATTCCGCCTCAATCAGCGGCATATCCGCATCAAGACGCAAACGCTGAATACCGCGTTGCAAGCGGGCCAGGTGCAAATCGATAAGGGCGATCCGGCCATGTTTGACCCGCAGGGTCTCGAACAGGCCATCACCATAGGCCAGGCCGCGATCATTGGCCGCGACCCGGTCTGCCGCCTGCCCGTCTATCAGGCAGGCAGGTACGGCGGCTGCTAGTGAGCCCAGGTCAGCCATCAGATACGACGGAACACCAGACTGCCATTGGTACCACCAAACCCAAAGGAGTTGGAGATAACCACCTCAAGCGGGCGGGCCTGGGCCTCATGGGCCACGTAGTCAAGATCGCAACCTTCATCAGGGTTATCCAGGTTGATGGTCGGCGGCGCTACCTGGTCGCGCAAAGCCAGCACGCTGAAGATCGCCTCAACCGCCCCTGCAGCGCCAAGCAAGTGTCCGGTCATGGACTTGCTTGAGCTGATCGCCAGCTTGGCTGCATGGTCGCCAAACACGGTTTTCACTGCGCGTGTTTCAGCCAGATCACCGGCCTGGGTAGAGGTACCGTGGGCGTTGATATAGCCGACTTGCTCGGGCTGCATGCCAGCATCCCTCAGGGCGTTGAGCATGCACTTGGCACCGCCGCGGCCGTCTTCCGGTGGCGCGGTCATATGAAAGGCGTCGCCACTCATGCCAAAGCCAACCAGTTCGGCATAGATGGTGGCTCCGCGCGCCCGAGCGTGTTCGTACTCTTCGAGCACCATGGCGCCGGCACCGTCGGACAGTACAAAACCGTCGCGATCACGATCCCAAGGGCGGCTGGCGGCCTGCGGAGCCTCGTTACGTGTGGACAACGCCCGAGCAGCGCTGAAGCCACCCAAACCAAGGCCACTGGTGGCCATTTCCGAGCCACCGGTAATCATCACATCCGCTTCGCCATAGGCAATATTGCGTGCAGCCATGCCGATACTGTGAGTACCAGTGGTACAAGCGGTGGTCAGGGCATAGTTGGGCCCCTGCAGGCCGTACTTGATCGAGAAATAGCCCGCCACCATATTGATGATCGAGCCAGGCACAAAGAACGGCGAGATACGCCGAGGGCCGCTATTGAGCAGCAGCTCGTGATTACGTTCGATGTTGGTCAGGCCGCCAATACCCGAGCCCATGGAAACGCCAATGCGATCACGGTTGGCGTCGCTGACTTCCAGCCCGGAATCACCAAGCGCCTGGACGCAGGCGGCAATGCCGTACTGGATAAACAGATCCAGCTTGCGCGCTTCCTTGACCGCCATGTAAGGCTCGATATCAAAATCCTTGATAGAGCCGCCGAAACGGGTGCCGAAG
>JBKBSI010000287.1:0-3512 GCA_046291745.1 Pseudomonas sp. | reverse complement strand
TGTTCCATCTCGACCAGCGGTGTCTCGGCTTAGCCTTTTGTCGAGATGGAACTCGACACTCCCAGCCGCCACCATCACCTACGTACTAAGGCCCAACAATGCTTATTGACCCCTGGATCTGGCTAGGCATATTCATCCTGCTGGCCTACACCGTAGAAGCCATCACCGGCTTCGGCAGCCTGGTCATCGCTCTTTCACTAGGCGCCCTGATCCTGCCCATCCCCGCCATGCTGCCGGTGGTCGTCCCACTCAACGTCCTGATGACCGGCTACCTGGTCTGGCGCAACCGCCGTCATATCTACTGGCCGGTGCTGCTCAAACTGATCCTGCCGCTGATGCTACTCGGCACAATAGCGGGCTACGTACTGCGCCCCTGGCTCGGCGCCGAGCTGCTCAAACTGCTGTTCGGCATCCTCGTGCTCTGGTTCGCCAGCCGCGAACTCTGGCGCATGGCCCGTGGCATCGCCATCTCCCAGCACCCGATCATGCTAAGCCGTGCACTCACCTTCGGCGCCGGGATCACCCACGGCCTCTTCGCCTCCGGCGGCCCATTGCTGGTCTACGCCATGGGCGGCATCCAGCTCGACAAAAGCCGCATGCGCGCCACGCTTCTGGTCGTGTGGTTCACCCTGAACAGTTGCCTGACCACGCTGTTCCTGTTCGACGGCAGCCTGATTCCCAGCTTGCCGCGATTGGTGCTCTATCTGCCGCTGCTGGTCATCGGGGTGTTGTTGGGGGAATACCTGCATCACCGCCTTAATGACCAGCGGTTCCGGCAGGTGGTATATGGGTTGCTGGCGGTGACGGGGGCGCTGTTGATTTTCAAGGCTGTTAGCTAAGCGCCTGGAAGCCGGGTAATGCTCTGAACCGTTACGCCCAGCCCGGCTTTGCCGCGTGCAAATGAGCTTGATGCCGGGGCACAAAAAGAAGGCTGGCACCCCGGCAAAAAAGTAGCACTAGGCCAGTAACTGCCAAATTGCGGTCCCCTCCTCGGTGGCATGAATGCCCGAACTACTTCTTAAGGCATCCAGACCCACCTGCCATTGCTGGCTGGCGTGGAAGGCTGTGCGTTCGGCTTTAACGGCCTTGGATCGAATGCTTAGATGTTAAATCCTACAGCCATCACCTTGCAAAACTCCGTCAATGACGTATATTGCTGGTCATGTTTACCATCATCGAAACCCCTACATTTGAGGCTGATGCCAGACAAATTTGGACTGAGGAGGAGCGGAATGCCTTCTTCAGTTGGTTGGCAGCCAATCCGGAAATTGGCAATCCTATTCCAGGTAGCGGCGGATGCAGAAAGGTTCGATGGTCGGTAGCGGGTTCAGGGAAGCGTGGTGGAGTGCGAGTCATATACTTCACCCGGTTGGCAAATGGTGAGATCTGGTTGTTGGTGATCTACAAGAAGGCCGTAAAGGAAAACATACCCGCGCACATCCTGAAGTCGATTCGTGAGGTATTGGAAAATGATTAAAGATACTCTGAGCGCTGATGAGCTTGGGAACAAGCTTCTCCAGTCTGTAAAAGAAATGAAGGCTGGCAAATCCGCACGAGTCAGTCGTGTGGGGCCAAACGAGGTAGCAGAGGCTCGCGGCAAAACGGGGCTAACGCAGCAAGAGTTTGCCGAAGTGCTACATATCTCTCCGCGTACGCTCCAAGAATGGGAGCAGGGTCGGCGTAAACCTTCCGGGCCGGCAAAGGCGCTAATCGAGATTGCGTTCCGTCATCCTGAGGTTATTCGGGAAGACTTGGAACTCAGGGGTTAACAAGCAGCTGTTGCCAGCCGCGAGCTCTGGCGCATGCGCGCCACGCTTCTGGTGGTGTGGTTCACCCTGAACAGCTGCCTGACCACCCTGTTCCTGTTCGACGGCAGCCTGATTCCCAGTTTGCCGCGATTGGTGCTCTATCTGCCGCTGCTTGTCATTGGGGTGTTGCTGGGGGAGTACCTGCATCGTCGGCTGAATGAACAGCGGTTCCGGCAGGTGGTGTACGGGTTGCTGGCGGACAATTTCTCCACCGATTCGTGGCGCCAAAATTGCCACAAAGCGCTACGTCAGGGCTGATCGTAGTGACCACCAATAGCGAAGATATAAATAGACTTGTCGTCGAACCGATATATCAAACGATCTTTCTGTGAAATCCGCTTTGACCATAAGCCAGAGAGATTGTGCTTTAGCGGTTCAGGCTTCCCGAGACCGGAGGAAGGGTCGTCTGATCGCAGCATTTCCTTGAGCAATTTGCACAAGGCCTTGTGTAATCGTTTGTCCTTTTCACGCATAACCTCATACGCTTCCCAGGTGCTACCCTCAAATACCAGTGATCTCATCCATTTGCTCGCCAGTCGGTTTATAGCCATTTCCACGGGAATGGGTTTCGAGAGATGCGGCAATCTGCTGCATGAGGCTCTTGCTTTGCAGGACGTGAAGCGTTTCCTGTTCTCGCTCCCAGTCGTCGGCGCTCATCACAACGAAAGCCTCTCCGGCTCGTCGTGTCACCTTAAGCGGCTCATGTCTGCTAACCACCTGCTCGACAACACTTTTCAGGTTATCTCTGAATTTGTTCACACTGATTGTGTCCATCACGGCACCTTTATGTACTGGCTTTCCGTACAATTGTATGTGAAAAGCCCTACAAGGCCAAGCACGGCGACAGCTTTGGGTTGCTCGCAGTGAAGGAGGCGTTGTTGATATTCAAGGCTGTTAGCTAAGCGCCAGGGAGCCGGGAAACGCGCTGAACTGTTACGCCAAGCTAGGCTTTGCCCCACTCCAACCAGCTTGGTGCCAGGGCGCAAAAAGAAGGTTGGCACCCCGGCAAAAAAGTAGCAGTATGCCAGTAACTGCCAAATTGCGTCCCTCCTCGGTGGCATGGATGCCCGAACTACTTCAAAAGGCATCCAGACCCACCTGCCATTGCTGGCTGGCGTGGAATGCTGTGCGTTTGGCTATTCACTGTTAGGTACTAAGGAAGCTCCATGCGCACATACAAAATCAAAGTCACCTACGCACGCAAAGGTTCGGAGAAGAAAGAAATCGAACTGGAATGCAACGAATATCCCGTAGCCTCTATCGTGGACTCATTCGTAATTGAAGAAATCATGACAAGAGAAGAACCGACTCTAGTTTCAATCTACCCACTAATAAAATCTGTTCCGCGCGGGGCAGAAGCCACCAGAATGCCTACCAACAAAGAGCTGATGGAGTTACACGAAATATCTGACCTCGTGTATGAAATCGATCAGCGGCTATTCTGTGTTACAACCTAACTAATGGTTCAAGCCGTTCGCTTCGCTCACTGGGACAGGCAGACGCCAGCCCTTTAACCAAACGTTAAAAATCCCAGCTCAGGTTCGTTGATTGACCAACAGAAATGGAAAAGGTAACCTCTCGATGTCACCTAGCAATTATGGGCTTAGGCCCATCGGAGCACGAGTCGTGTTCTGCCGCTGGATTTTTAGCTTTATTGCGTTTCTTACATTGTCGGAAGGCGCGAGTCAACGCCGTCCGGAAAAG
>JBKBSI010000286.1:0-3520 GCA_046291745.1 Pseudomonas sp. | reverse complement strand
CCGGGCATGCTGACCATGCAGGTAACCTTCGAGGACTTTACCCCCTCGGAAAAGCTGCCGGAGTTGTTCTATGAGGTGCGCAAGCGCATGCAGGACGAAGCCGCTCGGCTGCCGCCTGGCGTGCAGGGTCCCTTCGTCAATGACGACTTCTCCGATGTGTATTTTTCCCTCTACGCCCTGACCGCATCAGGTATGCCGCAGCGTTTGCTGGTACGTGAGGCGGAGCGGATGCGCGACCGTTTCAACCGTATAGAGGGCGTGCAGAAGGTTCGCCTGCTGGGTGAGCAGCAGGCGCGTATCTACGTGGATCTGGACGCCTACCGCCTGGCCCAACTGGGGATTGATCTGCAACAGATCAGCAGCGCACTGGATGCCTACAACCGTTTGTTACCTGCTGGCCTGGTGGAAACCCGCGGTAGCCGACTTTACTGGCGCCTGGATGCTGACCTGGCCGATCCGGAAGCGATCCGTGAAGTACCGCTGCGCATCGGCGACCGGCTGATCCGGCTTGGTGATGTCGGTGAAGTGGTACGTGGGTATGAAGACCCGCCCAGCTACATGATCCGCGCCTTTGGCGAGGACGCGCTGCTGCTGGGTGTGGTACTGCGCAAGGGTGAGAACGGCCTGGATGTGGGCGAGCGCCTGGCCGATACCTACGCGCAGATTCAGCACGAGCTGCCGCTGGGCATGCAACTGCGCCAGGTAACCAATCAGCGTGAAGCCATCACCCGCGCGGTCGAGCTGTTCCAGATCAAGTTCCTGCTGGCGGTATTGGTGGTGATGCTGGTGAGCTTTTTCAGTCTCGGGCTGCGTCCGGGCTTGATCGTCGGTATTGCCGTGCCGCTGACGCTGGGCATTACCTTTGTACTGATGCTGATGCGCGGCATGAATCTGGACCGCATCACCCTGGGTGCGCTGATTATCGCCCTGGGTCTGCTGGTGGACGACGCGATCATCGCCATCGAAATGATGCTGGTGAAGATGGAGGAGGGCTGGGACAAGGTGCGCGCCGCGGCGCATGCCTGGACCGTCACCGCTGCCCCCATGTTGTCCGGTACCCTGGTAACCGTGATCGGCTTCGTACCCATTGGTTTTGCCCGCTCCGGGGTCGGCGAATACACCGGTAATATCTTCTGGGTGCTGGCCTTTGCTCTGCTGGCATCCTGGCTGGTGGCGGTGGTATTTACGCCTTACTTGGGTGTAGCACTGTTAAAGGACATCAAGCAGCCGCACAAGGAGCACGGCAGCCAGTACCAGACGCCGATGTACCAGCGCTTTCGCGGGCTGATCGGTTACTGCGTGACCTATCGCAAAACAGTAGTACTGGCCACGGTCGGGCTTTTTGTTCTGGCTCTCGTAGGTATGGCCGGTCCGGTGCAGAAACAGTTCTTTCCGTCTTCCGACCGACCTGAAGTGCTGGTCGAGGTGTTCATGCCGGAGGGCAGCAGCATCAGCGCTACCGACGCGGTCACTCGGCGGCTGGAGACAGCGCTGCTGGAGTATTCGGATGTGCGCTCGCTGTCAGCCTATGTCGGCGCCGGAGCGCCGCGTTTTTTCCTGTCGCTGAATCCTGAACAACCGAATGCTGGTTTCGCCAAAATTGTAGCCATCGCTGAAGATCACAAGGGCCGTGATCGGCTGATTGCCGCCATGCGTGAGCGGGTCAAGGCCGGTGAGTTTCCCGAGGCCCGGGTGCGCGTCCATCAGTTGGTATTCGGTCCGCCGATTGTCTGGCCGGTCAGCTTCCGGGTAGTGGGGGCTGACCCTGATGTACTGCGCGATATTGCTGACAAGGTGCGGCGGCAGGTGGCAGAGCATCCGGCTACCCGTGATGCCAATCTGGACTGGGGTGACCGGGTCCCGGCTGCACGCCTGAAACTCGACAATGAGCGCCTACGCGCCATCGGCCTCACGCCCAGTGAGTTGTCCCAGCAACTGCAATTCCAGTGGGGTGGGATGCCAGCCACCATACTGCGCGATGGCGTGCGCAGCATTCCGCTGACCTTGCGGGGCTTGCCTGAAGGCATAAGCGACTTTGCCGATCTGCCGCTGCGTACCGCAGACGGCCGCAGCATTACCCTGCAACAGGCCGGTCTGATCGAAATGGTCAGTGAAGACCCGGTGCTCAAGCGCTACAACCGCGAACCCTTCATTACCGTGCAAGCGGATGTGCAGGGTGCCCAGCCGCCGGATGTGACCATGGCGCTGTGGGCGGACCTGCAGGAGCTGCGCATTGGTCTGCCGACCGGTTATCGCCTGGATATCGGTGGCTCGGTCGAGCAGGCAGCCAAGGGCCAGGAATCGATCAAGAAAGTACAGCCGGTGATGATACTGCTGATGATGGTGGTGATCATGCTGCAGATGCGCAGCTTCTCCGGCACCTTCATGGTTCTGGCCACTGCGCCGCTGGGCGTGATCGGGGCGACGCTAGCACTGTTGATCGGCAACCAGCCATTCGGCTTTGTGGCCTTGCTCGGGCTGACCGGGCTGGCGGGCATTCTCATGCGCAATACGCTGATTCTGACCAAGCAGATTGATGACAACCTGGCCGACGGCATGGATAAGGCCACGGCGCTGATCGAGGCCACGGTGCAACGTACTCGGCCGGTACTGCTGACTGCACTGGCAGCCGCATTGGCCTTTGTACCACTGACCTACGACGCTTTCTGGGGCCCCATGGCCTACGTGCTGATTGGTGGCACCCTGGTGGGCACGCTGATTACCCTGCTGTTCCTGCCCGCGCTTTACGCCCTGTGGTTTCGGGTAAAGCGCGAGTAGGGGCGGTGATGGTCAGCTTGTAGCGCGGCGCTACAATTGCTATTCTGGCCACAGTTATCTAACTGTTGTGCTGATGGGAGTTTGCTATGGCTACATCTTCTCCGCTGCGTCTTGATGAAAAATTGGTAGTCGCTGCTGCTGCACGCGGCAGCCTGGAAAAGCGCACCACTCCGCGTCAAATTGAATATTGGGCCGAGCTAGGCCGGGCTATTGAACAGGATTTGGACGCCCAGACCCTGTTGGCCGTGCGTGAAGGGCTGGCACGTATCCGCATAGAGCCGGTAGTGTCCCAGCCGGTAGCCGCTGCGGACGTCTTTGCCGGACTGGAGCTAGCACGTGCTAGTGGCCGCCTTAGCCGTGATGTTACCGGTAGCAGCTTGCGTTACCAGGCTAGCCAGAACATGCCAGGGCTGCTGGAGCAAATCAGCGCTGATGGCCGCGTGATAACTGGCCGTTTTGAAAACGGTCAATTCCTGCCGCAACCGAGCTGATCCTTGAGCGGAGCCAAACAACTTTGGGTCCTGACCGGCGGCAATGGCGCGGGTAAAAGTACCTTTTTTCGCTTATGCCTTGAGCCTCGCGGTATGGCATTTATAAATGCCGACCAGATTGCCCGTGATATTGATCCGGAGCATCCCGAGCAAGCTAGCTACGAAGCCGCGAGACTGGCAGCTCTGCTACGCGACGGTCTGCTACGTGAGGGCCGCAGCTTCTGCTACGAAACCGTGTTCTCTCACCCATC
>JBKBSI010000285.1:0-3537 GCA_046291745.1 Pseudomonas sp. | reverse complement strand
TTGTGGATGACGGCCTTTGGCGGCACGGGTATCAGTCAGGTAGTGGTAGATGGCTTCACTGGTGTGCAGGACGCGGCGCTGGAGCTCAAGTTGTTTGCCATGCTGGGGCAGATGCCATTGGCAGGGCTTACCTCCTTTATCGGTATCCTGCTGGTGGTGGTGTTCTTTATTACTTCCTCCGACTCTGGTTCGCTGGTAATCGACACCATCACCGCCGGTGGCAAGGTTAACGCGCCGGTGCCGCAGCGGGTATTCTGGGTCATCATCGAAGGGGTGATTGCCATTGCCCTGCTGTTGGGTGGCGGGCTTGTCGCCTTGCAGGCCATGGCGGTATCGACCGGACTGCCCTTTACAATAGTCTTGCTGGTCGGCTGTGTGTCGATCGTCAAGGGGCTGATGTCCGAGCCGCGCTGACTTTAAAGGTCGCAATAGAGCTGCAAGACGAAGGGGGCGCAATCCGCAAGGGCTGCGCCCTTTTCAGTTCCAGAGTGCCTGCACCGGGGTATCCGGTTGATAGTGCTGGGCGACTTGCGCCTGCAGTAGTTCAGCGGTGGCCAGGGCATCGGTGAGGGCGTGGTGGGCTTGGTAGTTGGGCAGGCCGTAGCGCCGGCGGCTGTCTGCCAGGCGAATGGAGGGTGGCTTTATACCGCGCAGGCGCTCGAACCAGCTTGGCTGTTGAGCGCGATGCAGGCGCGCCTCAAGCTCCATGGTGTCGATCACCGGAAAGTGCAGGCGCTCGCCGATAAAGTGATGCACGGCCTCATCCAGAAAGCCTCGTTCGATAGTCCTGTAGTGCACCACCATGACCCGGCCAGCCATCAGCTTGAGCAGGGCGTTGAGGCGGCTTTCCAATCCCGGGGCGTGGTCTATCTCGCTGTGGGTAATGCGGTGGAAGGTGACCGATTCGCCCTTAAGTTCGCTCAGTGGCTTGACCACCTCGTAGTGCGCTTCCGCACAGCGGATACGCGCTAGCTGAAAGGGCACCAGACCAACGCTGACAATGGCGTCGCGTTTGGGGTCCAGTCCGGTGGTCTCTATATCCAGGGCCAGCAGCGGCACCTCCGCCAGCGGTGTCTCGGCGGCTACCGCCCCGGCCCGATAGAAGTCCACCAGACGCTGATCCCGGGCGGTCTCGGCCAGGCTGCTGAACAGTGTTTGCCAGTTCGGGCTGCTGGGATTCTGCGGGCTGCTCATAGGGTGCGCATGGATTGCAGGGCAGGGTAGCGGTGGCGCAGAAACTTCTGCGCATTGCTGAGTATCTGGAAAGATTCCTTGAGGTTGTGACGGTCAGCCGCCGGGATGGTTTCCGGCTGGATGTAGTTGTCTGGATCGCGGCCCTGCTCAATATCCTGGGCTTGATGGCGGATACGCACGATCGACAGAAATTCCAGCGCATTGCGCAGACGATTGACTGATTCGGGTGGCATTAGCCGGGTCTTGGCAATGGCGTCCAGACGCTCGAAGGAGTTCTGCGCCTTTGAGCCGCAAGCCAGGCTGTGTACGCGGATCAGGTCGGTCAGTGGCGCGGTGCCACGGCCCTTGAGGTTGATGATATTGCGCTGCTCGCCATCCTGCTCCATGACAAAGGTGCGGAAAAAACCCAGCGGTGGCGTGCGGTTCAGGGCATTGCGCGCCAGCGCGGCGAGGAACGGCTCGCTGCTGCAGGCCTTGCTGGCCAACAGGTCCTTCAAGGCCTCAGCCAGATGCGCCTCACCGTAGACGCTATCGAGGTCGAAGAAGATCGACGCATTGAGCAGCGTCTCGGCATTGGGTCGATCGATCCACTGGGTAAAATAGTCCTTCCAGACCTTCAACGGCTGCCGCCATTTCGGGTTGGTGGCCATGATGCCGCCCTTGCAATAGGTATAACCACAAGCTGCCAGACCATCGCTGACATAAGCGGCGAGCTTGAGGAAGTAGGCGTCATGTTGTTCCGGCACAAAGCTGTCGTCGAGGATCAGCGCGTTGTCCTGATCGGTGACCACCAGTTGCTCGTCGCGGGCCATGGAGCCCAGCGCCATAAAGCAATAGGGCACAGGCGGTGGGCCCAGTTCGGCCTCGCCCAGCTCCAGCAGTCGCTGGGTAAAGCCGCGGCCGATACCGGCCATGGTGCTGCCAATCATGTGGGCGGTGGCTTCATCGTTGGCCATGCGCACAAAGGTCGCGCGTATATCCGGTAGCAGGCCCTGCAATTCAGCTGCGCTGTGCTTGTTGAATATGTTGCTGACCAGATACAGGCTGCTCTGCGATTCGAAGCGGATAATGTCGGTCAGATTGACCAGGCCAATGGGGCGCTGGCGCTGGATCACCGGCAGGTGATGAATGTTGTGGCGCAGCATGCAGAGCATGGCATCAAACACCGAGTCATCCGCCTGGATGGTGATCGGGTTGGCAGACATGACCGCCGAGATGGGTGTATCCAGATTCAGGCCTTCGGCGACCACGCGGGTACGAAAGTCGCGGTCGGTGACAATTCCGACCATGCTGGCGCCTGCCCCGTCCTGGCTGACCACGGTCCCTGCGGCACTGCTCCCGGCGGGTTGCGCTTCGACAATCACCAGCGAGGAGATGTTCTCGCGCGTCATCACCGCTGCAGCCTCGGTCACCGAGGCGTTGGCGGGCACCGTGACCGGCAGCCGGTTGATCAGCTTGCGGATCTTGATTTGCATCAGCTCACCAGCCTTGCGCTGGCTGTCCACGGCTGTTTGCAGACGTGACTGGCCTTCGGCCTCGACAAAGTCGGCAAAGCTCTCGTGCGCTTCACATAGGCTGTCGAACAGACTGGCGGGGATAAAGTAGATGAGGCTGTCTTCAATTGCCCGCGCCGGGAAGCGCACCTTGTGATTACGCAGCAGACCGAAGTGGCCAAAGATGTCGCCTTCGGTCAGGCGGTTGTAGAGTTCGCCATTGCGCCGGTAAACGTCCACGGCGCCGCTGCGCACATAGTGCAGAAACTGGATGTCCTGGTTGAACAGCAGAATGTCGCTACCGGCCTTGAAGTAGCTGATCTCTACCTGACGCGCGATCTGGTTGAGGCTTTCCTCCGGTAACTCGTCAAACGGCGGGAAGCGGCTCAGATGGTCGCGGATCTCGATCATTTCAATCTGCATGCGGTGACCTCCAGGTCAGGCGCTGGCGCGCTCGCTTAGCGCGGTAAAGCGCGCCATCTGGCAAGAGCTGCCATGTTGCGGGTCAGGGGGGCCGATGTCGACAAAGCTGACCTTGTAATCGTTGCGTTCAGCTACACCGCGGGCCCATTGCCGAAAGCGCGCGCGACTCCACTCGAAGCGGTGGTCGGGGTGGCGTTTTTCCCCCGGCGGCATGCCGTGCAGGATGTTGTATTCCACATTCGGGGTAGTGACCAATACGACCTTTGGTCGCATGTGACCAAATACTGCCCTCTCGACCTGGGTCAGACGGCCCGGATCGATATGTTCTATGGTTTCGACCAGCGCTGCCGCATCGAAGCCGCGTAGCCGCCGATCAGCTTCCTCGAAGGAGCCATAGCGCACCTGAATGCGCTGGGAGTGGTCAAGT
>JBKBSI010000284.1:0-3550 GCA_046291745.1 Pseudomonas sp. | reverse complement strand
GGTGTTGCAGAACATGCGGCAGGGGATTTGTATTATCCAGCCGGATCTGACCCTGCATCAGGATTATTCGGCGCATCTGACCAGTATCCTTGCGCAGGATAATCTGGGTGGCCAGTCCATCATGGCGCTGCTTGTTGATCGCAGTACGCTGGGGGTTGATCAGCAGCAGCAGGTTGCTGCTGCGTTGATGGCGGTGCTTGAGCAGGATGTGCTGCTGTACGAATGCAATGCCCATTATCTACCGACCGAGCTGCGGGTTGATTTGGGCGGTGATAGCAAGCTGCTGGAGCTGCACTGGCGGCCTTTGCTGGATGCTGACGACTGCGTCGAGCGTCTGATGCTGGTGGTTCGCGACATCACAGAGATGCGCGCTCTGCAGGTACAGGCCGACGAGCAGCAGCGTGAGTTGCAACTGCTGGAAGAGATTCTTGCCGTAGCGCCGACGCGATTTGCTGCGTTTTTACAGCAGTCCAGCCAATGCATAGAGGCCATGTTGTCTGCTGTGCAGCACTGGCAGTCCGCTGCTGATCAGGAAGAATGGCTGACAGCCTACCGCGATGTACATACGATCAAAGGTAACGCCCGCACCCTGGGCTTACTGGCTGTGACCGACAGCCTGCATGCCGCAGAGCAGGCACTGCAGGCGAGGGATGCCGAGGTATTGCAGGCAGAGCTGGAGCAGGTGATCCACGCCTTGGAGCGCTACCGCCGGGTGCATGCAGAGCGTCTGTCGGCCTATACCAACTCTGTTGTCAGTCCGGGCATGCAGATTGATGCGCTGCTGTGGGATCAGTTGCAAGCATTGGCGGCGCAACAGCAAAGCCCGGCCTTGCGGGAATTGCTGAGGCAGGTGGGAGCGCCTTTGTTGCAGGACTGGCTGCAGGAGATCACGGCAGACGTACCGCGCCTGGCCGCTGAGCTGGGCAAGCCAGCGCCTTCTGTCAGCCTTGCGGGGCGGTTGGATCGCACGCGCCTGCATGCGGATTGCTTGCCCGCGTTGGCGGGAGCCCTTACGCATATCCTGCGTAACAGCTTGGATCATGGTATCGAGACGGCTGACGAGCGTGTGAATGTTGGCAAGGACGCGGCGGGCAGGTTGCATTGGCAGGGTGATGTGCAAGGAGAGTGCTTTGTGCTGTCACTGGCGGATGACGGTCGCGGTCTGAACCTCGCCCGGTTAGCTGACAAGGCTCACGCAGCGGGGATCAAGGGAGCTGAAGAGCAATGGTCGGCAGAGGCGCTGGCTGAGCTGATCTTTCACCCCGGCCTGAGTACCGCAGAAACCATCAGCATGACTTCTGGTCGTGGTGTTGGCATGGATGCGGTACGTGCCAGCCTGGAGGCGCTGGGTGGCCGGGTTACCCTCGAATTGCTCAGCGGTCAGGACACCAACGCTAACTACCATCCCTTCCGGCTGCACTTGCACCTGCCCAGTTCTTTGGTGCTGTCGGTGTAAAACTGCGAGTCCTGCAGCTGCACCAGGGTATTGGTGCTGTTGCAGGTTGTTGGTGAACTAAAGCTGGGTTCAGCAACGATTACGCTGCAACTCACGCTGACGCGAATATGCTGACTAATCAGGATTTGTGGTCTCTGGGTTGTAGGCCTAATCCTCTTCGATGCGGTCGTATTGCTCTACCAGGTGATCAATCAACGCGCGCACGGCGGGCAGCATGCCACGCCTGGATGGAAACACCAGATGGATCACTTCACGGCGCGGATCCCATTCCGGCAGCACCCTGACCAGCGCGCCTGAGCTCAGCTCGTCAGGCAGCATCAGCAAGGGCAGTTGGACCACGCCTGCGCCTGCGGAAGAAGGCTACGAGGTATTCCTGGTTACCGCCACCTGGCGACGCATGAGCGCTGCTGGCGCGCAACTGATGACCTGGTTTGGTACCGCCTGCGAGCTGCACCGTGACTGGCGCAACGATGTCGAGGGCCTGGGCGCGTTGTTTTCGAACCATATTTCCGATTATCGTAACCTGATCACCCGTTACACCACCCTGCAGGGCGGCAAGTAAGACTGGAGCGGGCGGCTTCCCGCCGCCCGTGTCGGTTCCCAGCGGACGCCAGGCGGCAGCCGAACAAGCATAGGGAGAACATCATGAGTGACTTGGTCCAGGACAAGAGCGCTTCTCGCGCTAGCGACTGCCCCGCTTGCCCCGGCAAGCCGGTGCTGGAGCGGATCGCCGCCCGCCAGGCGGAAATCGGCAAGGGCTTCATCGTTCGCCGGGCGGTGCCGAACAAGGCAAGGCGTATGGTTGGCGCCTGGTGTTTTCTTGATCACGCCGGGCCGGTGGATCATGGCCCAGGCGAGGGGCTGCGGGTCGGTCCGCATCCGCATATCGGCCTGCAAACCTTTACCTGGATGATTGAAGGCCAAGCCCTGCATCGTGACAGTCTTGGCTTTGAGCAGATGATCCGTCCCGGTCAGGTCAACCTGATGACCGCGGGGCGTGGGATTGCGCATTCAGAAGAATCACCCGCCGATGAAGCCGGTCGCATCCATGCCGCGCAACTCTGGATCGCACTGCCGGATAGTGAGCGTCACCGCGAGCCCTCCTTTCATCATTACCCGGATCTGCCGGTGATCAAGCGCGGAAACTTTACCGTCACCGTGCTGGCCGGCGAGGCGCTGGGCAAAACCGCACCTGCAACGTTTTTTTCTCCTTTGGTCGGGCTCGATCTGACCAGTGCAGGCGCGGCCAGCCTTCAACTCCCCCTCGAGCCGTCGTTTGAGCATGCGGTGATGTGCCTGCGTGGCAAGGTGGTAGTGGAAGGCGAAACCGTCGAGCCCGGAGAGCTGCTCTATCTCGGCCTGCAACGTACCGCCATCGACGTCAGTTGCGACGCTGAAACCCAGGTGTTGCTGGTGGGCGGTGAACCCTTTGCCGAAGACATTCTGGTGTGGTGGAACTTTGTTGCCCGCACCCCGGAGGAAATCCGCACCGCCACCGACAACTGGAACGCCGGCCGCGAGTTCGGCGAGGTGCCGGGCACGCCTCTCGCGCCATTGAAAGCACCTGATCTCACGGGGCTGTCGCTGAAGGCAAAGCGATGATGCCGACGGAGTAACTGGCAGGCGGCGCAACCTTCTGCATTAAGGATGCTATGAGCTATACAGCCGCCAGGACTAACTTAGCAAAAAGCCAACCATGATTGGCACCAAGTCGCTAGGGAGGGGCTGGGTTGTTGCGTGGTGCGCAACATGCTAAAGTTGCGCCATGATTAAATCGTTCCGCCATAAAGGACTGAAGCGGTTCTACTCGACTGGCAGCACGGCAGGTATACAGCCTGAGCACTCGAAGAAGCTGCGTATGCAGCTTGCTGCTTTAGATACGGCCACTTCATTGGAAGATATGGAGATTCCGGGTTTCCGGCTTCACCCGTTGAAGGGAAAAGACAAAGGACGTTGGTCGATTTGGGTTAACGGAAATTGGCGGATGACGTTCGAATTCAGAGACGGCAACGCTTACATTCTTGATTACGAGGATTATCACTAATGACTATGCATAATCCGCCACATCCCGGGGAGTTCATTCGCGAGGTGTAC
>JBKBSI010000283.1:0-3556 GCA_046291745.1 Pseudomonas sp. | reverse complement strand
CTGGCCATCGTGACCCTGGGCTTTGGTGAAATCATCCGCATCCTGTTGAACAACATGACCTGGCTGACCAACGGACCAAACGGCATCGGCGGCATTCCCAAGCCAACCCTGTTTGGCCTGGAGTTCAGCCGTAGCGCCAGCGAGGGCATGCAGACCTTCCATGAGTTTTTCGGCATTGCCTTCAACTCCAGCCACCGGGTGATCTTCCTCTATATGCTCGCCCTGGTGCTGGTACTGCTGACCCTGTTTGTGATCAACCGGCTGTTGCGCATGCCCATAGGTCGCGCCTGGGAAGCGCTGCGCGAGGACGACATCGCCTGTCGCTCGCTGGGGATCAACCCGACTGCGATCAAGCTCAATGCCTTTACCATAGGCTCCACCTTTGCCGGTTTTGCCGGCTGCTTCTTCGCTGCGCGCCAGGGCTTTATCAGCCCGGAGTCCTTTACCTTCATCGAGTCGGCGTTCATCCTCGCCATCGTCGTGCTGGGTGGCATGGGCTCACAGGTGGGCGTGATTCTGGCGGCTATCGTCATGACCATTCTGCCGGAGCTGGCCAGGGAGTTTAACGAGTACCGCATGCTGTTGTTCGGCCTGATGATGGTACTGATGATGATCTGGCGACCACAGGGTCTGCTGCCAATGAAGCGTCCGCATATGGAGCTGAGAACATGACTGCCAACGCTCCCCTGCTGGATGTATCCGGCCTGACCATGCGCTTCGGCGGCCTGCTGGCGGTCAATGGCGTAGCCCTGCAAGTACATGAAAAGCAGATCGTATCGATGATCGGCCCGAACGGTGCGGGTAAGACCACGGTATTCAACTGCCTGACCGGTTTCTACAAGCCCAGTGGCGGGATCATTCGCTTCCGTGGCGAAGAGATCCAGGGTCTGCCGGGCTTCAAGGTGGCGCGCAAGGGCATGATCCGCACCTTCCAGCACGTACGCCTGTTCAAGGAAATGACCGCGGTGGAAAACCTGCTGGTCGCGCAGCACCAGAACATGAATACCAGCATGCTGGCAGGTCTGTTCAAGACGCCCAGCTATCGGCGCAGTGAAAAGGAGGCGCTGGAACGCGCCGCCTACTGGCTCGAGCGGGTTGATCTGCACCAGTTCGCCAATCGTACCGCCAGCACCCTGGCCTACGGGCAGCAACGACGCCTGGAAATTGCCCGCTGCATGGTCACCCAGCCGACCCTGCTGATGCTTGACGAACCAGCCGCCGGGCTCAACCCGCGTGAAACCCAGGACCTCAAGGAACTGATATCCGAGCTGCGTGACACCCACGACCTGACGGTGCTGCTGATTGAGCATGACATGAAGCTGGTCATGGATATTTCCGACCATATCGTAGTGATCAACCAGGGCTGCCCGCTGGCCGACGGCACACCCCAACAGGTGCGCGAAAACCCGGACGTCATCAAAGCCTACCTGGGCGAAACCTGAGGGACTGCTCGCATGCTGTACATGAAGAATGTGTCGACCCACTACGGCAAGATCCAGGCGTTGCACGACGTCAGCCTGGAAGTGGAACGCGGCGAGATCGTCACCCTGATCGGCGCCAACGGCGCGGGCAAGACTACCCTGCTGATGACCCTGTGCGGCGACCCGCAGGCCACCAGCGGTAGCATCCGGTACAACGGTGACGAGCTAATAGGTTTGAGCACCGCCGAAATCATGCGCAAGGATATTGCCATAGTGCCGGAGGGCCGCCGGGTATTCTCGCGCCTGACCGTGGAAGAAAACCTGAGCATGGGTGGCTTCTTTACCCACAAGGATGAGTTCCAACAACAGCTGGATACCACTCTGGGCCTGTTCCCGCGCCTCAAGGAGCGCTATCAGCAACGTGCTGGCACCATGTCCGGCGGCGAACAGCAGATGCTCGCGATCGGTCGCGCGCTGATGAGCAAACCACGGTTGTTGCTGCTTGATGAGCCGTCACTAGGCCTGGCGCCGATCATCATCCAGCAGATATTCCAGATCATCGAGCAATTGCGTGAACAGGGCGTGACCATTTTTCTGGTCGAGCAGAACGCCAATCAGGCGCTCAAACTGGCAGATCGTGGCTATGTGATGGAGCACGGCCACATCGTCATGCAAGATAGTGGCCCGGCCCTGCTGGAAGACCCGAAGGTACGCAGTGCCTATCTGGGCGGTTAGGGTCTGCTGTCCTGCATCGCGCCTTGATAGGCACAGCCTTGCTGGCTACTGCCAGCAGTGATCAGCCGCACGCTGGCGTGATAGTAATCACCGCTACCCTGGTCAAAGCAGGGCTGCGGCGTAATCCACAGCTCGCGCTGATCACCCCGCAAGGTCTGAAAGCTCAAGGTGCCCCCGGGCACCTGTTCGGTGATCAACGGAATAGGCGCAGACAGGACATCTTCTACCGTATCCTGCCACTGCATGCCTTGGGCGCCGATCCGCACCTGCCAGTAGGGCGCGTCGCCAAGTGCCAACCACTGACTGGACTGATACGCCTGATCGGCACAACCACGACCTGCGGACTGCATGCGCAGCACCTGATCCACGGCAAACCCACCCTGCGCGTTGCGCCGTCCATTGAGGTCAACAAAAATGGCCGTCTGCCCCGGTTGCGCCACGCGCTCAAACAACGCCCGCACCTCACCTGCATTATCCAGAGCAAGCTGTTCACCGCCCGCACAGGGGGCAACATTGGCAGCCTCCGGTGATATCTCCAGCAATCCGGTCAGACGTTCGGCCGAGGGTGGCGCGCCACTCGGCATCAGGGCGCAACCACTGACGAGCACAGTCAGGGCAAATGAGACGGTAAAACGGGCTTGGCGATGCATAATTCAACCTCTGGACGCAACCATCCGACAAATGGTCATGCACTTGATCACAAAATCAACAAGTGATGCTACCCTGTTGATACATAACAGACTACTCTAGTCACACCATTAGATCAGCAGTCCATTCAGGTCCCATGAAAACATTAAAAATTCTTTCTGCCGCATGTTTTTCCATGGCACTCGTTGCCTGTTCGTCCAAAGCCCCAGTTCCCCCCGTTGTTGAAGCACCGCCCCAGCCTTCCTGGGCTGACTCGCGCGTGGCTCACTTGAGCGAGCTGGCGGAAACCCAAGGCTTCGAGATGGAACGTGAAGGAGAGCAGATCCGACTGATCATTCCAGTTGAAGGCAACTTCCACCCCAAGCGCACCCTGCTGCTGCCATCAGGGCTCGTACCCCTGAGCAAAGTAGCCCAGGCGCTGAAAGATGACGAAGAAAGCCAGTACTCAGTAGTCGGCCACAGTGACACCTCCGGCGAGGAAGAGCTGAACGCGCAACTGAGCATGGAACGTGCTCAGGCCGTTGCCAGTGTACTGATGCTCGGTGGCGTGCCCAGCCGCCGTATGAGCCTGCGCAGCATGGGTGAGAATCAGCCCCGCGCCGACAACAGCACTCTGACCGGTCGCAAGCTCAACCGTCGTGTAGAAATTCTGCTTACCCCCTACCCCACTCGGGTGGCCATGGCCAACTGAGCGGCTGCGGGGGAAACCCCAAGATCGGGCGCCCCCCCCCCCCCAACCATAACACGCCCAA
>JBKBSI010000282.1:0-3585 GCA_046291745.1 Pseudomonas sp. | reverse complement strand
CATGCTGACAGAAGCGGTACGTCAGAAGCCCTACTCGGTGATCCTGCTCGACGAGGTGGAAAAAGCCGACCCGGATGTGATGAACGTGTTTTACCAGATCTTCGACAAGGGCGTGGCCAATGACGGCGAAGGGCGCGAAATCAACTTCCGCAACACCCTGATCCTGATGACCTCGAACCTGGCCAGTGAGCAGATCGCTGCGCTGTGCCATGAGGGCGAACGGCCGGACGCCGAAAGCCTCGAGCAGGCGATCCGCCCGCGCCTCAGCCAGCACTTCAAACCGGCCCTGCTGGCGCGCATGCGTGTGGTGCCCTACTACCCGATCAACGGCGAAGTGTTGCACGAACTGGTGGGCATGAAGCTCGCGCGTTTTGGCGAAAGACTGCAGCGCCGCGACCTGACTTTCAGTCACTGTCCGGCACTGGTAGAGCATTTCGCGGCGCGCTGCGCCCAAGGTGATAGCGGCGCCCGATTGATCGACCGGCTGATTGATCAGCACCTGCAGCCCTTGGCCGTAGACCGCTTGCTGGCGGCCATGGCTAGCGGCGAAACCCTGCAGCGCGCGCATGCAACGCTGGATAGCGAGGGAGCCGTGGTCTGTGAATTCGCTTAAGACTCCACGCATGTTCGCGCATATGCCCGAGCCGCTGAACTACGCCGAGGCACTGCTTGAGTGCTTCGGTCGTCTGGCCAGCATGGGCTGTCGCGAGCGCCTGCTTGGCGGCTTGGTCGAAGCCATTGCCGAACTTAGCGGTTGCCAGTTGAGCCAACTGTATTTGCTCGATGAAACCCACACCCGGCTGACTCTTTGTGCCGAATTCCGCGATGGCGCCTTGCAGCCACTGAGCACCGCCAGTGTGCCCAGTGACTACAACGACGCGCATCTGCTGCAGTACTGCCTGTGCCAGAACCAGATCCTGAATCTGGCCTCACTGGACAACAGCCTGTATGCCACCGACTTCCTGCCCGAGGCCAGCAGGCCCTGGCGCAGCCTGCTGTGCCAGCCCCTGCTGAATGAGCAGGGGCACGTCAGCGGTCTGCTGCTATGCGCCAGCCATTTCGTGCATGACATGCAGCACTTTACCCGTTCTTTCGGCCACCTCGGCCGCTTCGTCATCGCCCAACTGCACCTGTTGCAGAATCTGCACCAGGACAAGGGTCGCGCTGCCGCCGACGAAGCCAAGGCGCAATCACCCGTCAGCCAGATCCCCAAGGGCTATGGGCTGATTGGCGACAGCCCGGCCATGCGCTCGGTTTATCAGTTGATCGGCAAGGTGCTGCACAGTCCGGTGAGCGTAATGATTACCGGGGAAACCGGCACCGGCAAGGAACTGGTCGCCCAGGCCATCCACCATTCCGGCTTCCGCCGCAGCAAGCCTTTTGTGGTACAGAACTGTGCTTCGATACCGGAAAACCTGCTGGAATCTGAACTCTTCGGCTATCGCAAGGGCGCTTTCAGTGGCGCCGACCGCGACCGCAAGGGCCTGTTCGATGCCGCCGATGGAGGCACGCTGTTTCTCGACGAGATCGGCGACATGCCGCTCTCCCTGCAGGCCAAGCTGCTACGCGTATTGCAGGAGGGCGAGGTGCGCCCACTGGGCAGCACCGAGACCCACAAAGTCGACGTGCGCATCATTGCTGCCACCCATTGCGACCTACGCAGCCAAGCCGAACAGGGGCGCTTTCGCGAGGACCTGTTCTACCGCCTTTCACATTTCCCTATCGACCTGCCGCCGCTGCGCGACCGCGGTGAAGACATCATGCTGCTGGCCCGCCATTTTACCACCAAGGCCTGCAATTTCCTCGAGCGGCCGCCGCGACGCTGGTCAGATCAAGCCGTGGAACATCTGCTGGCCTACGACTTTCCCGGCAACGTACGCGAGCTCAAGGGACTGGTAGAGCGCGCCGTACTGCTCTGCGACGGTGCGGAACTGCTGCCTGAACACTTCAATCTGGAGCCCGCTTCGAGCGCAGTGCAACTGAATCTGCGCGAGCGCATGGAACAGGTCGAACGCAATCTGTTGATCGATTGCTTGCGCAAGAACCAGGGCAACCAGACCAATGCCGCAAACGAGCTGGGACTGCCACGCCGAACGCTGCTGTACCGCATGCAACGACTGAATATATGCCCGGCCGAACTCAAGGCCAGCAAGGACAAGAACACGGCGCAAGCCGGCCGAAACGCCTGACACCCCATTTAATACTGGCAATTCAACGCCCGAAAACGAGGAAGTAAAAATGAAGACATTACGCTACTGGCCCGCCGCCCTGTTTGTACTGGCCGTCAGCCTGGCTGGCTGCTCGGGCAACCACAAATTCAATGACGCCGAATACCGACCACTGGGTGACCCCCAGTCCAGCCGCCGCGACGACTAACGCAAGGAGCACCGCAGTATGGAACTGATACTGGATATGATCAGCTCGCAGCAGTCCCTGACAGACATGCCGCCGAGTAAGACTTTCCGCAAAGCCGGCGGCATCATCGGACGTGCCGAGGACTGCGATTGGGTGATTCCCGACCGCAAGCGGGTCGTGTCCGGACGGCATGCCGAAGTGTCTTTTCAGGATGGCGCCTTCTACCTGACCGACACCAGCAGCAACGGCATCTTGTTGAAACCCAACAACACGCCAATACCCAAGGGCCAGCCCCACCGTATCGAGCACGGCACGCTGTTCTCCGTTGGCGATTTCGAGATTCGCGCCAGGCTGGTCAGCGACCCTGCGGTATTCAGTGAAGACCTGGGTCGCCCGCAAGCCGCAGGCAGCATTATCCCGGATGATGCCTTTCTCGACCTGGATCCGCTCAATGCTTTGGACCAGCAGGAAGAGATGTATGCCGCTGGAGACGAGCTGGCCATGTTCGGCGCCCCCGCTGCGCCCGAGCCCATGCAGTCAGCGGATTACGCACCGATCAACACCGAGAACCTGATCGTTCCTGAGCTGGTCGCTGCTGAGCCCGAACCTGCTCCCGAGCCACAGCGCCCGGTCCTGCGGCCGCAACAACCACCGCCACCCGAGCACTTCTGGAGCGCATTTGGTGAGGCCCTGGGAGTAGACCTGCAGGATCTAAGCGAGGAACAGCGTCAGAGTCTGGCACTCAAGGCCGCTCGCCTGTTCAAGCAAAGCATCGGCAGCCTGCAGCAGAGCCTGCGCAACCGCAATGAACTGAAAGCCGAGATGAAGCTACCGGTCACCCGTGTCGAGCTGGCCAGCAGCAATCCACTCAAGTCCAGCACGGATAGCCGCCAGGCGCTTGCCGCCCTGCTGCAGCCCGGCGGCGGCGCGATGCCTGCCGAGCAGGCAATCCATCGCGCTTACCGCGACCTGCAAGCACATCAGGTAGCGCTGGTATATGCCAGCCGCGCCGCGGTCAAGGGCATCATGGATCATCTGTCGCCGGAACAACTGACCTTGCGCTTCGAGCGGGAAAACAAATCGCTGCTGAATACTTCCGGCAGCCGCTGGCGCGCCTACACCCACCTGTATCAAGCACTGCAGAAAGACGACAACTGGAGTCAGGGCATGTTCTCTCGCGACTTCGTTATGGCCTATGAAGAACAGATTCGGCTAATCGCCACACTTAAC
>JBKBSI010000281.1:0-3599 GCA_046291745.1 Pseudomonas sp. | reverse complement strand
GCATCAACTGCTGAATACCCTTGGCAGTGGTCTGGTCCAGGTTACCTGTCGGCTCATCGAGCAATACGCAGGCGGGCTGATTGATCAGCGCCCGAGCAATAGCCACGCGTTGACGCTCACCGCCGGACAACTCCGCTGGCTTGTGCTCGGCGCGCTCGGTAAGCCCAACCCGGCGCAGTATCTCCATGCCGCGCTGGCGTGCCTCGCCAACCTCGGTGCGACCAATCAGCAACGGCATGCAGACGTTTTCCAGAGCGGTGAACTCGGCCAACAAGTGGTGGAACTGGTACACGAAGCCCAGCCCGGTATTGCGCAGTTGGCCACGTTCAGATTCCTTCAGGGCCGACATCTGCCGGCCCGCCAGCCACACTTCGCCACTGGTCGGCGTATCCAGCCCACCCAGCAGGTTCAGCAGTGTGGTCTTGCCTGAGCCCGAACTACCGACTATCGCTACTCGCTCGCCGGCCAACAGCCGCAGATTGACCCCGTCCAGCACGCGCAGACGTTGCGGACCAACCGCATACTCCATTGTCAGCTGGCGACATTCCAGCACCACATCAGTCATAGCGCAAAGCCTCCGCCGGTTCGGTTCGGGATGCCCGCCAGGCGGGATAAAGGGTCGCCAGGAAGCTCATGCCCAGTGCTGCAGTACAGATCAGAATCACATCGTTCCAGATCAGCTCCGAAGGCAGATAGCTGATGAAGTAAACGTCCGAACTGAGAAACTCGACGCCGAACAGACGCTCCAATCCGGAGACCATGGCCGAGACGTTCAAGGCTGCCAGCACACCCAGCACACAACCCGCCAGCGTCCCGACCACACCGATCACTGACCCCTGGACCATGAAGATACCCATGATGGTTGCAGGTGAAGCACCGAGCGTACGCAGGATGGCAATATCCGCTTTCTTGTCGGTGACCACCATGACCAGCGTGGAAATGATATTGAAGGCAGCCACGGCGACAATAAGCAGCAGCAGCAGGCCAATCATGGTCTTCTCCATGCGAATCGCGGCAAACAGGTTGCCATGGGTACGAGTCCAATCCTGGGCGTAGTACTCACCCGGCAGACTGACTGCCAGATCCCAGGCCACCCGGGGAGCCTGGAACAGGTCGTCAAGCTTGATCCGCAGACCCTGTACCTGGCCTGGTTGCCAGCGCGAAAGGCGCGCCGCATCGCCAGCATGAATCATCGCCAGGGAACCATCCAGCTCGGCGCCCACCTTGAATACGCCCACCACATGAAAGCGCTTCAGACGCGGAAATACTCCTGCCGGTGTCACAGCAGCCTCTGGTAGCACGAAGGTCAACCTGTCGCCTACTGCTACGCCAAAACGCTTGGCAATCAACTCGCCAATAATGATGCCAAACTCGCCATCCTGCAGGTCGGTCAAGGCACCCGCAGTCATGTGCTGCTCGATGATCGATACCTCGCTCTCCGCCTCGGGAATAACCCCGCTGACCAGCACCGGAGCAACGCTGCCATCATGCGTCAACATGCCCTGCAACTGGACAAAGGGAGCCGCTGCACGGACCTCGGGATGCTGCAGCAGAATCTCCGCAACGCTCTGCCAGTCATTAATCGGCTGCTGGGAGCTGATGGTGGCGTGCGGCACCATGCCCAAAATGCGAGTGCGCAGCTCACGGTCAAAGCCGTTCATCACCGATAGCACCAGGATCATCACCATCACACCCAGGGTGAGGCCAAGCATGGAAATCAGTGATATAAATGATATGAAGTGATTGCGGCGTTTCGCGCGGGTATAGCGCATGCCGATAAAAAAAGGTAAAGGTCTGAACATGGAATACCGGTTACCTGTAGGGCCTGGCCCTGTTGCGTAGCAGATCGGACTCGCATGTTACACTGAAACAGCAGATTTGTTCAGGGCTTCGACTTGGACCACACGGGTATCCCATGCAAACAGAAGATGGCAGCACGGACGACAAGCGGGATTTTTTTCGCATCCAAGATCAACTCGCCCTGGAGGTGAGGCCAGTCACAGGACCAGACCACGACGCCAGCGGCTTTGCCGACGAGTCGCCGCTGTTCAGCCTGCTCAGCGACCTGCATATGCTCGATTACGAATCCCAGCACCTGCTGCGCCAGATTGCCGAGCGTGACCGCGCCCTGGCCCACTACCTGAAGATCATCAACAAGCGTATTGACCTGGTAGGCAAGGCCCTGGCCATGCAGTTGACCGGCGACCTGAGCGAGCCTCAGGAAGTCACCCTGAGCGAGGGCGGCATGTCCTTTGACGCCGGGCAGGCCTATGCCGTCGATTCCTGGCTGGCACTACGCATGGTATTGCTGCCCTCCCCCCTGGGTCTGATTCTGCCAGCGCGGGTCATGCGCTGTGATAGCAACGCCGATTCCACCAGATTCACCATAGGGGTAAGCTTTGAAGCCCTGACCGATGCCCAACGCCAACTACTGGCCCGGCATATACTGCAAAAACAGGCACAGGAAATCCGTGCTGCCAAAACTACCGAAAGGACGCCAACATGAAAGCCCTGATTACCCTTGTTTCCGCCTCCGCTCTGTCACTTGGCCTGATGGCCGCGGCACCCATGGCTGCCGCCGACAACCTGGTTATCCCGCTGGGCCAGCAGGCCGCTCAAACCAGTACCAGCCTGCCCCAGCGCGGCCTCAGCACAGCGGCTGTGAGCCAACGCTATGGCGAGCCAGCCAGCCGTCACCCAGCCGTCGGTCAACCGCCGATTACCCGCTGGGACTATGCGGACTTCAGTGTCTACTTCGAGTATGACAAGGTCATCCACAGCGTGCGGCAGCACCGCCGTCAGACGCCCTGATGGCTCAGCCACTGCTGTATGGCCATCGCGGGGCAAGGGGTGAGGCGCCAGAGAACACCTTGCCCAGCTTCCGCCGCACTCTTGAAGCCGGGGTAACCCGGGTAGAACTGGATCTGCACTTGTCGGCCGACGGCCAACTGATGGTCATTCACGACCCGACGCTCAAGCGCACCACTGGCCTGGGCGGCAAGGTCGCCCAGTATACCGCTGCAGAACTGCAACGCATGGATGCCAGACACAACACGCCTGGCTGGCCAGAGCCCTGCCCGATTCCCAGCCTGGAACAGCTGTTCAGTGCCTGCCCGGAGTTCGAACACTACCAACTTGAGGTCAAAAGCGGCTCAGCCGGGCAGTCGCGCCTGGTGCTGGATGCGGTGAACGAACTGGTTGAGCGCTTTGGATTGCAGGACAAGGTAGTACTGACATCCAGCAGCCGAACCTTGCTGAAGACTGCCAGGGATACGGGTTTCAGACTACCAACCGGGCTTGTCGAGGAGTACGGACTGCTGGACCCGTTGAAGAGCTGCCAGCGCTACCGCTGTGATTACCTGATCCTCAACTGGAAGCTCTGCCAGCCGTACAGGGTAAAGCGTGCACAGGCCCAGGGCCTGCATGTTTCGGTGTGGACGGTAAACGATCCGCAACTGATGTTGCGGTTGGCGGAGATGGGCGTCGACAGCCTGATTACCGACTTCCCCCACCTGGCAGTCGAGACTTTGGCGCAATTCGCCCCAGCCTGAACGCAAAAACCCCCGCATAGCGGGGGTCTTATACGTGCATTAACGTCA
>JBKBSI010000280.1:0-3613 GCA_046291745.1 Pseudomonas sp. | reverse complement strand
CAAGCTGGCTATTCTCGTCATTAGCTCACAAAAGGCGCGTTCGGAATCGGTTTCACCGACGGCCTGAAAACGCTGTTTACTCCTTGCATCAAATTCACTTGAACAGCGCAGATTGCCGTTGTGAACAAAGGCGTGCATGCGGCCGTTCAATTCCCGCAGGAACGGGCCGGTATTGGCCAGGCTGATCTCACCCTGGGTGCCATGCCGAATGTAGCCCATTACTGTGCGTGCAGCGGGGCCGTGCTCGACCAGCCAGTTCAGCAGCGGACTGCCTGCGGCGCTGCTGATATCGCGATAGAGTGCGACATCCTTGCCCTGAAAATAGGCCATTCCCCAGCCATCCTGATTGTTGCTCGGCAGATGAGCGCGGCGGGCCAATGCGGACAGGGAAAGGGTAAGCCTGGCGGGGTGGCGACAGGACATGGCCAGCAACTCACACACTGGTTCCGTCTCCGCACTGCCGATGCTCTGCGGCTTCCACTGCTAGCGCCTTGACCCGGTACGTCAGAGCCAGGCCCGCATAGCGGTGATTGCCGTCCACCCGCACCCGGTCGTCGAATACCTCGATTACCGTCAGTTGGAATCGGCCACGCTGGCCGCCAGGCGCGAACGTCATGCCAGGGTAGGGGGTGACGCCCTCGGGCAGGTTGGCATTGACCACCTCGAATACCAGGTTGTCCATGTAGGGGCCGTGGGTCTGCTCAGGCTCCAGGCGCACGCTGCGCTCTTCCTCCTCGGCAATCCCCGCAAGCGCAGCTGCGAGGGCCGGGAACAGACTGCCGTCGCCTTCGGTATAGCGCATGGGATTGTGGCCTGCGGACTGCTCCAGGCACTGGCCCTGGTCATTGAGAATTGACCAGGAGGCGGTTATGCGGCGTTTTGTCATGTTTTGCTGGCGCTGCTGTCAGGGCGGCTTGGCGTTTTGGCTTGGCTGGCGCGACCCTGTTTTGCTTCCGGTGGGATCAAACTGGTCCAGCCCTCGCCGGGCAACTGACCGCGCAAGTGAGAGGCATCGAGACCCTGCGCCTCCAGTTTGGCGATCATTTCCAGCATGGCTTCCGGCGGTATCCCCGCCTGCCTGGCGCGAATGGCGGTGAGGTCGGGTATCACCTGATCATGATGTGCCTGCTGGACCTGACTGGTCAGCGCCGCGCGCTGCTTACGGCGCAGATCAGCGGCGCTGGGCCGGTCCTCGGCGGAGCTACTGCCGCCGAGTCGTTGCAGGCGCTGTAGCACCAGTGCTCGGGTTAATGCTGCCAGTTGCTGCCAGGCGCTACCGTCAGCATGTTCAGCCAGCGACTGCTGCAATGACTGCAAGCCCTTTGCGAGCTGCTGCAGGTGAGATAGCCGCTGAGTATCGGCTGCTCTTTCATTTTCCAGGTGCAGGGCCGCTTCCAGCATCACCGGCAGGTAATCCGGGTGTTCATGGCGGTCTTCGGTGAGCTGCAAGCCCAACTCGGCAAGGGTTTGCGCCATGGACTGGGCATAGGGGCCCATCTGTTGGCCATCGACACCGTTGCCCAGATCCAGATGCGCGGCATAGGGCGGGGTCAGAAACAGCCGCGCGTAGCCCACCAGCAGGGCCTGGTCCCGCTGTGTTGCGAGTGTGCTGGCGAGTACGCGGGTGTCCAGGCCCATGCCCAGTTCCTCGCCGAGGCTGGAAAGATCCTCGGCCAGGCATTCACGCAGGGCCTGGCACTGGGCGGGGGTTATCGGCGGTCGCCAGGCCTGCGCCAGAATGGCCCAGGCTTCCTGCCAGAGTCTGGTGTCGGTGGTGATGGTGTCGGCTCCTGGGGTCATGGTTTGGGCTGATAGTGAATGGGCTTGCCATACAGCAGGCGCTCACCAAAGGCATACACGGTAACGGCCAGAGCTACACCGGTCAGGGTGACCATCCACTCGGTCAGGGACGGTGCGTACTGGATCAGGCCCCATTCCCAGGTGCCCTTGAACAGCGGCACCAGTTGCCCGCCAATCACGAATTCGTAGCGCGCGATGAACAGGCCGATGATGATGGTGATCGCGGTCAGCAACGACACGCCCACCGAGTGTGCGCGCAGCAACAGTAGCAGTAGCAGGGGCAGGGCAATACCGACAATCGCCTCGAACCAGAACAGGCTGCTGCCAAGCATATGCTCGAACACCACGTGGTGGCCGTCCTGCATTGTCCATAGGCCGGTGGTAACGCGGGCAATCCAGGTCAGGGTGTATACCGTCATGGCCACCAGCAGGTATTTGGGTAGCAGCTCGCCAATCAGCTTGCGAACATCCGCTGACATGGCATCGCGCCTGAAGCCATAGCTGATCTGGGTGAACAGGCTCATCAAAGCCAGGCCGAGGGGCAGCGCGGCGATCAGGAAGTATAGAGGCGTGCTGCTGCCAAACCAGACCGGCCGCATGGCCATCATGCCGTAGACCAGACCCTGGGTGAACAGACCGCCGAGGGCGGTGATCAGAATCAGCAGCGCCAGGCCCTGACGGCTCTCCAGATGGTTATCGTCGTTGCGCAGCCAGAACAGCGCCGCCAGCATACTGATGATGTAGAGCGCCCAGAATGCACCCATCCACAGCAGCGGTGAGCGAACCTGCATGTTCAGCGGGATGGCCCAGATGGAGCGTAGCGGATGCCCCAATTCCAGTGCCAAAGCCGCTACGGCACCAACCGACAGGCCGAGGGACAGCATCAGGTTACGACGGACCAGGCGACATAGCCCCGGTTGTCTGGTCAGCACGCCGAGCATGTTGACGATGGCTACGGCAAAGGAGCCCAGTGCCAGAAAGGCGTAGGTGACCACCGGCAGACCCCAGGCGAGTGCACTGCCCTGGTTGAAGGCGCGACCGCCCTGACTCATCAGCGGGTAAAGGCCGATCAGACCAATCACCAGCAGAATGATGGCGACGATTTGCAAACCCTTACCCGGTTGCTGCAACGAGGAGGCCGGGGTATCAAATGTGGATGCAGGCATGGCTCAGCTCCTCAGGAGGACTTGTTGCGATCAGTGAAAGCCGGAATCGAGCCGCCTTCTCCGGTCAGGTAATAGACCTTGGGCTTGTTGCCGGTCTCATCCTTGAGGCGCACGCCGCGCTTGTCGCCGATGAGTTGGTTGACGTGGCTTTCCGGATTGTCGAGATCGCCGAAGTAGCGGGCTTCCGGAGCGCAGGTGCGCACGCAGGCCGGTACATATTCCACCAGCGCCGGGTCTCTGGGGTCGAGATCGGCAACCCCTTCGGGCGCCTGGCTGATCTTGTGGTAACAGAAGGTGCATTTGGACACCACCCCATCGGGTTGGATGCCAATACCCTTTGACCAGTCCTCGTTCGGGTTCTGGAACGGCGGCGACCAGCTCTGGACATCTCCCCGGTCGCTGGCGAATACGTTCTTCACGTCGGGTTCCAGCAGGGGCTTCTCGTCGGTATAAAAGCGCACGCCGTAGGGGCAGGCAATCATGCAGTACTTGCAGCCGATGCACTTGTCCCAATCAATCAGCACTACCCCGTCGTCGGTGATATAGGTGGCCTTGGTTGGGCAGACATGCACGCATGAAGGGTTCTCGCATTGCATGCAGGGCCTGGGCAACCATTTGAAACTGGCGCTGGGATATTCACCATCCTG
>JBKBSI010000027.1:5958-24537 GCA_046291745.1 Pseudomonas sp. | reverse complement strand
ATCCGTGTCGGGCAGGTGTTGAAACTGCCATCCAGCAGCATGCTGGTAAAGAATGAGCCCTGATATGTCCCGTATTGCATTGTTGAGCCCGCGTCTGGCCAACCAGATTGCCGCGGGTGAGGTAGTTGAAAGACCCGCCTCGGTGATCAAGGAGTTGCTGGAAAATAGTCTGGATGCTGGCGCCACGCGCATCGATATCGATGTTGAGCAGGGTGGTGTCAAGTTGCTGCGGGTGCGCGACGATGGCGGCGGCATCATGCATGAGGACCTGTCGCTGGCTTTGTCCCGTCATGCTACCAGCAAGATTCGTGATCTGGATGATCTGGAGCGGGTCCAGACCCTGGGGTTTCGCGGCGAGGCACTGGCTTCGGTCAGCTCGGTCTCCAGGCTGACTTTGACTTCCTGCACCGAAGGCGCCGATCAGGCCTGGCAGGTAGAGACCGAGGGGCGGGACATGGAGCCGCGCCTGCAACCCGCCGCCCATCCGCGCGGCACCACGGTAGAAGTGCGCGACCTGTTCTTCAATACCCCGGCCCGGCGTAAATTCCTGCGCACCGAGAAGACCGAGTTCGGTCATCTTGAGGAGGTGGTAAAGCGTCTGGCCTTGTCACGCTTTGACGTCGCCTTTACCTTGCGCCACAACGGCCGCACGGTGTTCAGTTTGCGCCCGGCGCACGGAGAGCAGGAGGCGCGACGTCGGGTTGCCAGTGTTTGTGGTCCAGCCTTTGTCGAGCAGTCGCTGAGCATCGATAGTGAGCGCAGTGGTCTGCGCCTCTGGGGTTGGGTCGGCTTGCCGACCTTTTCCCGCAGTCAGTCCGATCTGCAGTATTTCTTCGTCAACGGCCGCATGATCCGTGACAAGCTGGTGGTGCACGCCGTGCGCCAGGCCTATCGTGATGTGCTGTTCCATGGTCGTCACCCCACCTTCGTGCTGTTTCTCGAGGTGGACCCGGCGGTAGTGGATGTGAATGTGCATCCGACCAAGCACGAAGTGCGCTTCCGCGACGGGCGTATGGTGCATGACTTCCTGTTCAGTACCCTGCACCGGGCCCTGGCTGATCAGCGTCCGGGCGATATGCCCGGCGAGGCAGCCGCTGGCGCTCCCGACGCCGCAGTGAGCCCACCTCTCTCGCCGAGTGCTGCAGGCGTTTTTTCCGGTCAGGAGCGCATGGCCTTGGGCGAACCCGCTGCAGCCTGGACAAATCCTGGATATCAGCCACCGGAGCGTCCCAGTTCCGCTGCCGTGGGCGGGCAACTGCAGGGCTTGACGAGCTTGTACGCCGCGCCACCGGTATCGGCTTCACCGCTGAGCGACCAGCAGGCTGATTCGCCGCCGCTGGGCTATGCCCTGGCGCAACTGATGGGGATCTATATCCTTGCGGAAAATGCCCAGGGGCTGGTGGTGGTGGATATGCATGCCGCACACGAGCGCATTACCTACGAACGCTTGAAGCAGGCCATGGATCAGGAAGGCCTGCGCGGTCAGCCGCTGTTGGTGCCGGAATCCCTGGCTGTCAGTCAGCGCGAAGCTGACTGCGCTGAGGAACATGCTGACTGGTTCGCCCGTCTAGGCTTTGAATTGCAGCGTATGGGGCCGGAAACCCTGGGCATCCGTGAGGTACCAGCGCTGTTGCGTCAGGCCCAGGCTGAGCAACTGGTGCGGGATGTGCTGAGCGATCTGCTCGAATATGGCACCAGTGATCGCATCGAGGCCCATCGCAACGAGCTCCTGTCGACCATGGCTTGCCATGGCTCGGTTCGAGCCAATCGTCGCCTTACGCTGGCAGAGATGAATTCGCTGTTGCGCGATATGGAGCAGACCGAGCGTAGCGGACAATGCAACCACGGCAGGCCAACCTGGACGCAAATGAGCCTCGCGGAGCTGGATAAGCTGTTCCTGCGGGGCCGCTAATGGCGACAAACGCGATTAATGGTTCTCGGAGTGCGCTTTGAATAGCCCTCTCTTGCCGCCGGTTATCTGTCTGATGGGGCCCACGGCCTCCGGTAAGACCGAATTGGCCATGTATCTGGCTGATCAACTGCCCTGTGAGCTGGTGAGCGTCGATTCGGCGCTGGTCTACCGTGGTATGGATATCGGCACCGCCAAGCCGGACGCTGAGACTCTGGCACGTTACCCACATCATCTGGTTGATATTCTGGACCCGCAGGAGGCCTATTCTGCTGCGCGTTTTGTCGAGGACGCGAGGCGTCTGCTGCGAGAGATTCACGCCAGGGGTCGGATCCCCTTGCTGGTTGGCGGCACCATGCTGTATTTCAAGGCGCTGACGCAGGGTTTGGCCAGCATGCCTGCTGCCGATGCGGTTGTGCGCGAGCAGATAGAGTCGCGGGCAGCGCGTGAGGGCTGGCAGGTGATCCATGCCGAGCTTGCACAGGTTGATCCGGTGGCGGCGGCACGTATTCATCCGAATGACCCTCAGCGCCTGCAGCGTGCCTACGAGGTGTATCTGCTCAGTGGTATCAGCCTGACTGACTGGCATCTGAGGCAGGCGGCAGAAAAAGCCGCTGGGGAGGCGCCCGGCATGGCTTTTTTGCCTTATACTATGCACTATCTGGCGGTGGCTCCGACGCAGCGTCAGGTCTTGCATGAGCGCATTGTCCAGCGGTTTGAGCTGATGATGCGCCTGGGGTTTGTCGACGAAGTGCGTGCTTTGCATGCCCGGCCTGATTTGCATCCGGGGTTGCCTTCCGTTCGTGCCGTTGGCTATCGTCAGCTCTGGGATTACCTCGACGGGAAACTCTTGCTGGATGAGGCGGTCGAACGAGGGGTGATAGCCACCCGGCAGTTGGCCAAGCGACAAATGACCTGGTTGCGAGGGTGGCCGTCCGAGATAGACTGGTTTGACAGTCTCGACGCAAAAAGATTTGAGCGGGCCTTGAAACGCCTCAAGCAGGTCGCAATATAGAGCTTGTGGTCTGCTGATTTTAAAGTAATGGTTTGTCTTATATTTGGCACCCGTCAGTCCAAGGGATAATGGACAGTTGGGTGGAACGCATTATTCAATGCTTACTAATACGGTTCCCATAAGGAGTGAGGCAATGTCAAAAGGGCATTCACTACAAGACCCTTACCTGAACGTTCTGCGCAAGGAACGTGTTCCGGTATCCATCTATCTGGTCAATGGTATCAAGCTGCAGGGTCAGATCGAGTCGTTCGATCAGTTTGTCATCCTGCTGAAGAATACCGTCAGTCAGATGGTCTACAAGCATGCTATCTCCACTGTGGTGCCGGGCCGTCCGGTGCGCCTGCCTGTTCAGGGCAGCGGTGACGAGGCAGAGACAGACAATCCTTGATCTGTCGGGAGGCTTGATTGTTTTTTGAGCGCCATGAAGGCGGCGAGCGAGCGATCCTCGTCCACCTTGAAGGCCAGGACGAGCGCACCCGGGAAGATCCCCAGGAATTTGTTGAACTGGTCAGTTCGGCGGGTGCGGATATCGCTGCCTTTCTTACGGTCAACCGTCATCACCCCAGCCCCCGCTTTCTTGTCGGTGCGGGCAAGGTGGACGAGTTGCAAGCTTGCGTGCAGCAGCACGAAGCCGATCTGGTTATCTTCAATCATGTGCTGACGCCCAGTCAGGAGCGTAATCTCGAGCGCGAGCTGAAATGCCGCGTAATTGACCGCACTGGCCTGATTCTGGATATCTTCGCCCAGCGGGCGCGGACCCATGAGGGCAAGTTGCAGGTCGAACTGGCACAGCTTGATCATCTCAGCACCCGGCTGGTGCGCGGTTGGACTCACCTTGAGCGGCAAAAGGGCGGTATCGGTCTGCGCGGCCCGGGTGAAACCCAGCTGGAGACAGATCGGCGCCTGCTGCGTGAGCGCATCAAACAGATCACTCGACGTTTGGAGAAGGTCCGTAGCCAGCGTGAGCAGGCTCGTCGGGCACGGCGTCGGGCGGAAATTCCGGTGGTTTCACTGGTGGGCTACACCAATGCCGGAAAGTCGACTCTGTTCAACATCCAGACCACTTCCGAGGTGTATGCTGCGGATCAGCTGTTTGCCACGCTGGACCCGACTCTCAGACGTATTGAGCTGAGTGATATCGGCCCGGTTATCCTGGCGGACACGGTGGGTTTTATCCGTCATCTCCCCCACAAGCTGGTTGAAGCCTTCCGCGCCACGCTGGAGGAATCGAGTCAGGCCGATCTGTTGCTGCATGTAATTGATGCGGCTGATGCTGATCGGACCTCGCATATCGAGCAGGTGGTCAAGGTGCTCAGCGAGATCGGCGCCATCGAGATACCTCTGCTTGAGGTGTACAACAAGATTGATCTGCTTGAAGGGGTGGAGCCGCATATCCAGCGTGACGAGTCAGGTGTGCCGGTGCGTGTCTGGCTCTCGGCCCAGAGTGGTCAGGGGCTGGAGCTGTTGGTTCAGGCCATGGCCGAGCGGCTGGGCGAAGACGTCATTCAGGAATCAGTGATTCTGGAGCACGCCGAGGCGCGCTTGCGTGCGCAGTTCTACGCGGCTGGTGCGGTGGTAGCTGAAAGCCTGTCCGAGGATGGCCGACAGCAGCTGGATCTGCGTCTGCAGCGCAGTGATTTCAACCGTTTGCTCAAGCGTGAAGGCTGGCAGCCGGATACCTTTCTGCAGCAACATACTTTGCAATAATGCACTCCTGAGCGGTTCGCGTGGTGCGGGCTATTTGCTGTAGGATTGAACAATGTAGCCGGGGTGAGCGAGTCTTTCCCCGGCCTGGCAGGTTTACGATTAACGGAGAACGCTATGGCCTGGAATGAGCCTGGTGGTGGAAAGAACAATAACCAAGACCCTTGGGGTAGTGGCGGCAATAATAACGGTAACCGGGGCGGCAAGCAGGGTCCTCCAGACCTCGATGAAGCACTGAAGAAGCTGCAGGACAGCCTGAACGGCATGTTCGGTGGCAAGAAAGGCGGCGGCGATAACAGCTCAGGCGGTGGTCGCGGTGGCAGTGGTGAAGGCGTGCCAAAAGCGGTGTGGGGTATTGGTGCTCTGGTGGTTGTCGCTGTTTGGCTGTTTTTCGCCGTATATATGGTCGATGAGCAGGAGCAGGCCATTGTTCTGCGGTTTGGTGAATACCACCGCACCGTGGAGTCCGGTCTGCACGTGTATTTCCCGCCGATTGAGCGCAAGTTTCAGCGCAACGTGACCCAGGTTCGCTCTTACCGCCAGCAGGGTCAGATGCTGACCGAAGACGAGAATATCGTCGAAGTCCCGCTGGCTGTGCAGTACCGCATTTCCAATCTGGAGAACTTCGTTCTCAAGGTCGAGGATCCAGAGTCCAGTTTGCGCCACGCTACCGAGAGTGCGTTGCGTCACGTGGTGGGTTCGACCTCAATGCACCAGGTTCTGACTGAAGGCCGGGAGCAGATGGGCGTTGAGACGACCGAGCGCCTGCAGCGCTATCTGGATATGTACAACACCGGCATTACCGTCGTGCAGGTAAACATCGAGAGCGCCCAGGCCCCGGCGGAAGTACAGGATGCCTTTGATGACGTGATCCGTGCCCGGGAAGACGAGGTGCGTGAGCGCAATCAGGCTGAGTCCTATGCCAATGGTGTGATTCCTGAAGCGCGTGGTCGTGCTCAGCGCCTACTTGAGGAAGCCAATGGTTACCGCGATGAAGTGATTGCCCGTGCCGATGGTGAAGCTCAGCGCTTTAACCAGTTGATTGCGCAGTATGAGATTGCGCCGGTGGTCATGCGTGAGCGCATGTTTATCGAGACGCTGCAGCATGTTATGACCAATACCAGCAAAATTCTGGTCTCTGGTGGCGACGGCAATAACAACCTGCTTTATCTGCCGCTCGACAAGCTGATGCAGCAAGGCGGGACGCCTGGTGCGGGAGCTTCGACTTCTTCGTCTTCAACTGGATCGGGCGATGCTACGGCACGCCTGCCGCTTCAGATACAGCAGCGTGATGCGCGTGCAAGGGAGTCCCGCTGATGAGTAACAAAACTGTTTTTTCGCTGATTCTGGCGCTTGCAGTGATCTTTGTTGGCTGGAACAGCTTCTTTGTTGTCAGCCAGATCGAGCGCGGCATCGTGCTGCAGTTTGGTAAGGTGGTGAAGGATGACGTGCAGCCAGGTCTGCATTTCAAGCTGCCTTTTGTCCAGGATGCACGTCTGTTTGATGGACGCTTGCTGACCCTTGATACCGCCACGCAGCGTTATCTCACGCTGGAAAAAAAGGCGTTGATGGTTGACTCCTATGCCAAATGGCGCATCGCCAACGTGCAGCGCTTTTATACTGCAACCTCGGGCCTGCGCTCCATTGCTGAAGAGCGCCTGTCGCGCCAACTGGAATCGGGTCTGCGCAACGAAGTGGCACGGCGCACTCTCAATGAGGTGGTTTCCGGTGAGCGTGATCAGTTGATGGCCGACATCACCACTATCCTCAACGCCAGTGCCCAGCGCGAACTGGGGATTGAAGTGCTAGATGTGCGAGTCAAGGCCATTGACCTGCCGCGCGAAGTTAACCGTAGTGTTTTCGAGCGGATGAGCACCGAGCGTGAGCGTGAAGCCCGCGAGCATCGTGCCAAAGGTCGGGAGTTGGGCGAGGGTATTCGTGCCGACGCCGATCGTCAGCAACGGGTTATCCTGGCGGAAGCATTCCGGGAAGCCGAGCAGATTCGTGGTGACGGTGATGCACAGGCCGCTGCCATTTATGCCGACGCCTATAACAAGGATCCGGAGTTCTACTCCTTCTACCGTAGTCTTCAGGCTTATCGCGAGAGCTTCTCGAGCAAATCCGACATCCTGGTACTGGATCCGGACAGCGAGTTCTTCCGCTACCTGCAAGGCAAGGGTGTGCGCTAAGCCCGCTCCGGCCACAGCTGCAGCCTTTGCAGGTGTGGCCGGGGAAAAACGTGATACACTTGCGCAAGCCGGGTAACCCCGGCTTTTTTGTGACCGATGTGTGCTTGTTGAAGCTGTCTGGCATCGGGTTTGACCGAGGGGAAGCTGCCCATGTGGCAAAGTCTGGCGACAGCGCTCTGTCTGGTTCTGGTGCTCGAGGGCTTGATGCCCTTTCTCGCGCCGGGACGATGGAAACGCATGCTGGCTAGCGTGGCGCAGATCAGTGATCGGCACCTGCGGTTGGCCGGTCTGGCGAGCATGTTGGCCGGAACCCTCTTTTTGTATCTGATTCGCTAGCGTAATGCTGGATAGCTCCATGCATTCACCGCTCAGGAAAGGTTGTGACAATGTCGACTGTTGATAGCTGGCTGTTGCCTGATGGCATCGAAGAGGTGCTGCCTGAAGAGGCCGCACGCATCGAAGCCGCCCGCAGGCAATTGCTTGATCTGTTCTCCTCCTGGGGTTATGACCTGGTCATTACCCCGCATATCGAGTACGTCGAATCCCTGCTGACCGGTGCCGGTCATGATCTGGAGTTGCAGACGTTCAAGATGATCGACCAACTGTCCGGGCGCATGCTCGGTCTGCGTGCGGATATTACGCCTCAGGTCGCACGTATCGATGCCCATACCCTGGGTGCCGAACGCCCCAGCAGGCTTTGTTATTGCGGCAGTGTCATGCATACCCGGCCCAGGGCCTTGTCCAGTGCCCGTAGCCTGATTCAGTTGGGCGCGGAGCTCTATGGCGATGCCTCCAGCGCCAGTGATATCGAAATTATTACCCTGATGCTCGAGACCCTGCGCAGCTCAAGAATCTCGGGCGCGCACCTGGATATCGGTCACGTTGGCATCTATCGTGGTCTTATTCAGGCTTGCGGCGTTGACGAGCAGACCGAGCAGCTACTGTTTGATGCGCTGCAGCGCAAGGCCGTCGATGAAGTTCGGAGTATTACCGAGCGGTTCGAGCAGTCGTCTCTGGCTGCCATGTTGTGTAGCCTGGTCGAGTTGTCCGGCGGTACCGAGGTGCTCGAACGAGCCCATGTTCTGCTTGATGGCGCGCCAGAGTCGGTCATGGCCGCCCTGGATGATCTGGCCGAGGTCGCTCAGACCCTGGCGCGGCAGTATCCTGATGTGCCGCTGTACTTCGACTTGGGCGAGCTGCGCGGTTATCACTATCACACCGGTATTGTCTTCGCCGCTTTTATCCCGGGGATCGGTCAGAGTATCGCCCAGGGCGGACGCTACGACGATATTGGCCAGTATTTTGGTCGGGCGCGTCCGGCTACCGGCTTTTCTACTGATTTGCGGCTGCTGGTCGAGCGTGCCGACCCCGCTCCGGCGGTAGTGCCAGTGGGTATCTGGGCACCCTTTGTCGGTACGCCGGGACTGCAGGCCGAAGTCATGAATCTAAGGCTCCGCGGCGAGCGAGTGATTGTCGCCCTGCCGGGCCAGGTTGATGCCGATGCTCGTGAGCACGGCTGCGACCGCGTACTACGCCGTGTCAATGAAGGCTGGCAGATCGACTACCTGTAATACGTTGGGCCGTGCAGGCCAAATACATCTAGATGAGGCGAGAGCTGAAATGGGCAAGAACGTAGTCATCCTCGGTACCCAGTGGGGCGATGAGGGCAAGGGCAAGATTGTAGACCTGCTGACGGATCAGGTAGCGGCAGTGGTGCGCTATCAGGGCGGGCACAATGCCGGTCATACCCTGGTTATCGATGGTGAAAAAACGGTGCTGCACCTGATCCCGTCAGGGATCCTGCGCGAGAACGTGCGCTGCTTTATCGGTAATGGCGTGGTCCTGTCGCCTGAGGCGCTGATGAAGGAGCTGAAAGAGCTTGAGGCCAAGGGTGTGCCGGTGCGCGAGCGTTTGCGCATCAGTCCTGCTTGCCCGCTGATTCTGCCGTATCACGTGGCACTGGACCAGGCGCGTGAAAAGGCCCGTGGCGAAGCCAAGATCGGTACTACTGGTCGCGGTATTGGTCCGGCTTACGAAGACAAGGTGTCGCGTCGCGGCCTGCGGGTTGCCGATCTGTTTCACCGTGAGCGCTTTGCCGCCAAGCTGGGCGAGGTGCTGGATTACCACAACTTTGCCCTGCAACATTACTACAAGGTCGATCCGGTGGATTTCCAGAAGACTCTGGATGAGGCCATGGGTTATGCCGAGTGGCTAAAGCCGTTGATGACTGATGTCACCGCGCGCTTGCATGAGCTGCGCCGTGAGGGCGCCAATATCATGTTCGAGGGCGCCCAGGGCTCCTTGCTGGATATCGATCACGGTACCTATCCCTTTGTTACCAGCTCCAACACTACTGCTGGCGGTACCGCCACTGGCTCGGGTTTCGGCCCGCTGTATCTGGATTACGTGTTGGGTATTACCAAGGCTTACACCACCCGTGTCGGTTCCGGTCCCTTCCCGACCGAGCTGTTCGATGATGTTGGTGCGCGCCTGGCCGAGCGCGGCCACGAGTTCGGTTCCACTACCGGGCGGGCTCGCCGCTGCGGCTGGTTCGATGCGGTTATCCTGCGCCGGGCTATGGAAATCAACAGTATCAGCGGTCTGTGTCTGACCAAGCTGGATGTGCTTGATGGTCTCGATGTGATTCGTATCTGTATTGGTTACCGTAACGAAGAGGGCGCAGTGATAGAGGCGCCCACGGATGCGGACAGCTATCTGGGGCTGGAGCCGGTGTATGAAGATGTGCCGGGCTGGAGCGAGTCGACCCTGGGTGCGCAGACTCTGGAGCAACTGCCGGAGAATGCGCGTGCTTACATCAAGCGGGTTGAGGAGCTGGTTGGTGCCCCGGTGGATATTATCTCCACGGGTCCGGACCGGAACGAGACGATCATTCTGCGAAAGATCTTCTGATCTGCAAAAGGCGCCGTTAAGGCGCCTTTCTTATGCGGCTATCTGCGTTAGAGGCGTGCTTGCATGAGGCGCAGCAGGGCGCGCAGCTTTTTCGCTGGCTAATCCATAGGCAAGGCGGCTGGGAGCTGCTAACTAACTATTGCGAGGGGGTTTGGCGTGCATCTGACGCGGTCGCGTCAGAGAGAAAATGGTGCCCAGGAGAAGACTCGAACTTCCACGGCCTTGCGGCCACCAGCACCTGAAGCTGGCGTGTCTACCAATTTCACCACCTGGGCGTCTTTTCGCAACGCTGGTGCTAAGCTAGCCGTAACAGGCTTTGCGTCGCAACCGTTGTTGTGTTGACGGCGCGAATAATACGTAGCCCCCATGGGCTTGTAAACCCCCTTGCAAAAAAATATGCATAAACACCGGAAACAGGTGCAACTGGAGCCGATTCGCGGTTCAATAGAGAGCTATGACGAAAAAATCAATATCCAAAGACTCGGCGCCTGCGTCGAGCAACTCCAAACGTACTTCCGCATCACCGGCCAACTGGGCAGCTCTAGACCCAGAGGCTCAACGCGAAGCCCAGAACTACGATAACCCTATCCCCAGTCGCGAGCTGATCCTCAAGCTGCTCGAAGAGCGTGGCGCACCAGCGACCCGCTCGCAGCTGCAGGACGAGTTCGCCATCAGCGATGAAGATGGCATAGAAGCCCTACGTCGCCGCTTGCGGGCCATGGAGCGCGACGGTCAGTTGATCTACACCCGCCGCGGTGCCTATGCGCCAGTGGACAAGCTGGATCTGATCAAGGGGCGTGTCCAGGGCCATCGCGATGGCTTCGGCTTCCTGGTGCCGGATGACGGCGGTGACGATCTGTTTCTCAGTCCCGCGCAGATGCGCCTGGTGTTTGATGGCGACCGGGTCCTGGGTCGGGTTACCGGCGTTGATCGCCGCGGCCGCAGCGAAGGCACCATTGTCGAAATTCTTGAACGTGCCCATGAAGTGCTGGTCGGTCGATACTATATCGAGAACGGCATCGCCTACGTGGTCGCCGATAACGCCAAGATCAATCATGAGGTGCTGATTCAGCCCGGTGGTGAAGGTGGCGCGCAGCACGGCCAGTATGTCGAAGTGAAAGTGACCCAGTGGCCCAGCGTGCATCGCCAATCCCAGGGCGAAGTAATCGAGGTGGTGGGTGACTACATGGCGCCAGGCGTGGAAATCGAGGTTGCCTTGCGCAGCTACGATATTCCCAGTGTCTGGCCCCAGGAAGTGCTCGACGAAGCCGCCAAGCTAAAGAACTACGTTGAAGACAAAGACAAGCTCAAGCGGGTCGATCTGCGGCACCTGCCATTGGTCACCATTGACGGTGAAGACGCCCGCGACTTCGATGATGCGCTGTACTGTGAGCCGCAGAAGGCCAGTGGCTGGCGCCTGTTTGCCGGTGGCTGGAAGCTCTATGTGGCGATTGCCGACGTATCCCATTATGTGCCGGTCGGCTCGGCGCTGGACCGCGAGGCCGAGCTGCGTGGCACCTCGGTGTACTTCCCTAGTGAAGTGGTGCCGATGTTGCCCGAGGCGATTTCCAACGGTCTGTGCTCATTGATGCCCAAGGTCGATCGTCTGGCACTGGTTTGCGAGATGACCGTTTCCAAGAGCGGTGAGCTGACCGACTATGAGTTTTATGAGGGGGTTATTCACTCCCATGCGCGGCTGACCTACAACAAGGTCTCAAGCATGCTTGAGCATCCGCGTAGCCGTGAGGGGCAGGCGCTGATCGAGGAGTATGCCGAGGTTCAGCCCGCACTGAAGAACCTCTATGATCTGTACAAGGCGCTGGCCAAGGCTCGCCAGGGTCGCGGTGCGATTGATTTCGAAACAACTGAAACGCGGATTATCTTTGGTGAAAATCGCAAGATTTCCGAGATTCGGCCGACCAGTCGCAACGATGCGCACAAGATTGTCGAAGAGTGCATGCTCTGCGCCAACGTTGCTACCGCGCGTTTCCTGCAGGATCTGGAACTGCCTGGCCTGTACCGTGTGCATGACGCACCACAGGCTGAAAAAGTCGAGCGTTTGCGTCAGTTTCTCGGGGCCATGGGCATGTCCCTGACCCGCAAGAAGGGTGATCCGACCCCGGAAGACTACAGTGCCGTACTGCAGAAAGTGCAGGGTCGTCCGGATGCGCAACTGATCCAGACGGTGATGCTGCGCTCCTTGAGTCAGGCGGTCTACAGTCCGCACAATGCCGGACACTTCGGTTTGAATTACGAGGCTTACACGCACTTTACCTCGCCCATTCGCCGTTATCCGGATCTGTTGACCCACCGCGCTATCCGTAGCGTCGTGCGGTCGCGCAAGCAGACTGACAGGGTCAAGCGGGCCGGGGCTGGTGTGATGCCCAAGGCTTCGATCTATCCCTATGACCTGCCCGCGCTGGAGCGGCTTGGTCAGCAATGTTCACAGAACGAGCGGCGTGCCGATGAGGCCACGCGTGACGTGGTTAGTTGGCTGAAATGTGAATTCATGAAGGACCGGGTAGGCGAAAGCTTTGACGGTCTGGTAACTGCTGTGACCGGCTTCGGCTTGTTTGTCGAGCTGACCGATATCTATGTCGAGGGCCTGGTGCACATTACTGCCTTGCCGGCCGATTACTACCAGTTTGATGCGGTGCATCATCGCCTTACCGGTGAGCGCGGCGGCAAAAGCTTCCGTCTCGGTGATACGGTCAGGGTCGTGGTAGCCCGGGTAGACCTGGATGAGCGCAAGATCGATTTCGAAATGGACAAGACCCAGCCGCAGGCTCGTGATTCGAACGTTGAGGCCAGTCGTGCTGCGCGTCAGCGCCTGATGGACGAGGCCAAGAAGGCCGGTGGTGCTGCCAAGCAAGGTCGTGCGCCGCGCCCTAATGCCAAAACCGCGGCCAAGCCTGGCAAGCCCAAGTCTGCTGCTGGCAAGAAGCCCGCAGCCAAGAGTGCGCCTGGAGCAGATGGTGGGTCGCGTCCGCCGCGAGCTCCGCGCGCACCCCGGGCTCCACGCAAACCCAGGTCCTGACAGATAAATGAGCGATCAGGAATACGTTTACGGCGTGCACGCAGTGCAGGCCATGCTGCAGCGCTCACCCAAGCGGGTAAAACAGCTGATGCTGGTGCGCGGACGTCTCGACGCCCGTGCTCAGGTATTGCTGGAGCTGGCTGAAGGGTTGGGCTTGAGCGTTGAGCGGCTGGCTCCGGATGAGCTGGACAAGCTTGCCGAGGGCGTGCATCAGGGGGTGGTGGCATTGGTCACCGCCAGCCAGATGTGGTCCGAGGAAATGCTCGACAATCTGCTCGACAAGCTGGAGGAGCCTGCACTGTTGCTGGTGCTGGATGGGGTAACCGATCCGCATAACCTGGGCGCCTGTCTGCGAAGCGCAGACGCTGCCGGGGCTCATGCGGTGGTCATCCCGCGTGACCGTTCCGCGAGTCTCTCGCCAACTGTCCGCAAGGTCGCCTGTGGTGCGGCGGAGACGGTGCCGCTGGTTGCGGTAACCAACCTGGCGCGTACCCTCAAGCAATTGCAGCAACGCGGCCTGTGGGTAGTGGGTACGGCGGGGGAGGCTGAGCAGTTGATCTATCAGGTCGACCTCAAAGTCCCCAGTGTTATCGTCATGGGTGCCGAGGGCAGTGGCATGCGCCGTCTGACCCGCGAGCACTGCGATTACCTGGCAAAGCTACCGATGGCCGGCAGTGTCAGCAGTCTGAATGTCTCGGTGGCCAGCGGTATCTGTCTGTTTGAAGCTGTTCGCCAGCGCACGCAGCAGGGTTGAGCTGCAAGCTTCAAGCTTCAAGCTAAAAGCTAAAAGCTAAAAGCTAAACCTGAAACCCTAAAGCCTGCCAATTCAGGTTTGTGTTTATATTCGCGCTCCGGCCCCCTCCATTATTCCCACAAGGCGGGAATAATGGAGGGGAATGTTTGCCTTCGCGGCCAAGGCCCGCACACTTACTTGCAGCTTGCAGCTTGCAGCTTGCAGCTTGCAGCTTGCAACGCTTAAAGCTTGCGACTTGCCCCCCACTCCCCTAGAATGTGCGCCCCAAACTAGAGTTCTACTCCTTGCCAGACCATGTTGGGTGGCTGGCTACAACCCGTAAGGAGCACTTATGCGTCATTACGAAATCGTATTTTTGGTTCACCCGGATCAGAGTGAGCAGGTTGGCGGCATGATTGAGCGCTACACCAAGCTTATCGAAGAAGACGGCGGCAAGATTCACCGCCTGGAAGATTGGGGCCGTCGTCAACTGGCTTACCCGATCGACAAGATCCACAAAGCTCACTACATCATGATCAACGTCGAGTGCAGCGCCAAGGCACTGGAAGAGTTGACCGAGAACTTCCGTTACAACGACGCCGTTATTCGTAACATGGTTATCCGTCGTGACGAAGCCATCACCGAACAGTCCGACATGCTCAAGCCTGAAGACACCGGTCGTGGCGAGCGTCGTGAGCGTCGTGAGCGCACCGAAGGCGACGACAACGATTCGGACAACGACAGCGACAACGCTGACGACAACGACGACGGCGACGACGAGTAAGTCATCCCGGTCCCACTTTCCAGTATCTAAGGAGACGCTGCCATGGCACGTTTTTTCCGCCGCAGAAAGTTCTGCCGTTTTACCGCTGAAGGCGTTAAAGAGATCGATTACAAAGATCTGAACACCCTCAAGGCTTATATCACCGAGACCGGCAAGATTGTTCCAAGCCGTATTACCGGTACCAAGGCCAAGTACCAGCGCCAGCTGGGCGTCGCTATCAAGCGCGCCCGTTATCTGGCTCTGCTGCCCTTCACCGACAGTCACGGTCGCTGATAGGCAGCTAGTTACGTAATCAGGGAAACCGAATCAGCATGCGTGGGTTAGCTGAATACATCATGCGCGGTCGCAAGCAAGCCACTTTTGTGGTGGCGATCGCTGCGGCCATCCCCCTGCTGTTCTGGCTGAGTGCAGCCGCTCTGGCGCTGGTTATCTTGCGCCGTGGTTTGAACGAGGCTTTGCCCGTACTGGTGTGGGGTGTGTTACCCGCTCTGGCATGGGCCTTGATGGGGGATATTACCCCGTTGATGGTGATTCTCGGCTGTGCCGGCTGTGCCGTGCTGCTGCGCGAGAAGGGTGATTGGCCCCGCGTTCTGCTGGCATCAGTGCCTCTGGGCGTGGTGTTTGCGCTGGTTCTGCTGACTGTTATGGGCGAGCCCTTGCAGGCGCTGGCTGCGCAGATTCAGGAACGATTGCCCCAGCTTCTGGCTGACATGGAGATGGGTGACGGCATCAACGAGGCTAATATGGCTCGTTTGGAGTCGTTGCTGGTGCCGGTGTTGGCCGGGCTGATGGGTACGGTCCACGCGTTGATGGTGTTGATCAGCTTGATGCTTGGCCGCTCCATGCAGGCCAAGCTGTACAACCCAGGCGGTTTCCAGCAGGAGTTTCATCGCCTGCGCCTGTCACCGCTGGTAGCTGGTGGTCTGTTGCTGCTGACCCTGTTTGGTCCGCAGTTCGGCCAATTGGCGATGGTTTCGCCGATCAGCAGCTTGCCGCTGCTGATAGCGGGGCTGGCGTTGATCCACGGCGTGGTTGGCATCAAGCAACTCGGTTCGGTTTGGTTGGTGATACTTTACGTGGTGTTCGTTTTAGGCGCCCAGTTTGTGTATCCCCTGATTATGTTGTTGGCATTTATAGATAGTCTGTTCGATGTTCGTACCCGTCTTGCACCGGCCAAAGGCCCTGGTGATGGCAACGACTCGAACAGTCAAGATTGAATTCAAGAGGTCATCGCAATGGAAGTTATCCTGCTCGAAAAGATCGCGAATCTGGGTAACCTTGGCGACAAGGTTGCCGTCAGTGCCGGTTACGCACGCAATTTTCTCCTGCCCTTCGGCAAGGCTACTCCTGCTACCGCCGGCAACCTGGAAGCGTTCGAAGCGCGCCGTGCCGAGCTGGAGCGCATCGCTGACGAGAAGAAAGCCGAAGCTGAAGCCCGTGCGGCCAAGCTGGTTGATCTGACTGTCACCGTAGCGGCTAACGCTGGTGAAGAAGGCAAGCTGTTCGGTTCCATCGGCACCCGCGACATCGCCGACGCCGTTACTGCTGCTGGTGTGGCTGTAGAGAAGAGCGAAGTACGTCTTCCCGAAGGTCCGCTGCGCAATGTCGGCGAGTTCGAGATTGCTCTGCACCTGCACACTGATGTGGAAGCTACCGTCAAGCTGGTCGTTGTAGCCGGTTAATTCCGGTTTCAACTGGGGTCTCTGTCGTCCCGGGGCTGCCATGGGCAGCCCTTGGGTGAGTTTGCGAGCCTTTCCGGTTAGACTAGTCAACACGGCGCCTGTCCCGGACAGGCGCCGTGTTCTTATTTTTGTCTCCCGGTTTTTGCCCTGAGCCTGTACCGAGCCTGTGCCGATGAATGAGCCGAATTATACCGATACGCCGGAACTTGACCTGCAGACAGCTGCGTTGAAGATTCCACCCCACTCGATCGAAGCTGAACAGGCGGTATTGGGCGGGGTGATGCTGGAAAACACTACCTGGGAACGGGTGGTCGAGCTGCTTAGCGAAGTCGACTTCTACAGGCACGATCATCGGCTGATTTTCCGTGCGCTGGCCAGTCTGGCTGCGCGCAACCAACCCTTTGACGTGGTAACCCTGGCAGAGGAACTGGATCGGGAAGGTCTGATCGATCAGGTAGGCGGGCTGGCGTACCTTGGTCAGTTGGCCAAGAACACGCCATCGGTTGCCAATATCAGCGCCTACACGCACATTATTCGTGAGCGCTCGACGCTGCGAAAGCTGATCAGCACCAGTTCCGATATTGCCGACAGTGCCTTCAACACCAAGGGCAAGCAGGCTAATCAGATTCTCGACGACGCCGAACGGCAGATCTTTGCGATTGCCGAGAGCCGTCCTAAGACCGGTGGGCCTGAGTCGGTCAACACCCTGCTGACCAAGGCAATTGACCGCATTGATACCTTGTTCAATAGCGATGGTGCCATTACTGGCTTGTCGACTGGTTTTGCCGATCTGGATGATATGACATCGGGCCTGCAGCCCTCGGATTTGGTGATTATTGCCGGGCGTCCGTCGATGGGTAAAACCACCTTTGCGATGAACCTGGTCGAGAACGTGGTCATGCGCTATGACAAGGCGGTCCTGGTGTTCTCGCTGGAGATGCCAGGTGATTCGCTGGTCATGCGTATGCTCTCATCCCTCGGGCGGATCGATCAGAGCAAGGTCAGAGCAGGGCGGCTTGAGGATGACGATTGGCCCAGGCTGACCTCGGCAGTCAATCTACTGAATGACCGCAAGCTGTTTATCGACGACACCGCCGGTCTGTCACCGATGGAAATGCGTGCGCGCGCACGGCGTGTGGTGCGTGAGCACGGCGAGATCGGCATGATCATGATCGATTATCTGCAGTTGATGCAGATCGGTGGCGCCTCGGAGAACCGGACCAACGAGATCTCGGAGATTTCCCGCTCGCTGAAGGCCCTGGCAAAAGAATTCAATGCGCCCGTGGTCGCTCTGTCGCAGCTCAATCGCTCGCTGGAGCAGCGACCCAACAAGCGCCCGATCAACTCCGACTTGCGTGAGTCCGGGGCGATCGAGCAGGACGCGGACGTAATCATGTTCGTCTATCGGGATGAGGTCTATCACCCGGATACCCAGGATCAGGGTATCGCCGAGATTATCATCGGCAAGCAGCGGAACGGACCTATCGGCAGCATCCGATTGGCCTTTCTCGGCAAATTCACCCGTTTTGAAAATCTCGCACCCGGCTCCTATTCCGGGTACGGTGATATGGAGTAAGCATGTCCATCAGCATGCCGGCCGCAAAGCCGCTGTTTGATTATCCCAAGTACTGGGCCGAGTGTTTTGGCCCTGCGCCTTTTTTGCCCATGAGCCGTGACGAGATGGACCTACTCGGCTGGGACAGCTGCGACATCATCATCGTTACCGGTGATGCCTATGTCGATCATCCGTCCTTCGGCATGGCAATCATCGGTCGGCTGCTTGAAGCCCAAGGGTTTCGGGTGGGGATCATTAGCCAACCTGACTGGCAGAGCAAAGAAGCCTTCATGCAGTTGGGTAAGCCCAACCTGTTCTTCGGTGTGGCCGCGGGCAACATGGACTCGATGATCAACCGCTACACGGCTGATCGCAAGATTCGCTCTGACGATGCTTACACCCCGGGCGGCAAGGCCGGTAGCAGACCGGACCGCGCGAGCCTGGTCTACAGCCAGCGCTGCCGTGAAGCCTTCAAGGATGTGCCGGTGGTACTGGGCGGCATTGAAGCCTCGTTGCGTCGTATTGCGCATTATGACTACTGGCAGGACAAGGTCCGCCATTCGCTGCTGCTGGATGCCAAGGCCGATATCCTGCTGTATGGCAACGCTGAACGTGCAGTGGTCGAGATTGCCCACAGGCTCAGCCGTGGCGAAGATATCCAGACTATTACTGATATTCGTGGCACCGCGTTCATGCGCCGTGACACGCCCCAGGGGTGGTTTGAACTGGACTCCACGCGGATTGACCGGCCAGGCAAGGTCGACAAGATCATCAATCCCTATGTGAACACCCAGGATACCAGCGCTTGCGCCGTTGAACAGGAGAAGGGTCCGGCTGAAGAAGGTCTTGCTGAGGGCCTGGAGGACGGTGTGCAGGTGCTGCAGCTGCTACCGCACCCACGCCTTGAGCGGGACAAGACGGTCATACGTCTGCCGTCCTATGAGAAGGTTAAAAGCGATCCGGTGCTCTATGCCCACGCCAACCGCGTGCTGCACCTGGAAACCAACCCGGGCAATGCCCGGGCGCTGGTTCAGCGTCATGCGGAAAAGGATGTGTGGTTC
>JBKBSI010000027.1:3462-5948 GCA_046291745.1 Pseudomonas sp. | reverse complement strand
TCAATCCGCCGCCCATTCCGTTGACCACCGAGGAAATGGATTACGTATTCGGGCTGCCCTACGCGCGCATCCCTCATCCTGCCTACGGAGATGCGAAAATTCCGGCCTACGAGATGATTCGCTTCTCGGTGAACATCATGCGTGGCTGCTTCGGTGGCTGTACTTTCTGCTCCATTACCGAGCATGAGGGGCGGATTATTCAGAATCGTTCGCACGATTCGATTATTCGCGAAATCGAAGAAATTCGTGACAAGGTGCCGGGTTTTACCGGGGTGATTTCCGACCTGGGCGGCCCGACCGCGAACATGTACCGCATTGCCTGCAAAAGCCCGGAGATCGAAGCGGCCTGCCGCAAGCCGTCCTGTGTTTATCCAGGCATCTGCGAGAATCTGAACACCGACCACTCTTCGCTGATCGGTTTGTACCGCAAGGCTCGTGAGCTGCCGGGGGTAAAAAAGATCCTGATCGCTTCTGGCTTGCGTTACGACTTGGCTGTGGAGTCCCCGGAGTACGTCAAGGAACTGGTCACCCACCATGTCGGCGGCTACCTGAAGATTGCCCCCGAGCATACCGAGCAGGGCCCGCTGACCAAGATGATGAAGCCGGGTATTGGCAGCTACGATACCTTCAAGCGCCTGTTCGAAAAGTACACCAAGGAAGCAGGCAAGAAGCAGTATCTGATTCCCTACTTTATCGCCGCGCATCCAGGTACCTCGGATGAGGACATGATGAATCTGGCGCTGTGGCTGAAAACCAACGATTTCCGCGCTGATCAGGTGCAGGCGTTCTATCCTTCGCCGATGGCGACGGCGACCGCCATGTATCACTCGGGCAAGAACCCGCTGCGCAAGGTGACCTATAAAAGCGATGCGGTCAGCAGCGTCAAGGGCGAGCGTCAGCGGCGCTTGCACAAGGCGTTCCTGCGTTATCACGACCCGAAGAACTGGCCGCTGTTACGCGAGGCGCTCAAGGATATGGGGCGGGCGGATCTGATTGGTAACAGCAAGCAGCATCTGATTCCGACCTATCAGCCGGCGGTAGAGGGTTACGCCAGCGCGCGTAAAAAGCAGTCGACTCCGGCCAAATCCCCAAGACCCGGGGCGTTGCTGACGCAGCACACCGGCTTGCCGCCGCGCGAAAGTACTGCGGGCAAACCGAGTGTCGGCAAGAAACCGGCGCGCAAGAAGCCAGGGCGCGCGAGCAGCAGACTATCGTCCCGATAAATATCGGCTAATGGCCTGCCGCGTGGGCCTTGTCTACTCTGTAGCTTCAGGTAACGGAGGAGATATGCTGATGGGGACGTTCAGGCTGTTGGTCTTGTGCCGCAAGGCGCTACCGCAGGGCGGGGTTTTGCTGGGCTACCTACAGCATTATGCGGCCAGCTATGCGCTGGCCACGGCTGGTATGGCTGAAGCTGACGTCCGGGCGTGCGACTAGCTCAAGGACGGGTCCTGCTCCTTGTGGCCAATCCAGAAATTCAACTGATCACGCAGTTGGGCCAGCTCGACCGGCTTGGCAATATGCCCATTCATGCCTGCAAGCCGTGAGCGTTCACGGTGCTCGGGTAGAATGTGCGCGGTCAGGGCGATAATGGGTATAGGCTGACGGCCGCTGACCTTTTCCCATTGACGAATTTGCTCGGATGCGGTGAAACCGTCCATTTCCGGCATTTCACAGTCCATGAGTATCAGGTCGTAGTGGCCTGTCTGCGCCTCCAGCACGGCCTGATTTCCGTTCTGCACGCTGTGTACCTGCATGCCAAGCTTGCCGAGCATGCCGCGAATCACCTTGGTCGAGATGGTGTTGTCCTCGGCAACCAATACCCTGAACTGGGAAACTTCCGGCAGATCTGTGTCTTCCGCCAACTGCTGTTGGCGCTGCAGATTATGCTGCTGCCACTCATCAATCAGCGTGGTGCGCAGGGTATAGCCGGCCACCGGCTTGCTGAGTATGCGGCGGATACCGGCGTTACGAGCGATGACCCTGCTGGGTGACTGGCTGATGCCGGTAAGCATGATAATCATCAAGTGGTGCTTGATGGCTGGGTCATCCTTGATTCTGCTGGCCAGCTCAAGGCCGCTCATGCCGGGCATGGACTGGTCGACCAGGAGTATCTCGAAGGGGTTGCCCAGGTGCGCCTGGGTTCTCAGCAGGGCTAGAGCTTCCTTGCCGGTGGACACGCACTGGGTTTGCATGCCCCAGGCACTGCACTGTTGCTGCAGGACCTTCCGGCAGGTGGCATTGTCATCCACAATCAGGGTGCGTCGCTCGACCAGGCAGCGGCCTTCATTGTCAGGCTCAATGGAAGACTGCTGCGGAGTGTAGGGCAGGCTGAACCATACACCGTTGCCCTGTTCAGTGCTGTCCTTGACGCCCACCTGGCCGCCCATCATCTGTACCAGTTGACTGGCTATCACCAGGCCGAGATGGCCGCTGCCGTCTGCCTGATCTAGCAGCCTGGATGGCTTTGGCAGGGTCTTGAGCAG
>JBKBSI010000027.1:0-3452 GCA_046291745.1 Pseudomonas sp. | reverse complement strand
GACAATCGCGGGCCTGGGCGGGCATGCTGGTGCCTGAGTCCTGCAGGGCAAAGCGCAGCTGTGGGCCCTCGGCCTGGTGTTCTATGCCTACCACCAACAAGATCTCGCCCTGATCGGTGTAGCGCAATGCGTTGCCCAGCAGGTTCATCAGTACCTGGCGCAGTCGTGTGGGATCGCCATCCAGAGTGCGGGGCACTTCCGGATGGACAAAGCTGATCAGCTCTATCGTCTGACTGTCTGCCCGGTTACGGAATATATCCAGGCAATCATTGACCAGGGCGTGCAGGTCAAACTGCACCGACTCCAGGGTCATCTGGCCGGATTCCAGGCGCGACATATCCAGAATTTCATTGATCAGGTTGAGCAGGTCATTGCCGGAACCGTGAATGGTCTGCACATAGTCACGCTGTTTGGCTGACAGGGCGGTATCCAGCAGCAGCTCAGACATGCCCAGTACACCATTCATCGGCGTGCGGATCTCGTGGCTGATACGCGCTAGAAACTCTGCTTTGGCGCGCCGCTCGGCCTGGCGTGTGGCCTGGGTCTGGCGCAGTGCAACACGCACCGAGAGCAGGCGCTGCAAGCGGTTGTGCAAGCCCCAGGCGAAGCCTACCAGGGCCATCCATAACAGCAGGTCGGCAAAGTGACTGCTGAGAGAGTGCTGCGGGCCCAGCCAGTTAACGCCAAAGCTGACCAGCAGTAGCATACTGGCGATAATGAACGGCGGGTTGTGCGGTTGCTTTCGTTGCCGCAGGAACATCATCAGAGCAATGGCCAGGACTGGCAGTCCGACCTGGATGATGGGCGCCAGCGGCGTGAACAGAGACGCCCTGATCAGCGTGAGCAGCACCATCAGCGCCAGGGCCAGACTGGCAAGGCTCAAGGCCAGCTGCAGACGCCTATGGTTTTTCGACTGTTTGCCGGGCAGCAGGCTGAATAACATAAGCGACATGGCCGGATAGGCCGCCAGGTGCAGTAGTTCGGCACTGCGGCCATGCAGGAACGGGAGGTGCCCGACTACCCAACTGATGCCGGCCAGGGACTGTACTGCCAGAATAACTGCACACAGCGCCAGGATCAGATGGAAGGGATCGCGGCTGATACTACCGTGCAGTACACCGTGCAGCGCCAATGCCAGTAGTAGGCCCACCAGGACGCCCTGCAGGGCCTGCAGTGCACCATGGCGAACGGCTGCCTGGTGCGCATCGGTAATGCTCAAATGGACGGTCAAGGGGAAATCATTCTGCAAGCGCAGGAATAGGCTGTACTCATCTCCCGGCCCGACTTTCAGCGGAAAGGCAAAGCCGGGGTAGGGCAGCGGACGAGTTTCGGCGGGCATGCTTGCACCGCTGTGGTAATGCGCCACTACTTCACTGCCATTCAGCAGGAAAAGGCTGATGGACTCAATTGCCGGGTTGTCGAGCATCAATTGCTGTACCGACCCGCCTTCAATCGGCATATGCAGCCATAGCGCAGCACCCGCGCCAGGGAGCTTCAGGGCGCCGGGCGGGCTGGGTACAAAGCGGTTGGCATAACGGTTGGAGGTAATATCCAGCAGCTCAAGCTGGCCGCTGCTGTCAATCAGCATCTGATAAGGGGGTGGCGCGGCGCTTTCCGTGGCCGCTACCCAAGTGGTCATGGTCATAATGAATCCGGCCAGAAAGGCCAGGATAAGCCAGTTTGCTTGCTTCACTATGATTGCGTCCTATCCATGGGCAGATAAATGACCTGATGCCGTTCCAGCACCAGAATTGTAGCTCAAGCTCTCTTATATCGATATGGACTGATCAGCCGTATTAGTGACCTGACCGGCCAGTCCGAGTTGAGTATCTGACCTGTACGGATAGTTTGAGTTCCATTAAGGAATTATTCAGCGTTTCCTTATTGTTGCTCACGGGCTATGGCGCGATAACCGATGTCCGAGCGGTAGAAGCTGTCCTGCCAGTCTATCCGTTCAGCCAGCTTGTAGGCGTTATCGCGGGCAGCCTGGATGCTGTCCCCCAAAGCGGTTGCGCAGAGTACGCGGCCCCCGCTGCTGACCACCTGGCCGTCCTGCAGGGCGGTGCCCGCGTGGAAGACTTTGCCTTCTGCACTGACTGCCTGGTCCAGCCCTTGAATGGGTTTGCCCTTGGCGTAGTCGCCAGGGTAGCCGCCAGCGGCCAGCACCACACCTAAACTGGGACGTGGGTCCCAGCTTGCTTCAATCTGGTCAAGCTGACCCGCGAGTGCTGACTCGGTCAGCGAGACCAGGCTGGATTGCAGGCGCAGCATGATCGGCTGGGTTTCCGGATCACCAAAGCGGCAGTTGAATTCGATTACCTTGGGTGTGCCCGCAGCGTCGATCATCAGTCCCGCGTAGAGAAAGCCGGTATAGGTATTACCTTCGGCTGCCATGCCGCGCACGGTCGGCCAGATGACCTCGTCCATAACGCGCTGGTGCACGGCCGCGGTGACTACCGGGGCCGGTGAGTAAGCACCCATGCCACCGGTATTTGGCCCGGTATCGCCGTCCCCGACGCGTTTATGATCCTGGCTGGTGGCCATGGGTAGCACATGCTCACCATCGACCATGACGATAAAGCTGGCTTCCTCACCATCCAGAAACTCTTCGATGACCACTCTGGATCCGGCGGCGCCAAAGGCGTTGCCAGCAAGCATGTCACGCACTGCATCCTCGGCTTCCTGCAGGGTCATGGCGACTATCACGCCCTTGCCTGCGGCGAGACCATCGGCCTTGATCACAATAGGTGCGCCCTTCTCCCGCAGGTAGGCCAGGGCTGGCTCGATTTCGGTGAAGTTCTGGTAATCGGCGGTAGGAATCTTGTGTCGCGCCAGGAAGTCCTTGGTAAAGGCTTTGGACCCCTCCAGTTGCGCAGCTCCGGCGGTGGGGCCGAAGCAGGGCAGGTTGCGGCTGCGGAACAGGTCGACAACGCCCGCCACCAGTGGCGCTTCCGGACCAACGATGGTCAACTGTACGTTGTTGGCAGCAAAGTCGGCGAGCTTCTCCAGCTCAAGCACATCAATGGCAATATTTTCGCACTTGGCTTCGATGGCCGTGCCGGCGTTGCCGGGTGCGACGAAAACCTTTTCGACTCTTTCGTCCTGGGCTGCCTTCCAGGCCAGCGCATGTTCGCGCCCGCCACTACCGATAATCAAAACATTCATAACATTCTCCGCTGGCAGCTGTAATTTAGTGTCTGAAGTGGCGCATACCGGTAAACACCATGGCCATGCCCGCTTCGTCAGCGGCGGCAATCACCTCAGCGTCGCGCATGGAGCCACCCGGTTGAATCACCGCGCTGATGCCGTTGGCAGCGGCATTGTCGATGCCATCGCGGAACGGGAAGAAGGCGTCGGAGGCCATGACTGCGCCTTTGACCTGCAAACCGGCGTGCTCGGCCTTGATGGCGGCAATGCGCGCAGAGTTAACGCGGCTCATCTGGCCCGCGCCT
>JBKBSI010000279.1:0-3614 GCA_046291745.1 Pseudomonas sp. | reverse complement strand
TGACTTGGGCTGTGCACGTCAAACTGCTATATTAGCGCGTTCAATTTGCCCGCCCGTGTTCGGCAGCGTGAGAAGCCCGATTCATATATGACTGAGTCTCCAGATTATATTGTCGACCTGCAGAAGGTCGTATTCAGACGTGATGGACGCGCCATCTTCAACGGTGTGGACATTCGCATACCGCGCGGGAAGGTGACCGGTATCATGGGTCCGTCTGGCTGTGGCAAGACCACGCTGCTGCGGTTGATAGGTGCGCAGTTGCGCCCAGACAGCGGTGCAGTGCTGGTCAATGGGCAGAATATCCCTGACCTCAAGCGCGAGGACCTGTTCGAGGCCCGCCAGCATATGGGTATGCTGTTCCAGAGCGGCGCGCTCTTTACCGACCTCTCGGTATACGAGAACGTGGCTTTCCCACTGCGTGTGCACACCAATCTGGATGAAGAGCTGGTGCGCGACATAGTGCTGCTGAAACTGCAGGCCGTGGGTTTGCGCGGCGCGCATGCGCTGATGCCCGACGAGCTGTCCGGCGGCATGAAGCGCCGGGTCGCGCTGGCCAGGGCCATTGCTCTGGATCCTGAATTGATGATGTATGACGAACCCTTTGTTGGTCAGGATCCCATTTCCATGGGCGTGCTGGTGCGACTGATTCGTTTGCTCAATGATGCCCTGGGGTTGACCAGTATCGTGGTTTCCCACGATCTGGCCGAAACCGCGAGCATCGCTGATTACCTCTATGTAGTGGGGGACGGTCAGGTACTGGGCCACGGCAAGCCGGATGATCTGATGCACTCGGATAATCCGCGCATTCGCCAGTTCATGCTTGGCGAGCCTGATGGTCCGGTGCCTTTCCATTACCCGGGCAAGCCCTTTATGGATGACCTGATGAATAAAGGGGGCAAGCGATGAAGCCGCTTATGGATCAGCTTGCGCACCTCGGTGCTGGCGGCCTGTCGGTCATTGCTGCAGTGGGGCGTTCCGGTGTCTTCCTGTTTCAGGCGCTGGCCGGTCGTTCGCGCTTCGGTAGTGCCTGGACGCTCTTGATCAAACAGCTGTACGCGATCGGTGTGTTGTCGCTGGCGATCATCATTGTTTCCGGCCTGTTTATCGGTATGGTGCTGGCCCTGCAGGGTTACAATAGTCTCAGCACTTACGGCTCGGAGCAGGCTGTGGGCCAGATGGTTGCCCTGACCCTGTTGCGTGAACTGGGCCCGGTAGTTACCGCGCTGCTGTTTGCCGGCCGGGCCGGTTCAGCGCTGACCGCCGAGATAGGTTTGATGAAAGCTACAGAGCAGCTCTCGAGCCTTGAGATGATCGGTGTCGACCCGCTCAAGTACGTGATTGCGCCGCGTCTGTGGGCCGGATTCATTTCCATGCCGTTGCTGGCCATGATTTTCTGTGTGGTGGGTATTTGGGGTGGAGCCATGGTCGCTGTTGACTGGCTTGGTGTGTATTCGGGCTCCTACTGGTCGAATATGCAAAACTCCGTCGAATTTAGCGGGGATGTACTGAACGGACTGATCAAGTCCGTGGTATTTGCCTTTGTGGTGACCTGGATAGCTGTGTTCCAGGGCTATGACTGCGACCCCACATCTGAAGGCATCAGCCGGGCTACTACCCGCACTGTTGTTTATGCGTCGCTGGCCGTGCTGGGCCTGGACTTTATTCTTACTGCTTTGATGTTCTGATCAGCCAAGGAAAACGCACATGCGTAACCGTACTCTCGAATTGACCGTAGGCCTGTTCATTCTAATTGGCTTGCTCGCCCTGTTGGCCCTGGCGCTGCGGGTCAGCGGGCTGACCATGGGCGTCGCCTCGGACAGCTACAAGGTCCATGCCCATTTCGACAACGTGGCCGGGCTCACCCCGCGTGCCCGGGTAACCATGGCTGGTGTGACCATTGGCCAGGTAACGCGCATCGATTTTGACAAGAACCGTTACACCGGTCGGGTCGAAATGGCGATCAATGGTGATATCAAGACGTTGCCTGCGGACAGCACGGCCTCGATTCTTACGGCCGGTCTGCTTGGTGAAAAATATATTGGCATCAGTGTTGGTGGCGAAGAGGACATGCTGACCGAGGGTAGTGAAATCTACGATACCCAGTCGGCATTGGTGCTTGAGGAACTGATCGGCCGCTTTTTGCTCAATACTGTCAGTAAAGACGATTAACCCGGAGACTTACCATGTCTGCTCTTATCAAGTATGCCCTGGTCGCCACCCTGATGTTGCCGATGCTGGCCCAGGCCAATGCGGCTTCGCCGCACCAGGTGGTAGAGGATACCTCCAACCGCGTCATGGCAGTGTTGGACGCCAATCGTGACACCTACAAAGAGGATACCGACGCCTTCCTCGAGGGGCTCAACGAGGTCCTCGACCCGGTTGTCGATTTCCAGGGTATTGCCCGTAGTGTAATGACTGTTCGCTACAGTCGGACTGCCTCCGATGAGCAGATGGAGCGCTTTATCGATACCTTCAAGCGCAGCATGGTCGAGTTTTACGGCAATGCACTGCTGGAGTTCGACAGTGGCGATATCAAGGTACTGCCGGCCAGCAGCCGCAATCAGCAGTCGGAAGACCGCACCAGCGTCAATATGGAAATCCGCGCGGCCAACGGCAACGTCTACCCGGTGACATACACCATGGTCAACCTGGACGGTCAGTGGAAGGTGCGCAACGTCGTGGTTGAAGGCATCAATATCGGCCTGCTGTTCCGTGACCAGTTTGCCCAGGCCATGCAGGCCAACCGTAACAACCTGGATGCTGTGATTGACGGCTGGGGCGGCGTGGTTGCCAAGTCGGTAGAGCAGGTTGAGAAAGAGGTGAAGAATTGACAGCGCAGGTCGTGATTGACAAGCAGCGTGTCAGCATTCAAGGCGCGCTGGATTTCCATACCGCCATGGACGTTCGCGCCCAGCTTCAGCGCGCGCTGCAGGTAGTGCAGGGTGACATGGTGCTTGACCTTGCGGGCGTCGAACACGCCAACAGTGTCGGCCTGTCACTGATCCTGCTGTTGGCGCGCGGGCTGGAAGCGCGCAATAGCCGTCTGCAGATCCAGAACATGCCCGCAGGCTTGCAGAGCATCGCGCGCGTCTGTGAACTGGAAGACTGGTTGGACGGTCTGGCCGCCTGATTAGGCAACGGCTGAAGCTGCCGTTGCCCCCCACTGAATGGATTAACTATGCAGCCTGAACAGGTAAAACAACTGATAGAGTCACAATTGCCGGACACCCGCGTGGAAGTCGACGGCGAGGGCTGCAACTTCCAGTTGCTGGTCATCAGCGACACACTGGCGGCGTTGTCTCCGGTAAAACGTCAGCAACAGATTTATGCGTTACTCAATGAACAGATTGCCGATGGCAGTATCCACGCGGTAAGCATGAAGTTTTTTAGCCGCGAAGCCTGGGGGCAGCGCGCCTGAGACAGCCGCGCGCCCTGTTTCACCCTGACCCGGCACACGCCCCGAATATAGAGAAGCATTGCACATGGATAAACTGATCATCACCGGCGGCAATCGTCTTGATGGCGAAATTCGCATTTCCGGCGCGAAGAACTCGGCGTTGCCGATTCTGGCTGCGACCCTGCTGGCTGATGGTCCGGTGACCATATGCAACCTG
>JBKBSI010000278.1:0-3641 GCA_046291745.1 Pseudomonas sp. | reverse complement strand
TGGTCATTGCGCGCTCCCGCGTTCGGGTTTTTCGCCCACTACGGTGGTGCGGAACATCTCCCGACGGTTACCAAAGTAGTCCGACACTGGCTGATGCCATACGCAGCGGTTATCCCAGATGGCCAGGGTGCCTGGTGCCCAGCGCATGCGTACGGTGAAGGCCGGGGCGGTGGCGACGCTGAACAGGTAATCCAGCAGTGGCCGCGCTTCTTCAGCTTTCATGCCCTCAATTCCCAGTGTATAGGCCGGATTGGCGAACAGCACATTGCGTCCGGTCTCGGGGTGACGGGTGATCAGCGGATGCGTGCGTACGTCGTGATCGACGTTTTCGCCATAGACGATCTGCATGCTTTCCAGCCCGGCGTTATGTTTGGCGTTGGGACCATAACCAAACTCGGGGCTGTGAACGCCATTGAGTCCATGCAGCATCTTGCGCATGGCGGGCGACAGCCATTCGCAGGCCAGGTACATGTTATTGAACAGGGTGTCGCCACCCACCTGCGGCACATCATGCCCGTAGAGCAAAGTGAAGGCTGGCGGGCGCTCCTGAAAGGTCCAGTCCGCGTGCCAGGCGCCGCCAAAGACAAAGGGCGTGCCTTCGCTGGCTTCCTTTACCACATGCACCACATGCGGATGTTCGGCCATGGGTTTGACGTAGGGCTCGATACCGAACTCGCCGAAGCGCAACGACACCGCTTCCAACTGCTCAACGCTCAGAGACTGGTCGCGGATAAACAGTACCTGGTGATCCATCAGCGCCTGGCGCAGGTCAGCCTGGCCTGCTTCGCACAGATCATTCAGATTGAGGTCGTGGATGTCGGCTCCCAGCGAACCGGCCACCGGGCTGGTGCGAAAGTACTGGCTGGTGCGGGCCTGATTGTTGCGCGCGGTGGTATAGAAGAATTCGGGCATGGCGGTTACCTCTTGTTATAGGTTGGTGCCAGCTCAGCATGCCGCAACGCCTATAATGCCTCCATGACAGCTTCTGCCATGGCATGATAGTTACTGCCATGCGTTCCGGCAGCGTTTTGTTATCGGCAGGCGAATCGGAGCACCCTGATGGACTGGCGCCAGCGACGTGACAATACCAATGTAAGGCTGCTGCTGGAGCTGGCGGCGGAGTTGGGTGTGCCTGCGCATCAGTGTCTGGCCAATACCGGCCTGCAGGACCAGCCAGTGGAGCAGCGCAGCACCCTGGAGTTATGGCAGGAGCTGGCAGTCATTCGCAATCTGGTGGCGCAGCACTCAGAGCCGGGCACCGGCTTGCGCCTTGGGCAACGCTATCACCTGACCAGCCTGGGTCTGCTCGGCTATACCATGCTGGCCAGTCGTACGCTGATGGAAGCGATCGAGGTCACCAGCCAGTTTCGGCCGCTGGCGATGTCTATCTGCCCGGTGAGTCTGCACCCGGATACCGAAGGTTTGTGGATGGCGCTGGATGACAGCGTGCTACCCGAGGACGCGCGCTGCCTGGTGGTCGAACGCGGTATGGCGGCGTGGAAGTGCGTTTACAGTGAGCTGCTGCAACGGCCCTTTGTACCCCTGGCGGTGCAACTACGCTTGCAGCACGCTGGGCCCGCCGAGCTGTATGCGCAGCACTTTACTTGTCCCGTCAGTTTGCAGGCAGAGCGTAACGCCATGCTGATTGCCTGGGATGATCTGCATAGCGCCTTGCCCCTGGCCAACGCCTTGACCCAACGCACCTGCGCCAATCTCTGTCAGCGCCTGTGTGACAGTCTGGATGATATTCAGGCGCCTCTGGCGCGGCAGGTTCTACAAAGTTTGATGAGTCACTCCGGGCGTATCAATCCGGCCCGGGATGTTGCCGCCTGGCTGGGCCTGTCTGAACGCACCTTGCACCGTCGGCTGGCGGCGGAGGGTTATCCGTTTCGGCTGCTGGATGAACGGGTGCGGCGTAATCTGGCCGAGCGGCTGCTGGATGACAGCACCCTGGGGCTGGACAGTATCGCCCAGCAGCTGGGCTATGCCGAGGCGGCCAGCTTCTCCCGCGCGTTCAAACGCTGGGCAGGTCTTTCCCCTGATCAGTGGCGGCGCAAACGCGCCAGCCAACCAATCGATGCTCTGGCCAGCGCCTTGTCTGATGCATTGTCTGAATTGAGTCACGGAGCACAGCCGCATGCTTGAAATTACCGACCTGCGTAAAAGCTATAGCGGTCCCCAGGGCCGCTTGCAGATACTCGACGGCATCAACCTGCAACTGCCGCGCGGTCAGACCCTGGCGCTGATGGGTGAGTCCGGCAGCGGCAAAAGCACCTTGCTGCACCTGGTCGCAGGGCTGGATCAGGCCGACAGCGGCGACATCCTGGTCGGTGAGCAGCGTCTTGGCAATCTTGATGAGGTTGGTCGTGCTGCTTATCGGCGCGATAGCGTGGCGGTGATCTTTCAGCAGTTCAATCTGATCCCGTCCCTGAGCGTCGCCGACAATATGGCCTTCCAGGCACGCCTGGCTGGCAGGCTGGATGCCCAGTGGCAGACCTGGCTGGCGGCAGAACTGGGCTTGAGTGAGCTGTTGCATCGTTACCCGGAACAGCTTTCCGGTGGCCAGCAGCAACGGGTGGCGGTAGGGCGTGCATTGGCAGTAAAACCGCCGCTGATCCTTGCCGACGAACCGACCGGTAACCTCGACGAGCGCAGTGCCGATGAAGTCATGGCGCTGTTGCTGGCACTGGTGGACAAGGCCGGTGCCAGTCTGTTGATGGTTACCCACAGTGCGCGGCTGGCAAGCAGGCTGGATCGGCAAATTGTGCTCAGCGCGGGACGTGTGCAGGGAACCGAGCTTTGAACACTGGCACACTGGGGTGTCTGGGCTGGACACTGCACGGGCTGCTCAGCCACTGGCGCCGTCATCCGCTGCAGGCCGCTTGTCTGCTGGTCGGCCTGTGGTTGGCGACGGCGCTCTGGACTGGTGTGCAGGCGCTCAACAGTCAGGCGCGTGACAGCTATGATCGCGCCGCGCAGCTATTTGGTGGCGGTCAGCAGGCGGTGCTGGTCAAACCCGGCGGGCAACTGATCGAACAGGATGGCTATATCCAGTTGCGGCGTCTCGGCTGGCCGGTGTCGCCGCTGTTACAGGGCAGTGTCAGTGTGGTCACGCCTGAGGGTGAGCGGCGCGTACAGCTCATGGGTATCGAGCCGCTGAGCCTGCCAGCCGATGGCACCCTGGCCGGTGGCGCTCAGAATAGCGAGCAACTGACCGCCTTTATCCGTTCCCCAGGCCTGGCCTGGTTGGCCAATGACACCCTGACTGATCTGGGTATCACTGCGGATGCGCTACTGCAGCTTGCCAATGGCCTGCAGTTACCACCCTTGCAGGTGGTGGCGAACCTGCCGCCGGGCATGTTGATTGTCGATATTGGTCGTGCCCAGCAGTTGCTGGGCCAGACCGCACTGCTCAGTGAATTGCTGGTCGAGAATCAATTTGCCGCTGGGCAGCCGGCCATTCCGGAAGGCCTGGGTTTGGTCTGGGAGGCCAGGGGTGAGGCTGACCTGCAGCGTCTGACTGACAGTTTTCACCTGAACCTCACTGCGCTGGGTTTGCTGGCCTTTGTTGTCGGCCTGTTTATCGTGCATGCCGCTGCAGGTCTGGCAATGGAGCAGCGGCGCGGGGTAATGCAAACCCT
>JBKBSI010000277.1:0-3642 GCA_046291745.1 Pseudomonas sp. | reverse complement strand
CCACAGCAGCAGCCTCCCCAAGCACCAGATTCAACGGATGAACGTGACCGCCACTCATATCCAGCATGCCGCCCACATAGGCTTGCGAGTCGACCACTTGGCGGATGCCCTGTTCATCAAGCATTTCAAGCTGGGTATGACCAAAGCGCTCCCACAACTTCTTTTGCGATTCGAGATGGCCCATTTGCTTCGAGTTGAAGGCGGCAAAGACGCCGCCATTCTTCAGGTCGCACTGAATATCGTAAGTTGCAACGCGCTCGCGGATGATGCGCCCGCCTTCGAATGCCATGTCGCCCAGCAGGCGCGCTTTCTCGACGCCCAGGGTCTTTTCGATCACGTCTATATCGCGGCTGTAGCTGTTGACGATCTGCCCACCGTTGCGACCTGAGGCGCCAAATCCGACCTTGACCGCTTCCAGCACGGTAACCCTGAAGCCCTGTTCGAGCAGAAACAGCGCGGTGGAAATACCGGTATAGCCGGCACCTATTACGCACACATCGGTTTCATGGGCGCCGCTCAGGGCTGGACGTTCCGGACTCTGGTTGGCAGAGGCTGCATAGTACGAGGTGGTATGCGATGTGTCGGCCATGGGATACCTGCTATGTTTGATATTTTTTACAAGATGGGCTGATGCTACCGATTGGCCGGGTTTTATTCCAGAGGGTGATCAAAAAAAATGACAGGCGCTAGTTGCTCTGCGTGGATTTTCGGCTGCCAACTAAAGTAGCAAAATGTAGAGCAAAGCGAGATATGCCCGAACCGGGGAGGGCACCACCTATTTCAGGGTTTTTTGTTGTTGTCAGACGCTCTGCCACTGTTCCGCTCAGGTAAAGAGGGGGTAGAATCTGGACACTTTGTTGCACCACAGGAACAGTAAAAAATGGGATTGGATGACGCGCTGATCTTTACCCGAGTTGTTGAATGCCACAGCTTTACCAGCGCCGCCCTGACGCTGAATATGCAGAAGTCCACCGTCAGTCGCCGTATCGCGCAACTGGAGGAGAGGCTGGGCGTTCGGCTGCTCAACCGCACTACGCGCAAACTGCGTCTGACCGAGGTGGGTCAGGCCTACTACGAGCGCTGCAGACAGATCATGCAGGAGTTCGCCGAGGCCGAGCAGGCAATAATGCAGTTACAGCGCGAGCCTACTGGTCTGTTGCGGATCAGCTCGCCAATCGAGTTTGGCCAGCTGTTTCTGGGAGGTGTGGTCGGCGAGTTCATGCGCTGCTATCCGGCTATACAGGTTGAAGTCGAGCTCACGACCCGGACTATTGATCCGGTGGAGGAGGGCATAGACGTGGTTATTCACCGTGGCCGCCCCCAGGACTCCAGTCTGGTCGCCCGGCCGATGATGTCCAGCCCCAGACAACTGTTCGCGAGCCCCGACTATATTGCCCAGTACGGCATGCCGAGCAGGCCAGAGGAACTCTCTGCCCACCGCTGTATTAACACGCTGATGGATGGCGGACGCAAATGGCACTTTCTTGAGCCGCATGTCAGTGTGCAGGTCAGCTCGGTGCTGACCGTCAACAATATTACCTTCGCCCGCGAGGCGGCCATCGCCGGTGCCGGTATCATCAATGTCCCGGCCTTTATTGCCCAGCCCTATGTCGAGCAGGGGCAGTTGGTCCGGGTGTTGGAGCACGTTACTCTGCCTTCCAGCGAGCTGTATGCTTTGTATCCGTCGCGGCGCTTTCAGGCGATGAAGGTCAAAGCTTTTATCGACTTCATGATCGAGTGTTTGGAGCGACGGCTGACAGTGGCGCTAGAGGCCGAGGCCGAAGCGCTGATATTATCTGTCGCGCCAGATTCCGAGCCAGAGTCGCCGATAATCGACGAGTAACACCAGTACACCCAATTCGAGAGATGTCATGACAGTCCGTACCCGCATTGCCCCTTCCCCCACCGGTGACCCCCATGTGGGCACGGCTTATATTGCGCTGTTCAATCAGTGTTTTGCCCGCCAGCATGGCGGTCAGTTCATCCTGCGTATTGAAGATACCGATCAGGTGCGCTCCACCGCCGAGTCGGAACAGCAGATTCTCGACTCGCTGCGCTGGCTCGGGCTGGAATGGGACGAGGGTCCGGATGTGGGTGGGCCGCATGGGCCTTACCGGCAGAGTGAGCGCAGCGCCATTTACCATGAGCACAGCGAGCAACTGATCAGCAAGGGCCATGCGTTCCGCTGTTTTTGCAGCAGCGAGCGGCTGGATGCATTACGTGCCGAACAAACCGCCAACAAGCAGACCCCAGGCTACGACGGACACTGTCTGGCGCTGAGTGAACAGGAAGTGGCAGAGCGCGTCGCCGCAGGCGAATCCCATGTGGTACGCATGAAAGTGCCGGAAACCGGTATTTGCCAGGTGCAGGACATGCTGCGTGGCGAGATCGATATTCCCTGGGAGCAGGTGGATATGCAGGTGTTGATGAAGGCCGATGGTTTGCCCACCTACCACCTGGCAAATGTCGTCGATGACCACCTGATGGGCATAACCCACGTGTTGCGTGGCGAGGAATGGATCAACTCGGCACCCAAGCACATGCTGCTCTACCAATACTTTGGCTGGGACATGCCGCAGCTGTGTCATATGCCGCTGCTGCGCAATCCCGACAAGAGCAAGCTGTCCAAGCGCAAGAACCCGACCAGCATCACCTTCTACCAGCGTATGGGCTACCTGCCGCAGGCCATGCTCAATTATCTGGGACGCATGGGCTGGTCAATGCCCGACGAGAGCGAAAAGTTCTCGCTGGATCAGATGGTGGCGCACTTCGATATCCAGCGTGTATCGCTGGGTGGGCCGATTTTCGATGTGGAAAAGTTGGCCTGGCTGAACGGGCAGTGGATTCGCGAGCTGACCCCTGAGCAGTTTGCCAGCGCGGTACAGACCTGGGCGCTGAATCCCGAATACCTGAAGCCGATGATTGCGTTGGTGCAGAATCGCGTCGAGACCTTCAGCGATCTGATTCCGCTGGCCGGGTTTTTCATGACCGGCAAGGTGAATCCTGACGCCAGCCTGTTCGAGCACAAGAAGCTGTCGCCCGATGAGGTGCGTCAGGCGCTGCAACTGCTGCTGTGGAAGCTGGAAGCCACCCGCCAATGGGACAAGGACAGCATTACCGCCAGCATTCAGCAGATCGCCGAATTGCTCGAGCTCAAGCTACGCGACCTGATGCCAATGCTGTTCGCTGCCATCACCGGCCAGGCCAGCTCGGTATCGGTACTCGACGCCATGGCGCATCTGGGGCCGGACCTCACGCGCTTCCGTCTGCGCCAGGCGCTGGAGTTGCTGGGCGGTAGCTCGAAGAAGGAGGTCAAGGCTTGGGAAAAGCTGTTGGGCGCGCGCTAGCGCACCCAACAGTTGCAAGCCGCAAGCCGCAAGCTGTTTGTGTGTGATTCAAGTGCCGGGTCAGACCGGAACCGCCGAAGGGGCTACGGGTCACTAAGCTTGTAGCTTGTAGCTTGTAGCTTGTAGCTTGTAGCTTGTAGCTTGTAGCAGACACTTAAGCGGAGAAGCCGCTTAAGTGTCTGTTCTAGATAAAATTCTGTTGACAGCTCGGGGCTCGGATCATAATATGCGCCCCGTCCTAGAGACGGGGCTATAGCTCAGCTGGGAGAGCGCCTGCATGGCATGCAGGAGGTCT
>JBKBSI010000276.1:0-3663 GCA_046291745.1 Pseudomonas sp. | reverse complement strand
GTCGGGATTATAGTAGGGTAGAGGAAACGCCGGACGATTCCTTGCGCTCCCTCAAGACCCACCACAGTGATGGATCAGCAGCTGTATGGACTATATCAATACCCTATTTCTGGTCGGCGCGTTGCTGCTCTGCGCCAGCATTCTAGCCAGCTCCCTTTCCTCGCGTCTGGGCATTCCCCTGCTGCTGGTGTTTCTCGTGATCGGCATGCTCGCAGGTGTGGACGGGGTGGGCGGTATTGCCTTCGATAACACTGATACTGCCTTCATGATCGGCAGCCTGGCGCTGGCCATCATCCTGCTGGATGGCGGTATGCGCACCCGGGTGGAGAATTTTCGCGTAGGCCTGTGGCCAGCCATGTCCATGGCCAGTTTTGGCGTAGTGATCAGCGCCGGACTGACTGGCGCCCTTACAGCCTGGTTGCTCGACCTGCACTGGCTGCAAGGCCTGCTGCTGGGTGCCATCGTCGGCTCCACTGACGCCGCCGCGGTGTTCTCTCTGTTGCAGGGCAAGGGTTTGAACCTGAAACAGCGGGTCGGCGCGACGCTGGAAATCGAGTCTGGCTCCAACGATCCGATGGCGATTTTCCTGACCATCACCCTGGTGGAGATGATTGCTTCAGGCCAGGAAAACTTCGATGCTGGCTTTCTCCTGGTACTGATTCAGCAGTTCGGCATTGGCGGACTATGCGGAGTGGTCGGCGGTCTGCTGCTCGCCTGGCTGGTCAATCGCGTGCACCTGGCTACCGGTCTCTATCCGTTGCTGATAACCAGCGGTGCGATTCTGGTTTTCGCCCTGGCCAACAGCATTGGCGGTAGTGGCTTTCTGGCTATCTACCTGACCGGTTTGATCATCGGCAACCGGCGGGTACGTAACCTGCAAAACATACTCCACGTGCAGGATGGCATGGCCTGGCTGAGCCAGATCGGCATGTTCCTGATGCTTGGTTTGCTGGTAACTCCGAGTGAAATGCTGCTGATTGCCGGCCCCGCAGTCGGCATCGCCCTGTTCCTGATTCTGGTGGCGCGGCCCGTGGCGGTGCTTATCTGCCTGGCGCCCTTCGTCTTCTCCTGGCGCGAGCGGCTGTTTATCTCCTGGGTAGGCCTACGCGGCGCGGTGCCCATTATCCTGGCGATCTTCCCCTTGCTTGCGGGTCTGGAGCAGGCACAGCTGTTGTTCAATATTGCCTTTGTTGTGGTGCTGGTATCACTGCTGCTGCAAGGTTCCTCCCTGCCGCTGGCGGCCCGCCTGTGCAAGGTCGAAATCCCGCCGCAACCAGAACCTCTGCAACGCACCAGCCTGGATATTGCCGTGGACGGCAGCTACGAGGTCATGATTTACCAACTGGAGAACGCCAACTGGTGTGTCGGCGTGGAACTGCGACAACTGAAAATGCCAGACCGATCACGCATTGCTGCCGTATTCCGCGGCAGCCAGTTGATGCACCCCACCGGTAGCACGCGCCTGGCGCTAAACGACGTGCTCTGTATCATCGGCCGCCCGCGGGATCTGCCCGCCCTGTCCAAGCTGTTCAGCAGACCGCATACCCCCAGCTACCTGGAAAACCGCAAGTTCTTTGGTGACTTCATTCTTGAGGGTGACGCGCAGCTGGGGGCAGTAGGCATCTTTTACGGCTTTACAGTGCCGCCGGAACTGGCTGAGCTGACACTGGCCGGTTTCTTCAGCAAGCAGTATGGCGGCCATCCAGTGGTAGGCGACCAGATCGAGTGGGAAGGCCACACCTGGGTAATCGCTGCAGTGGACAACGACCTGATTCTCAAAGTCGGTCTGAAGCTCGGTAGCGGCAGTGGCAAGCCTCCGCTGGGGTTCTAAGCACCACCCTCTTCATCCCCGCTTGACCTTGACATCATGTCAAGGTGCAGACTCGCGGTATGAACTAAGCGAGGGGCTGACATGCACGACCTGACATTAAATATTACCGGTATGACCTGTGCGGGCTGCGTAAGCAGGGTCGAGAAGACGCTGTTACGCACCCCTGGGCTGGAGGCCGTAGAGGTCAACCTGGCGGCAAATACCGCCCGCATCAGCCTGGAGGACCCGCGACAGCTGGCGCCCACCTGCGAGCATTTGCGCCAGGCTGGCTTTGCCGTGGAGACACGGGAACGACAACTGTCACTTACCGGGATGAGCTGTGCTGGCTGTGTTGCGCGCGCCGAGAAGGCCCTGCTTGCGGTACCCGGTGTATTGCAGGCGCAGGTTAATCTGGCCAGCCAGCAGGCACGCGTGGAAATGCTGAGCAACACCGACCAGACCCTCGTCATCAAAGCTCTGGAACAGGCTGGGTACCCCGGTCAGTGGAGCGACCCGGATACCCCTGAAACGGACACCCAGAGCTTAGAACTGCGTCGGGACAAGCGCCATGTGTGGCTGGCCGCATTGCTGAGTGCACCCCTGGCACTGGGTATGCTGCCGGAGCTGTTCGGTCGGCATGACCTTATGCTGCCCCCCCTGTTGCAATTCGTACTCGCCAGCATCGTGCAGTTCTATTTGGGTGCGCGCTTTTATCGCGGCGCCTGGCATGCCCTGCGCAACCGTACTGGCAATATGGACATGCTGGTGGCCATGGGCACCTCGGCCGGTTGGGCATTGAGCACCTGGCACCTGCTAACCACTGCCGCGCCAGCAATGCCGGTGCTTTACTACGAAGCCTCGGCGGTGATCATCAGCTTCGTGCTGCTCGGCAAGTATATGGAGAGCAAAGCCAAGGGCCAGACTTTGGAGGCGATCCGCGCACTCACTGCCTTGAGGCCAGAAACCGCACGCTTGCGCACCCCCGAGGGTGAAGTGCTGGTACCCCTGGCACAGGTCAAACTCGGCGACCTGGTGCTGGTACACCCCGGTGAACGCATTCCGGTAGACGGCGATATTCGTGAAGGCGGCAGCCATGTGGATGAGTCCATGCTGACCGGCGAGAGTTTGCCGGTCAGTCGTCAGCCAGGCGATTCTGTGAGTACTGGCGCCATGAACCTGGATGGGCTGCTGGTTATCGGAACCACTGCTGTCGGCCAGGACACGCTGCTGGCCCGCATAGTGCGCCTGGTGGAACGCGCGCAAAGTTCCAAGGCTCCCATTCAACGTCTGGTAGACAGGGTCAGCGCCGTATTCGTCCCCATCGTACTGGTCATTGCGGTTCTTACCTGGGCCTTGGGTAGCATCTGGTTGGGCAGCGAACAGGCATTGCTCAACGCCATTGCAGTGCTGGTCATTGCCTGCCCATGTGCCCTGGGTCTGGCCACGCCAACAGCCATCATGGTCGGCACCGGTCAGGCTGCACGGCACGGTATTCTGGTGCGTGATGCGGTCGCGCTGGAGCAGGCACACCGGGTGGACGTCGTAGTGTTCGATAAAACCGGCACCCTGACCCAGGGCCAACCTGCGCTAGTTGCCTTTGAGAACCTAGGCCAGAGCACCAGGGAGCAGGCGCTGATGCTGGCTGCCAGCCTGCAGCAACATGCGGAACACCCACTGGCCAACGCCCTGCGTCAGTATGCCCAAGAGCAGGGAGTGCATGCCGAGCCGGTCGAGGATTTCCGTGTGCAGGCGGGTCTGGGGGTCAGCGCTGTAGTGGGCGGCCGTCGGCTACTGCTGGGCAATCGCCGACTGCTGGAAGAGCAGCAAATCGATATCGGCCCGGCTTCAGCCCA
>JBKBSI010000275.1:0-3696 GCA_046291745.1 Pseudomonas sp. | reverse complement strand
GGTCTTGAGGCCGTCTACCGTGCTGTCGCGCCACAGCATCAGATTACGATTGGGCTGGCGAATGCCGTTCCAGACGTATTCCTTTTCCTTGTAGAGCAGATAGTGCTCAGGATCATCACGAATGATCGCCTTGGCCATGACCGCCATATCCCGAGCACTGGACAGGTGCCCCTCGGCCGGCCAGCCAGTGGAGTTCTCGAAATGCGTATTGGTCATGCCCAGGCGCGCAGCATGGCTGTTCATCAGGTCGGCAAATGCATCCTCGCTACCGGCGATATGCTCGGCCATGGCAATACTGGCGTCGTTGCCTGACTGGATAATGATCCCGCGCAGCAGATCGATAACCGGCACCTGAGTGCCTACTTCGATAAACATCTTCGAACCACCCTTGCGCCAGGCCTTTTCACTGACCAGCACCAGATCCTCTTCCTTGATCTGGCCACGCAGAATTTCCAGGCTGGCAATATAGCTGGTCATCATTTTCGTCAGACTGGCCGGTGGCACCTGTTCATCCGGGTTGTGCTCCATCAGCACGGCGCCGCTGTTGGCGTCCATGAGAATGTAACTGGTGGCCGCCAACTGCGGAGCCGAGGGCACTACCGGAGTGCTGACTGCAGGCACATTCGGGGTAGGTGTCTGGGCGTGGGCGACGGCGGCTAGCACTATCGAGCTGGAGAACAGCAGGTTCTTGATCAATTTGTTAAGCATGGTACTCACTGTAATAGGTATGAAACTGTTGTTGGTTGATTATCAATTGGCGCTGACCAATGCCGCATCGCCCAGGTTGGCCTGGCGCAGAGTGTCGGCCAGCCGCTGGGCCTCTTCGCGACTGGATACCGGGCCAACCCGCACCCGATGCAGAGTCTGTTTGCTTTGCTCTATCGGACTGATAAAGACCGGGCTACTGACCATTCCCTGCAACTGCCTACGCAACTGTTCTGCCGACTGGCTGGATGAGAACGCACCAACCTGCAGGTAATATTCTCCAGTCTGCACGGGCGCCGCGGCCCTGGCGCTGACCAGGTAGGTTGGATCGTTCTGTTGTTGCCAGACCACCGGATCGATACCCTCTACCCGCACGCGTGCGACACCGCGTTCGGCAAAGCCGAGCTTCTTCGCACCGGCGTAGGACAGGTCGATAATACGATCGGAATAAAAAGGTCCGCGGTCATTTACCCGAACAATAATCTGCCGGTTGTTATCCAGGTTGGTAACCTGAACATAAGTGGGCAGGGGTAAGGTCTTGTGCGCGGCAGTCATGCCGTACAAATCATAGACCTCGCCATTGGCAGTATGTTGACCGTGAAACTTGGTTCCATACCAGGACGCCAACCCCTCCTCCCGGTACTGCCGACCATCCTGCATTGGCTCATAGTACTTGCCAAGCACTCGGTAGGGCGAAGCCTTGTAGGCTCCCGTATGTGGCGTGGGTACGGCATCGGGAATATTCGATACATCCATCTGATAGCTTGGCGCACCATCCACAGCGGGGCGTGAAGACCCACCCGTGGGCGCCTTGGGCGAAGAGGAGCAGGCGCTCAATGCGAGGACCAAGGCCAATGCCAGGGTCCTTTGCAGGAGCAGGTACTCATTGCGCACTATCTCTTGCCTCCCGGATCAGATCGGCCAATTGGTGCACCACCATCGCGTACATCACGCTGTGATTGTAGCGAGTAATGACGTACAGGTTCTTCTGCCCCAGCCAGTACTGCATATGATCATCAGCATCAAACTCAAAGGCCATGACCTGCTCGTCGGCGTCCAGAGCGCGCTGCGGTTTCCAGCCCAAGGCCTCAAGCTCACCGACACTGCGCCGGGCGTTCAAACCCTCTTCAGGTAGCGTCAGACCCTGACGAAAGTTGTTGCCTTCCACCTCAGCCGCGACAGCAATCCCGGCGCCGTGTTGCCAATCGTGCTCTTTGAAGTAGTTGGCGACACTACCAATGGCATCCACCGGGTTGTTCCAGATATCGACCTTGCCGTCGTCATCAAAATCCACGGCAAACACCTGATAACTGCTGGGAATAAACTGCGGGTAGCCCATGGCACCGGCGTAGGAGCCAGTCAGCTCCAACGGATTCATCTGCTGCTCGCGAGCCAGAACCAGAAACGCCTTGAGCTGGCGGCGGAAGAATTCAGACCGTGGCGGATAGTCAAAACCCAGGGTAGTCAGCGCATCTATTACCCTGTGACTGCCCTTGTTGCCACCGTAGAAGGTTTCTACACCGATGATGGATACGATAATCTCCGGCTCTACGCCATAGATCTCTTCGGCCCGGTTCAGCGCCTCTTCATACTCCTTCCAGAACGCCAGACCGCGCTGAATGCGCTGATCGGTGATGAAGATGGCACGATACTCGTGCCAGGGCCGGACGCGTTCAGCGGGACGGGAGATCGCATTGAGGATCGCCTCCTTGCGTTCGGCATGGGCCAGCAGCCCCTCGACATAGGCCGCGGAGAACCCATGTTCCGCCTGCATCTCGGCGACAAAGGGGCGGACCTCAGGGTGATCGGCGGTATAGTTGGCTGCCTGTAGCAGCGGACTGAAAACCCCCAGCGCCAGCGTGACAACAGCTGGACGCACACAACGAAAGACATTTACCCGCATTGGATTTCCTGATTGTTATAGGAGGGTTCAGCAGCTCCGTCGACCACTACTGAGCCATCCATTTTCGGTGCGTGTGAATTGACATAAGAATGCCAAATCCCGACAGCAGCGTCACCAGTGAAGTGCCGCCATAACTGATTAACGGCAAGGGTACCCCGACCACCGGCAACAGGCCACTGACCATACCGATATTAACCAGCACATAGACAAAAAAGGTCAGCGTGATGCTGCCCGCCAGCAATTTGCTGAAGGTATCCTGCGCCTGCAGGGTTATGTACAAGCCGCGGGCGATAACCAGCATATACACCACCAGCAGCAGACAGACGCCAATCAACCCGAACTCCTCGGCCAGCACCGCGATAATGAAATCGGTGTGCCCCTCCGGAAGAAAATCCAGATGCGACTGGGTGCCCTGCAACCAGCCCTTGCCATAAACGCCGCCGGAACCAATCGCGGCTTTGGACTGGATAATGTTCCAGCCTGCTCCCAGCGGGTCGCTCTCGGGATTCATGAAGGTCATGATCCGGCGCTTCTGATAGGCGTGCAGCATAAAGAACCACATGGCCGCCGCCAGGGGTACCAGCAGAACGCCGACACCGATAATGTAACGCCAGCGCAGCCCGGCCAATAGCAGGCCGAACAAACCGGCAGTCGCCACCAGCAGCGAGGTACCCAGATCGGGCTGCTTCAATACCAGCACCACTGGCAGCAGAATAATCAGCAGACACACACAGATATGCTTGAAGCCCGGCGGCAAATTGCGCCGCCCCAGGTACCAGGCCACGCTCATGGGCATCACCAGCTTCATGATTTCCGATGGCTGAAAGCGCATCACCCCGGGAATACTCAACCAACGCTGGGCGCCTTTGGCCTCGGTCCCGACCAGCAGCACCGCAACCAGCAACAGCAGGCAACCAATGTAAGCTGCCGGTACCCAACGTTCCATAAAGCGTGGCTGGAACTGCGCTATCGCCAACATTACCGCCAGACCGACACAAAAAGCCGCGCCCTGCCGGTAAAGCAGTGCGGTACTCATGCCGCTAGCCGAATAGAGAACAAATCCTGCGACTGTGGCGAGCACCAGTATC
>JBKBSI010000274.1:0-3730 GCA_046291745.1 Pseudomonas sp. | reverse complement strand
TCGGATGCAGCAATCGACAACCTCAGGATCAGGTGTAAACGGATGATCAAAACAACTGCCTCTACCTGTTGCTATTGTGGCGTCGGCTGCGGCGTGTTGATCGAGCATGACGAGCAGCAGATCCTCGGCGTCAGCGGTGACCCCACGCATCCGGCCAACTTCGGTCGGCTGTGCAGCAAGGGTGCCACACTGCACCTGACTGGCGACCTTTCAGCCCGTGCCTTGTACCCCGAACTGCGGCTGGGCAAAGGTCTGGCCCGCAGCCGCACTGACTGGGACACCGCCATGGGCCATGCCGCCCAGGTGTTTGGCCAGACCATCGCCGAGCACGGCCCCGACAGCGTGGCCTTCTATATCTCCGGCCAGCTGTTGACCGAAGATTATTATGCTTTCAACAAACTGGCCCGAGCGCTGATCGGCACCAACAATATCGACAGCAATTCGCGCCTGTGCATGTCCAGCGCCGTGGTCGGCTACAAGCGCAGTCTGGGTGCCGATTCGCCGCCCTGTTCCTATGAAGATATCGAAGAAAGCGATTGTCTGCTGATCGTCGGCAGCAATATGGCCTACGCCCACCCGGTGCTGTTCCGCCGCTTGGAGCAGGCCAAGGCCGACAATCCGAACAAGCGCATTATTGTGGTTGATCCCAGGCGCACCGATACCTGCGAGATTGCCGACCTGCACCTGGCGGTTCAGCCCGGCACCGATGTGGCGCTGTTCCACGGCATCCTGCATATCCTGATGTGGGAAGGCTGGATTGACCGCGGCTTTATCGACACCCACACCCAGGGCTTTGATGAACTCAAGACCTTGGTGCGTGATTACACCCCGGAAATGGTCGCGGGTATCTGTGGAATCCGTCAGGACGACCTGCAAAGCGTGGCACGCATGATTGGCTCGGCGCCCTCCTTCCTGTCGCTGTGGTGCATGGGCCTGAATCAGTCCAGCGCCGGCAGCGCCAAGAACAGCGCGCTGATCAATCTGCACTTGGCCACCGGCCAGATCGGCAGGGTCGGCAGTGGTCCCTTCTCGCTGACCGGTCAACCGAATGCCATGGGTGGCCGCGAGACCGGTAGCCTGTCCAACCTGCTGCCGGGTCACCGTGAGGCTGCCAGTGTCGAGCATCGGAATGAGGTTGCCGACTACTGGGGTGTGGATAGCCTGCCAAGCAATGTCGGATTGAGCGCCATCGAACTCTTTGAAGGGGTACGTCAGGGCAAGATCAAGGCCCTGTGGATCGCCTGTACCAACCCGGCGCAATCCATGCCTGACCAGACCCTGGTGCATGAGGCGCTGGCTGCTTGCCCCTTCGTTGTAGTGCAGGAAGCCTTTGCTACCACCGAGACCTGCCAATACGCCGACCTGCTGTTACCGGCTGCCAGTTGGGGTGAAAAGGCCGGTACCGTGACCAACTCCGAGCGCCGCATCAGCCGCGTGCGCGCCGCCATACCGGCACCCGGCGAAGCGCGTCCGGATTGGGCGATTGTCTGTGACCTGGCTGCCCGACTGGAAGCGCAACTGCGCCCGGGCCAGCGTCACCTGTTCGACTTCGTCGATCCCCAGGCGCTGTTTGACGAATACCGTGGTCTGACGCGCGGGCGTGATCTGGACTACAGCGGCCTGAGCTACGAGCTGATCGATGAACTGGGTCCGCAGCAGTGGCCCTTCAGCGCTGCTAATCTGCGCGGCACCAAGCGCCTGTACGGCGACGGCCAGTTTCCCACCGATACCGGCCGGGCGCGTTTTATTGCTGACTCTTACCTGGCGCACAAGGAACAGCGCGACGCGCGTTTCCCGCTGACCCTGAATACCGGTCGCCTGCGCGATCAGTGGCACGGCATGAGCCGTACCGGTACCGCAGCGCAACTGTTCGGCCATGTCGAGCAGGCGCAGGTCAGCCTGAACCCCGACGACCTGCGCAGCCGTCGGTTGGTTGATGGTCAACTGGTGCAGGTCAAAAGTCGCCGCGGCGAGCTGATTCTGCCTGTGTTGGCTGACGAAAGTATTCGCCCCGGTCAGGCTTATATTCCCATGCATTGGGGCAACCGCTTTCTCAAGGGGCTGGGGGTCAACGTACTGACCCAGCCGTTGTTCGATCCACTGTCCAAGCAGCCTGAATTGAAACAGGCTGGCATCAATATCAAGCCTGCGATCTTTCCCTGGGAGCTGTTTGTGCTGGTCGAGGGTGAGGTGCAAGAGCGCTTCAGCGAGCTACGCGCACACTGCGACAGCCTGACCTTTGTCAGCTTCAGTCTGGCTGGCCGTGAGCGTCCTGCGGTGCTGATACGTGCAGCGCACAAACATGCACCGGATGCGCCCTGGCTGGAGAAGCTGGATGCTCTGCTGAATCTGGATCAGGGTCCGGTACTGGTCTATGACGATCCGCGCCGGGCGATTGGCAAGCGGGTCAAGATCGAGGACGGCCGCATCACCGCCATCCGCCTGACCGGCGAAACTGCGGCACGCGACTGGTTGCGCGGGGTATGGCAAAGCGGTGAGGCGGATGCCGAGTTACGGCGCTGGTTCCTTGCACCGCTGAGCACGCCGCCTGGTGGTGCCGCCAGTTGCGTCGACCGCACCCTGTGCAATTGCATGAATGTCAGCCAGAGCCGTATTCAGGCGGGAATTGAGCGCGGCCTGGATCTGCAGGGACTGAAAAACGAACTGGGCTGCGGGACCGAGTGTGGCTCCTGCGTGCCCGAGATCAAGGGACTCATCGTCAGGCTGGCTTCGCCTGCCTGACTCAAGCTTCAAGCTTCAAGCTTCAAGCTTCAAGCTTCAAGCTTCAAGCTTCAAACAGATGATCGATAAATTGAGCCGGATTTGCAGCAACATGAATATGAGGAAAGAGCCATGAACACCAGAGTTTGGCTGGTAGGCGCAGGCCCCGGTGACCCGGAACTGTTGACCCTGAAAGCCGTGCGCGTACTTGGGCAGGCAGATGTGGTCATGGTTGACGATCTGGTTAACCCAGTAATCCTCGAACACTGCCCGCAGGCGCAAATAGTGCGGGTTGGCAAACGCGGCGGTTGCCGCTCGACACCGCAGGACTTTATCAATCGGCTGATGCTGCGCTACGCCCGTCAGGGCCGCAAACTGGTGCGCTTGAAAGGCGGCGACCCGTGCATATTCGGGCGCGCTGGTGAAGAAGCCCAGTGGCTGGCCGAGCGCGGTATTGATTCGGAGACGGTCAACGGCATTACCGCCGGTCTCGCCGGAGCGACCCAGTGCGGCATTCCCCTTACCCTGCGCGGCACCAGCCGCGGTGTGACCTTGGTCACCGCGCATACTCAGGATGACAGCGACCTGAACTGGCGCGGTCTGGCCATGGGCGGTACTACGTTGGTGGTGTATATGGGTGTGGCCCGTCTGCAGCAGATTCGTCAGGGTCTACTCGAGGGCGGCATGCCCGGCTCGACGCCGGTGGCCATGATCGAACGCGCCAGCCTGCCGGACCAGCGCCAGCAGGTCTGCAGCCTCAGTCAGCTCTGCGAAGCTGCCGCCGCATTCAAGTTACAGAGCCCCGCCGTACTGGTTATAGGCGACGTAGTCGCCGCCGCCAACCTGCTGCAGCACCCCGCCGAACTGGCTGCCGCAAGCAGCTGACTCCTGGGAGGGCCGAGTTCCATCTCGGCCATAGGCGTCTCCCGCCAGCACGCTGGTCGAGGTGGAACTCGACCAATCCCAGGACAAACACACCCATTCTGCGTCTCACTGCCTGGGAGTGGCC
>JBKBSI010000273.1:0-3766 GCA_046291745.1 Pseudomonas sp. | reverse complement strand
ACAGTCACCTTGCCGCCGAGGCCGACGCGCGCAGCAAGGGCGATCACGCCCTGCTGACCCAGCTTACCGGCGAGTTCCACCTGCTGCTGGCCGAACTCACCGGCAACAGCCTGTTCTACGACATCGTCCGCCGCCTGACCGCCCTGAGCAGCCTGATCATCTCGCTCTACGACTCGCCGAATTCCAGCGCCTGCCGCGACGACGAGCACCAGGAAATAGTCCGCGCCATCGAGCAAGCCGATACCGCCCGTGCCGAAAAGCTGCTGCTGAGCCACCTGGAGCACGTCGAGAAATCACTACAGATCAACGAAGAAGACCCCGACGACTTCAATATCGAAGCGGTCTTCGCCGAGGTATTGCGCTAAGCCTTGGCAGAACCGGTATTCACTCGCGTCACGCCACCTTCTCTTGCGTGGCCTCCTGCCTGACGCCAACCCTCAATCAACGCGTAATCGACTACGCTGTACTGCAGTGGGTTAACTTTTCATTACGCAATGCCTTTTGCAATGTGTCTCACCATGAGTAAAATGCTATTCTGACATGCGAAACAAAATCCAATAATGTTCCGCACAGCGAAATTAACCATAATAAAAGGTTTACCTATGCGCGTACGTCTTCGTAGTTTTGTCGGCGCACTGGCCCTGGGGTTCTGCCTGCCGGTAGCTGCAGACAGACAATCCGACCTGCCCAGGGTGATGGTCTGGACCGCTTACGGTACCGGTGCTGCCGGGTATGCCCAAGCCGCAGCCTTGGGCGGCCTGCTGAAGTTCGAAGAGGGCAGCAATATTCGCATCCTGCCCGGTCGTAACGATGTCTCCCGCATGATCCCCCTGAAAACCGGCCGCGCCGACTACTGCCTGTGCGGTATCGCCAGCTATTTCGGTCAGGAAGGCATCTTCCTGTTCAACAAGCCGGACTGGGGCCCGCAGCCCATTCGCATGGTATTGGCCTCCCAGGGCACGCAGAGCTTCGGCCTGGCGGCAGCCGCCGATACCGGCCTGAAACACCCGCGTGAGCTCAAGGGCGAGCGGGTCATCTTTATTCGCGGTGCCGACTCCATCAACATGATCACCAGCGCCGTACTGGCTTACGGCGGTCTGACCTGGGCCGACGTGCGCCGGGTGGATGCTTCCGGCACCAACGAGGCGATTGAAGCGCTGATCAATGGCCACGCCGACGTCATGCCGATGTCTACCCGCACCCCACTGATGGAGCGCATTGCTGCCAGCCCCAGGGGTATCAGTTGGTTGGGCATGCCCAATGAAAGCCCTGAAGAAAAGGCCGCCTGGAAGCGTGCTCAGCAGGTCATTCCCTATTATCTACCGCAATTCGAGACCCGCGGCGCCGGGGTGTCCGAGGAAAACCCATGGGATGGTGGCGGTTATGCCTTGCCGATCCTGGTGACCAATGCCACCCGCGATGCCAATGAGGTCTACGCCCTGACCCGCTTTGTTGACGAACACTTCGAGAGCTTCAAGGATCTGGCGCCGGGTGCCGAGGGCTGGGAGCTGAGCCGTCAGGTGTTCGACTGGGTCATGCCCTATCACGAGGGGGCCATTCGCTACTTCCGCGAGTCCGGGGTCTGGACTGATGCGCATGAGGCGCACAACCAGAACCTGCTGCAGCGCCAGCAGTTGTTGCTGGATGCCTGGCAGGAGCAACTCGCCGATACCGATCAGGACGATTTTCAAACCAGTTGGATGCGCCGCCGCGGCAGAGTGCTGACCGAGGCTGGCTTTGATCCCGGCTTCAAGCGCTAAACCGCAGGCAAGCATATGACGCCTGGCCGCAAACACCCCGGCCAGGTAGATCACGATTGAACACGAGGCAGCACATGTCAGAAGAACAACAGGCCCTGCGCAACCCCCTGACCGGCAAGATACTCGCGGTCGGTGCCGTGCTCACCGCAGCACTGGCGATTTACCAGATCTTCAATCTGGGCACCTATACCGGCTTTACCATGCTCACCAGTCAGTACATCTATGGCCTGCTGGCGATGATGCTACCGACGGTGTTTATCGCCATTCCGGCTAGCCGTGGCCGTCGTATCAATCCCACGCCCTGGTACGACTGGCTGATGGCTCTGGCCAGCTCGCTGTGCTGCATCTTCTTTATCATCTACTCCAACGAGGCCGTGGATGAGGGCTGGGAATATGCCGCGCCGCAGAATGTGGTCTATATCAGCCTGCTGACCTGGGCCCTGGCCCTGGAAGCCACGCGCCGCTGCGGTGGCTGGCCGATCTTTATCGTGGTCTTCCTCGCGTCCTTGTTCCCGTTGTTCGCCGGTAGCCTGCCGGACAGTTTTGCCGGCATCTCCACACCCATCGACCTGGCCGCCATCTACCACACCAACAGTGATGAGAGCCTGCTGGGTATTCCGTCCCAGGCGTTCGCCAATCTGGTGATCGGCTTCCTGCTGTTCGGTATCGCCCTGCAGCGCACCGGCGGTGGCAAGTTCTTTATCGATCTGGCTTTTGCCCTGCTGGGCAAGGTACGCGGCGGTCCGGCCAAGGTGTCGATCTTCTCCAGTGGTCTGATGGGCTCCATGTCCGGTAGCGTGGTGACCAACGTACTGACCACCGGCCCGCTGTCGATACCGGCCATGCGCAAGGTCGGCTTTACCAAGACCTATGCCGCCGGTGTCGAAACCTGTGCCTCCACCGGCGGCGTGCTGATGCCGCCGGTGATGGGCGCCACAGCCTTTGTAATGGCCACCTTTCTGGACATTCCCTACGGCGAGATTGCCCTGGCTGCCGCTATCCCCTCGGCGCTGTATTTCTTTGGCCTGTTTATCCAGATCGATTTCTACTCCGCGCGCAACCGTCTCAAGGGCCTGCCTGCGATCGATCTGCCGAAGATCAAACAGACCATGAAAGAGGGTTGGCACTACATCTTTGTGTTCGCCTTTCTGATCTGGATGCTGCTGTTCATGAAGCAGGAAGCCATTGCGCCCTTCTACGCCACTGCGCTGCTGCTGGTGATCAACCAACTGCGCAAGCACAGCCGCTGGAAGTGGAAGGACTTCAAGGACTTTGCCGAGTCCTGCGGGGCGCTGTTTGCCGAACTGACCGGTCTGATGGCCGGGGTTGGTCTGATCATGGGCGCGCTGGCGGTATCCGGCATGTCTGGCACCATCGCCAACGACCTCCTGTTTATCGCCGGTGGCGACATGCTCATACTGCTACTGATGGGCGCACTGACCAGCTTTATCCTGGGTATCGGCATGCCGGTGACTGCGGCCTATATCTTCCTGGCCATCGCCCTGGCGCCAGCGCTGATCAACGGCGGCATGAACCCCATGGCCGTGCACATGTTTATCCTCTACTGGGGCATGCTCAGCTTTATTACCCCGCCGGTGGCCATTGGCGCCTTTGCTGCGGCATCGGTAGCCGGTAGTAGCCCGATGAAGACCAGCTTTGTGTCCATGCAGATGGGCAGCATCATCTACTTCATCCCGTTCTTCTTCGTGATGGAGCCTGCGCTGCTGCTGCAGGGCACTGGACCGGAAATCATCAAGGCGATTGCCTGCGCGGTGGGTGGTATTTTGCTGGTTGCGGGCGGGCTGCAGGGTTACCTGCCCAAGCTCGGCGACCTGAGTGAGCGCGGGCTGCTGCACTGGCCGCTGCGGCTGATCTTTGTAGTCGGTGGTTTGTTCCTGGCGCTGCCACACAACCCACTACTGGCCATGACCGAGATGACCCTGCACATTCTGTCCTTCGGCATGATCGCCCTGGGCATACTGCTGACGCTGGCCCACCGCACCCTG
>JBKBSI010000272.1:0-3771 GCA_046291745.1 Pseudomonas sp. | reverse complement strand
GGGTTGCGGTGCGCCGGATGAAACTGGTCGCAATCCACTCCACGGCCCAGCAGGGCGAGGTTATGCATGCCGTTGCGCAGCAGCTCCCGTTGTTGCGCAGGACTGGCAGTCAGGGTCATCTGGGTCTGGTTGTGGAACCAGCGCAGGTAATGCATCAGTGGGTGCTGGAACAGGCCCAGGCCGTAATGATCACTGTATTGCTGAAAATTGGTATGAAAGCCGCTGATGACCGGAATCTGCAGGCGCCGCGCCGCGCGCAGTGCTGACCAGCCGAGGGGCCCCTCAGTGGCAAGATAGACCGTGTCCGGGCGTTGGCGACGCCATAGCTTTTGCAGCTTGCCACCGGCCGGCAGGCCCCATTGCAACTCGGGGTAGCCAGGAATCGGCAAGCCCCTTACCCGGCGCTCCAGGTAACCGGGCGCCGAGTCGTAGCCGGGCCCCTCACCCTGTTGGGCCGGGCGTATCAACTGCATGGCATGGCCGCGCTGACGCAGGCCGTCTGATAGTCGAGCCAGGGTGTTGGCCACGCCATTGATCTGGGGGGCGTAGGTTTCGGTTACCAGCGCAAAGCGCCTGTGTCCATCGTCGGCAGAGTTCATACTGGCAGTATCACCAGTATGGATGATGGGCTGATTACGGTTTGATGGCAGATTTGTTTCCGTGCTGCCGTTCCCTGACCCATAGCAGGGTAGAGCCGGCTACTGCGGCGGGCATGATCAGCAGGTTGACCAATGGAATCAGCATGCCGATGTAAACCGGTAGGCCGAAACTCAACGACAATCCGCGTCTGCCGCGCATCCAGCGCAGCATGTCAATGAAGCTTACCTGGTCGTTGTCTGCCTGATAGTCGATATATTGCACCGCCATCATCCAAACCCCAAACACCAGCAGCAAGGGCGAGGCGAGCAGGTTCACCACAGGTACCAGAGTCAGCAACAACAGGCCGAGGAGGCGTGGCAGGTAGTAGCTGATTTTGCGCAACTCACGGCCAATACTGCGCGGAATGGCTTTGAGGATTTCAGCGTAGGAGGTAGGCGGGCTGACTACGCCCCGTTCCTGCTCGGCTACGCGTTCCGCCAGAAAGCCGTAGAACGGCGAAGCGATCAGGTTGGCCAGCATGCTGAAGCCGAAGAACAGCACCAGCAGGATCGCCAGGGCAAAAATCGGCCATAACAGCCATTCGATAAAGCCCAGCCATGCGGGCAGGCTGGCGAGCAGCCGGGCCATCAACAGGTTGAACTGGGTGATACCCCAGCCGATCAGGGCACCAAACAGCGCCAGGTTGATGATCAGCGGCAGTATGACAAAGCGGCGCATGCCGGGCTGGCGCACGCGCTGCCAGCCTAGCTGCAGGTAATCGGGACCGCGTAGCGGCTCAAGCAGGTCCGACATGACGTATTGCCCTCACAATTCAAGCCGAAAAACGACCACTATAGGGTTAAACTATGCGCCTGATATAGTGTTTGAAATATCCAACCCCGATGCGCTGCCCTAACATGCATGCAGCCGAAAACCCGGAGCAATAATGAGCATACTGGTCAATCGTCCCGCCCCCGATTTTATCGCGCCTGCCGTGCTGGCTGACGGCACCCTGGTCGAAGATTTCAGCCTGCAAGCCTTGCGCGGGCGTTATGTGCTGCTGTTTTTCTGGCCGTTGGATTTCACTTTTGTATGCCCCTCGGAAATCATCGCACACAACAATCGCATGCCGCGATTCAAGGCGCTGGATGTTGAGGTAGTAGGGGTTTCCATCGATTCTCAGTACACCCATTATGCCTGGCGCAACACGCCGGTAGAAAAGGGCGGCATCGGCCCGGTTGATTTCGCCATGGTTGCCGACGTCAAACACGAGATTACCCGTGCTTACGGCATCGAGCATGAGGATGGCGTTGCCTTGCGCGCAACTTTTCTGATCGATCGCGAAGGCATAGTGCAGCACCAACTGGTCAATAACCTGGCCCTGGGGCGTGAGGTTGACGATGTGATTCGCCTGATCGAAGCGCTGCAGTTTACCGAAGAACACGGCGAGGTGTGCCCGGCGGGCTGGCGCAAGGGGCAAAAGGGCATGAGTGCCGATGCCGAAGGTGTAGCCGCCTATCTGGCGGAGCACGCCGAGAAGCTCTGAATTTTCTTTTGGGTGGAGAACCACTCTTACTACTTTAAATACACCGTGTTTGCGGTGTCACTGGAGGCAGCATGTCCGAAGTACGTCACAGTCGTCTGATTATCCTTGGTTCCGGCCCTGCCGGTTACAGCGCCGCGGTCTACGCCGCACGCGCCAACCTCAAGCCGGTGCTGCTCACCGGTATGCAGATGGGCGGTCAACTGACCACTACCACCGAGGTTGATAACTGGCCGGGGGACGTCGAGGGGCTGCAGGGACCGGCGCTGATGGAGCGCATGCGTCAGCATGCCGAACGCTTCGAGACCGAAATCATCTTTGACCATATCAACAAGGTCGATCTGTCCAAGCGTCCCTTTACCCTGTGGGGTGATCAGGGCGAGTACCAGTGCGACGCGCTGATCATTGCTACCGGCGCTTCGGCGCAATACCTGGGTCTCCCGTCCGAAGAAGCGTTCATGGGCAAGGGGGTATCTGCCTGCGCCACTTGCGATGGCTTCTTTTATCGCAATCAGGAGGTGGCGGTCATCGGTGGTGGTAATACTGCGGTGGAAGAGGCGCTGTATCTGGCCAATATCGCCAAGAAGGTAACCTTGGTGCACCGCCGTGAAACCTTCCGGGCCGAGAAGATTCTGGTCGACAAGCTGATGGCGCGCGTTGCTGAGGGCAAGATCGAGCTGAAGCTCAATGCCACCCTCAATGAGGTGCTTGGTGACGCCACCGGCGTAACCGGTATGCGCATCGCTCTGAATGCCGGTGGTACCGAGGATGTTGCCCTTGCAGGCGTCTTTATCGCGATTGGTCACAAGCCCAATACCGATCTGTTCGTCGGCCAACTGGACATGAAGGACGGCTATCTGAAGATCCAGAGTGGTACCGAAGGCAATGCCACCGCGACCAGCGTGGAGGGTGTGTTTGCTGCCGGTGATGTGGCCGACCATATCTATCGCCAAGCGATTACTTCAGCTGGCGCAGGATGTATGGCGGCGCTGGATGCAGAGCGCTTCCTGGACGAGCAGTAAGCTTTCTGGTGGTTACAAAGACCCCGTACTCAGGCTGTACCACTCAGCCTGAGTACGGGGTCTTTGCGTTTTCTGGCTCGCATTTACAAGGTCAGGTTAGTGAGCTCAAGGGCATGCAGCCTACGGATCAGTTCAGCGATATTGGTTCTGATGGCGCCCTCATTGGCGATGCGCAATCGCTCAGTTCCTATAAGTGCTGCGTTGAAGGCCGCTGTATAAGGTAAATCTATGGTCTGTTCGAAATGTTTCTCGCCTGTTCGCTTGTGCGTCAGTATGTAGTGAATTTTGGCCGAAACAGTGATCGAAGCACCCACAAAAGGTTGGCGCAAATTGTCCAGGTTTGCGGTCAGTTCATACTGACTGGAATCCGCATTACTGGCCAAGAGGCCGGCGTTGCTCAGCGATCTTTGCAGAGAGGCGCGAAAGTCTTCATTGCTGACCTGTGAGACCCACATCGGGTTGGTATCCTTGCCACCCATTATCTGCCCTACGACAAGATTGCCGTAAAGGGGGCTTTGCTGGTGGTTGGCAGGCAGGTCGGGTCGGATAGCCATTTGATCAACCCGGGCGGGTGCGGCGCATCCGCTCAGGATCAGCGTGAACAGCAGCAGTGCCAGGCAATGTGTG
>JBKBSI010000271.1:0-3777 GCA_046291745.1 Pseudomonas sp. | reverse complement strand
TACTGCTGTCCCTGGCGCTGGCCGATCGCATCAATATTATTCAGCGCAAGCAGGAGGCGGCTCAGCAGGAAGCACTGGTGGTAAACCGCAGGATGGTCGAGGCCCTGCGCGAGAATGAGCATTTGCTGGAAAGCCGAGTGCAGGAACGGACCCAGGCGCTCAAGGAAGCCAACAGCCAGTTGCAACTGAGCAAGCAGTTGCTGGAGCGCCAGGCCAATCACGATGCGCTGACCGGCCTGGCGAACCGCAAACTGCTCAGTGACCGGCTCGACGGCGCCCTGCGCCGGGCGCAGCGCAATGGTAGTGGCTTTACCCTGATGATGATTGACCTGGATCGTTTCAAGAGCATTAACGACAGCCTCGGCCACCAGGCCGGTGACCAGGTGCTGGTCGAAGTGGCCAAGCGGCTGAAGGCGACACTGCGTGATATCGATACGGTTGCCCGGGTCGGTGGCGACGAATTTGTATTGGTGCTGGAGTCCACGACTACAAGGCCTGCAGTCACTGTGGTACGTCAGAAACTGCTACGCCAGGTACTACGTCCCATACGCTTGGCATCCGGCGAGCAGGTGAGTATCGGCATGAGTGTCGGTGCTGCGCTTTATCCCGAGGATGCACAGGATATCGAGCTGCTATTCAGTCTGGCCGACAAGGAGATGTATTCAAGCAAGCCTCTGCAGTTTCCCAGCTAGCCTACCAGGCAAATTCCAGCAGTATTACACTAGCCGTCTACGATCCTTTTTTGGCGGACTCCTCAGCCAATTCCGGTTACTGATTCGAGGTGGTTTATGCGTGCGCATTACTTGCAACATGCTGATTTCGAGCGTCTTGGCAGCATTCGTCCGTGGCTGGAAAGTCAGGGCTATGATGTGACCGCAACCCGCCTCTATTGCGGCGAAGCGCTGCCGGAGGTCTCAGGTTTGGACCTGCTGGTCGTTATGGGCGGCATGATGAGCGTGAATGACGAGCAGGAATTCCCCTGGTTGGTCGCAGAAAAGGCCTTTATCCGCGAGGCCATCGACCAGGGCGTAGCGGTGCTGGGCGTCTGCCTTGGGGCTCAGTTGATTGCCAATGTGCTGGGTAGCCAGGTTTATCCAAACCGCCAGCGGGAGATTGGTTGGTTCCCGATTGAGGGGCAGGTTCCCGCCCAGTCCGATACCTTTGTTTTTCCGGCGCAGGTCAAGGTGCTGCACTGGCATGGCGAAACCTTCGATTTGCCCGAGGGCGCTGTAGCTCTGGCCAGCAGCGCCGCCTGTGCCAATCAGGCATTCCAGTGGCGTGATCGGGTCATCGGGTTGCAGTGTCATCTGGAATCTACACCGGAGCTGGTGCGCGCTTTTGTTGAGGCATCCCTGGATGAACTGCAGGCGGAGGAGTGGGTCCAAACGCCTGAGCAGCTTCTGGCTATTCCAGCAGAAGAGCTGGCTGCGACCACGGTGCTGATGGGTCGGGTGCTGGAGTATCTACATGGGAAAAGGACAGGCGTGTGATTATCAGAGTTCTAGGTCTTGCGGTACTGTTGGGGTTGCTAGCGGGTTGTGTGAAATTGCCGAAGGACGTGGAGCCGGTAACCGGCTTCGACGCCGAGCGTTACCTGGGAACCTGGTATGAGATTGCCCGGCTTGACCATTCCTTCGAGCGCGGTCTGAGTCGAGTCACTGCCGACTACAGTCTGCGTGAGGATGGCGGTATCAGGGTGCTTAACCGCGGTTTCTCGGCGGAGAAAAGTGAGTGGCAGGAGGCCGAGGGCAAGGCCTATTTCGTTGAGTCAGAGGATGTTGGTTATCTGAAGGTGTCCTTCTTCGGCCCCTTTTATGGCGCCTATGGGATCTTCGGTCTGGACCAGGAAGACTATCAGTACGCCTGGGTTTCAGGACCCAATACCGGCTACCTGTGGCTGCTGGCCCGCGAGCCGCAGGTCAGCGACTCGGTCAGACAGGCCTTTGTCCAGCGCGCCAGCGAGCTGGGCTTCGATACCGAGGAGCTGATCTGGGTCGAACATCCCTGAGCCTGTAAAGGCCAGCAGACTAGTCCACCAACGCGCCATGAATGATGGCGCGCAGTTCCTGGCGGATTGGATAGCTGGAGGAGGGGATCAACTGGGTCATGAATACCATCAGTAGCTCCTCCTGCGGATCAATAAAGAAACTGGTGCTGGCCATGCCACCCCAGCCGTACTCGCCAACCGAGCCTATGGTCTGGGATTTGGCTACGTCGGTCTTGACCGAAAAGCCCAGCCCGAAGCCTGAACCCTCGTAGGGCGTCTCACTGAATGCACCCACGGATACGCCGGGCAGATCCTGATTGCCCGGCAGGTGGTTCAGACGCATGAACTCCAGGGTTTTGCGGCCGATGATGCGTGCGCCATCGAGCGCGCCGCCATTGGCCAGGGCCTGGCTGAAGCGATCGTAATCGTCAATGCAGGAAACCAGGCCGCCGCCGCCGGACAGATAGCCATGGGCGCGGGCAAAGCTTGAATTGTGCGGATCGTCCTGCAGGCTGAAGCGATCACCCGGCTGGCACTGGTAGCAGGCAGCAAAGCGCTCGATTCGATCTGCGGGTACGGTGAAAAAGGTGTCGGTCATGCCCAGCGGGCGGAAGATGTGTTCGGCAAAATACTCATCAAGGCTCAGGCCTGACAATACCTGAACCAGATAGCCAACTACGTCGGTAGCTACCGAGTAGTTCCAGGCCGTGCCGGGGGAGAACTCCAGGGGCAGGCGAGAGAGCTCATCCACCAGACGTTCCAGGGTGTGGCCGCTGCCGCCGTCCAGGCGCAACTCGCGGTAGGCAGCATCCACATTTGTGCGATTCATGAAGCCATAGGTCAACCCTGCCTGATGGGTCAGCAGGTCGCGAATACTCATCGGCCGGTTGGGCGCGGTGGTCATGAACTGCGGATGGATGCCAGCCTTGTACACGCGCAGGTTCTTCCATGCCGGAATGTACTTGTGTACCGGGTCATCGAGCAGAAAACGGCCCTGCTCGTAGAGCTGCATCAGGGCGATGGAGGTGACCGGCTTGGTCATCGAGTAGATGCGGAACAGGGTGTCGCGTTGCACCGGTTTGTCGCGCTCCACGTCCATCAGTCCCTGGGCCTGCAGATAGGCGATCTCGCCGCGCCGTGCAACCAGCGTCAAGGCGCCGGGCAACTTGCCGGGATCGATGTAATGGCGCTGCAGGTGTTCGCCGATCTGCGCTAGACGAGTGCTGTCCAATCCGGCAATAACAGTGGCTTGAGGCATGCGGTCTCCCTGTGTCGATACTAGTTCAATGGCTTGATCTTACCCTTTATTGGTCAGCCTCGGGAGCGTCCAGCATTGCCATTCTCGCACAACACCCGTATTGAACCGTCGGGACCCCTCCGTAGTTAACCCACCCCTCTCGGTAGGAGCGTCGGCCTCGACGCGAAGGGTGACAGGCGTTACCGCCAAATTCATTCGCGGCCAGGCGGCCGCTCCCACCGGTCCTGATCTTTTGAGCCTCTTACCTTGCTATTATCACGCCGGTTGCGCAACTTTTTGCGCACTTATCCCATTGAATTCAAACCATTTTCATTAGACGAGTGGTTCATTCAATTCTCTGTTTTGCCTACTGGCTCACACCGTAAAATGACCTAAGTCTGCGATAATCCGCGTTTTATTGGACGATGAGGAACATAGGATGTTCACCCCAGCCAACTTGGCCGACTTTACTCTCGATATCCCCGGCATCAGCCACGACTTCAAGGTCCTGTCCTTCGAAGGTGTAGAGCGCATCAGCCAGCCCTATCGCTTC